>CAITNS010000046.1 GCA_903893815.1 uncultured Bacteroidota bacterium
CCAAATTTACCATATACTAAAGTAAGTTTTATGGCTAATAATGTTTTAAAAACTGGATGGATTAGTGATAACAATATAACTAAATTATAATATGAAAACAAGCGAATACTTAATTTACGGCACTATAATTTTTCTTTTATATAAATTATATAAGAATACCCAGCCAGATCTTAAAAATGATAATACTTTAAATAAATCTGTATTAAAATCTGTAATTGATTTGCCAAAATTTTCTGTAGTAACACCAACTTATTGGAATACTATGCAAATTCAGCCTACACCAGCAGAAGTTTTAAGCCCAGAACAATTAGCATTTTATAAAAATAATATAAAAGGAATTTCAAAACAAATATATACTTGTTAATTATGATACGAAATTATACACCTGTTTTTATTGCTTATAATACTCCTCAGTCTATTCCAACGGATTGCAATTCTATTATATTCATTAATTTAGGAACTACAACTGCAATTATTGAAAACGTTAGTTTGGCCCCAAGTCAAAGTTTTGTTATAGATGGTAACGAAAACGAATATACAACGGCAACCCTGCAAATTAATTTTACTGGAGCAGGGCAAAATAATTTAGTTGTAGTTAAAAAAATATTTTAAAATTATTATATGGGATTTCAATTAAATTTAAATGTCCTCAATCAAAAAGGAAGTCCTGCGATATATACTGATACATTTGCAAATCGACCCGCAGCTGGATATCAAGGCAGATTATTTATTTCTACAGATACAGCAGCGATTTACGAAGACACTGGAACGTCTTGGACTTTAATTGCAAACGTTAGTTCAGGGGCAGGAACTTTAGAGCAAGTAACTACAAACGGTAATACTACAACAAAAGGGATTTTAATTAGTTCTGGAGGGTTAAGCACAAACAGTTTAACCGATACGGCACTAACTAGCGGATCAGTTACATTTGCAGGATCTGGAGGCTTAATTAGTCAAGATAACGCAAATTTATTTTGGGACGATACAAATAATCGTTTAGGTATTAATACCAATTCTCCAGGCAATAGTCTAGACGTACATACTGGTGGGACCAATCCAATATTAGCTTTAAATAATACGGCAGGAAGTCAATCGGCTATTTCGTTTTTAAATACTTCATCGGCAAAATGGCGAATAGGTAATACGGCAACCGATACTTTTGATATTTACAATTTTACTAATGCAACTACTGCAATTAGTATTGATAGCGGTAGTACGGTAAAATTTATTACAAGTCCAAAAATAAAAAACGGTACTGGTTTAAGCCCAGAAGCAGGATATGGTGCAATTGGTTTTTTAACAAGTGGGGTTATTTTTCAAAGGGACAGTTCAGCAAATAAACTTTTTTTTGATTTTAGTGGTTTTACTGCTCAAAGAACTTTTATATGTCCAAATGCTGATGGAACTATTGCTTTAACTTCTAATTTATCAAGTTATTTGCCATTAACGGGTGGAACTTTAACCGGTGCTCTAACTGTAAATGTAGGTGGTGGGCTTCCAGCATTAAATATTGGCAATAGTTCTTTATCTGCTAAAACTTGGACTTTAATTCCTACTACTAATAGTGTTGATAGTGATTTAGCATTTTATTATACAGGTACAAGTTCGGGTACAAAAGTAACATTTGCAAATAATGGTAATGTTGGAATTGGTACATCAACACCATCTTTTGCATCTGGAACAGGTTTACAAATTAATAATGCTTCTAGAAGTAATTTAAGTTTAAGTGATGGTACTAATACTTTTAGTATATTTCAGCAAGGAGTTGATAATTACATAAATAATACTTCAACAGGAGATATTATATTTAGAACTACTTCAGGCAATGTTACTAGATTTACAATAGCTTCATCTGGTAACGTTGGAATTAATACAACCGATTTAGCTTCTGTTAAATTAAGGATAAAAGGAAATGGTACTTCAAGTAGTGCATTTACTTTATTTGCAGAAGATAGTACTGCAAATGTCTTGTTTTATGTAAGAGATGACGGTTATACAAATACAGGTACAAGAGCGTTATCCCCATATAATAATCCACTTCCTGGTAGTAGAACTGTAAACGTTGATGCTTCAGGTAATTTAGGCTATTTAGTTTCAACTAGAGAATCAAAAGAAAATATTGAATCTATAAATGATATATCGTATATATTTAATTTAAATCCAGTTCAATTTAATTATAGAAAAAAAGACAGTTTAACAAATCAATATACTGATGAACTAAACGAAAATATTAATTATGGTTTTATAGCTGATGAGGTAGAGCAAGTAAATAAAGAATTAGTATTTTATAATATTTTAGAGGACGGAACCAAAAAATTAGCTGGGGTTGAATATAACAATATGATAGCTTTATTAACTAAAGCTGTTCAACAACAACAAAATTTGATTGAAAATTTATTACAAAGAATTGAATTATTAGAAAATAAATAATGGACGCTAATTTGGAAAACATATTTTATTTGGTATCATTTGTAGGTACTATTATTTTTATTGGTAGTTTTTACGGAACTACAAAAAAAAAATTATCAGAAATAGAAGTCGATATGAAAGAGATAAAATCAGATCGTTACGATATTATCGACAAATTAGCTAGAATCGAGACAAAATTAGATTATTTAAACAAAGAAAAATGAATAATTGGAAAACAACATTGGGGGGGGTATTAGCTGCTTCGGCTGAAGTGGTACCCGTAAATAATGGATGGCAAAGTTTAATTAGATCAATAGGTTTATTGCTATTAGGATGGGCCGCTAAGGATCATACAAAGTCGCTTAATGACGCAGCAAAATAAAATTATTTTAATAATACTAGGAATTTTGGGAATTACTGCAATTACAAAAGGCGGAAGTTTAGCCAATGCGCTAAACTTTATTAAACAAAAAGAAGGTGGATTATATTTAAAAGCATATCAAGATAGTGGTGGTGTATGGACTATTGGTTGGGGTTCGACGTATGATTTTGATAAGCAAAGGAAAGTTATACAAGGAGATATAATAACGCAAGAACAAGCTCAAAGATGGCTTGAAATGGAAACATCAAAAAACGCAGCAGACATTAAAAGCTTGGTAAAAGTACCTTTAACAAATAATATGTTCAATGCGTTAATTAGTTTTGTTTATAACGTAGGTATAAATGCATTTAAAAAATCAACTATGCTCAAATTATTAAATAGTGGAGCAGATAAAAATACAGTAGCAAATCAATTTGACAAATGGGTATTTGACAATGGAGTTGTAGTAAAAGGTTTAATAAATAGGAGAACTGCCGAAAAAAACTTAT
Organism: uncultured Bacteroidota bacterium; assembly: GCA_903893815.1. Lineage (GTDB taxonomy): Bacteria > Bacteroidota > Bacteroidia > B-17B0 > Aurantibacillaceae > UBA4416. The sequence goes on from CAITNS010000046.1 coordinate 3,280, forward strand.
TTTTGTCATAAGATTTTTGTTTTATGAGGATTCATAGATTTAAACAGGGTGTTTCTACACTCTGTTTTTTTTTGTTAAATTTTAAAATAAATTTTTTTATATGAAATTTTATTTTTAATCTTTGTCAATTATTAAATCTAAAATCTAAACAAAAATGATCAAAGCAACATTCCGTTTTTTTTACGGACATCAAGACAATCGTACACTTTATCAGTACACAATCGAATTAAATTCATTATTTTTCACAGCAGCATTTGTAGAAAGCAATAATATTGTTACTTTCTTACAAACGGCTGGTTGTGATATTTTAGACGTTAAACTCACCGAATGGCCTAATTAATTAGGTTATTTTTTTTTTACCTTTTAAACTTAAATCAAATGGACTACTTTGCGTACAAGGGGTATACGATTATATATTACCCAAAAAGAAAAGTTTACATAATTCATCCCTTTATTCAAGAATACAGAACTTTAAAATCTGCAAAAGCTTGGATTGAATATTTAAATAAATAATTTATAAAAACAAAAATTTATGAAAAGAGATTTCATTTTAGTAATTATATTAATCATTCTTGCTTTATTAGCAGATAGCATAATTAATTTTTAATGGCAGAAAACTTAATTTATATTGAGTTATTTAAAAACGCTTATAAACGCGGATATGATCCTCCACAAGAACAAATTTTGTTTACTATTCAAGGGCAAAATATAGGATCGATTCAAAATTATTGTATTATAAGTGGTTTGCCAAAATCTGGTAAAAGTACATTCACAACTTCAATCGTTGCAAGTGCATTTAATACTTATGATATTTTTGGTATGAAATTACAAACATTACCAGGAAGAAATAAAATATTATATATCGACACCGAAAGTAGTGAATTTGATTTTTATAAACATATGGCTCGAATTAAAAATGTAGGTAATTTTGATGAATTGCCTACATTTTTTGATAGTTTTTGCCTTCGCAAAGAAAGTCCTGAAACTATTAAATTAATGATTAAAGCATATTTAGAAAATACACCAGAATGTAGTATTGTTATACTTGATGGATTGTTAGATATTGTTATGAATTATAACGACGAAGTAGAATGTCGAAAAGTTGTTAATTGGATAAAAGAAATAACAACAGTTAATAATCTTTTATTGATTGGGATACTTCATACTGGTAAAAATGAAGGCAAAACATTAGGTCACCTTGGGTCAAATACCGATAGATGGGCTCAAAGTACTTTATCCGTTAAAAAAGAAGAAAATGGCACTTTTGTTTTAGAGCCTAAGTTTTTAAGATCTGCTGGAGGTTTTAAGCCTATTGAAATTGAATATTCAATCGAAGATAATAAATTCATTCAAATTAATTCAGTAGCTGCAGAAGTGCCTAAAATAAGGCATTTTACGAATTATACAGAACAAGAACATAATAATGTTTTAAATTCTATTTTTCAAAATCAAAAATATATTAAATATGAAACTTTAATAAGTGAAATTTCAAAGATTGAAAAACGTGGTGTTAATTTTTCAAAAAGCTATTTAAAATTTTTTAAAGATAAAAATTTTATAAGTAAAAATTTGCAAAACGAATATTTTGATTATCGTCAACAATTTTAAATTTAAAAAAAATGAAACAAACAAATCTATTTGGCAAAGAATTTGCCCCTGATTATGAAAATCAAAAATACACATCTAAAATTGAAAGCCCAATTTATGAGCCTAAAAATTTAAAGCCGCATATTTTAGAACTTTGTAATAAAAGCAAAACGCATCGATTATTAAGAAAAATTGATGCAGCAAAAATTTCTATAGAAGAAAAAATGTTTTTAATTGACGCAGCAAGAAGACATAACATTTTTAATTACGAAAAAATAGCAGATTATTACTCACATTCAAGTAAAGAAATGCAAGAACTTATGGAAGATTCTGGCCTTGTTATAATTGATTTTGAAAAAGCGATTCAATTAGGCTATGTAAAACTTTGCGAAGATATTAAAAAACAATATTTAGAAGATTATGAATAACGATTACGCAGTGTTTATACTAACACACGGACGTCCTGATACCGTTTTAACAGATAAAACAATTAGAAGGAATGGATATACAGGTAAAATTTTTTATATCGTAGATAACGAAGATAAAACAGTTGATAAATATATTAAAAATTATGGCGAAGAATTTGTTAAAATTTTTAATAAAAAAGAAATGGCAGACAAGGTTGACGAAGGTAATAATTTTGATAATAGGAAAGTAATAATACACGCTAGAAACGCTTGTTTTGATATCGCAAAAAATTTAGGAATAACTTATTTTATTCAATTTGATGACGATTATACATCTTTTTGTTATCGATATGATACAGGAGCAAAAACAATTAAAAATATAGATTCTGTTTTTAATTCTATGTTTGAATTTTATAAAAATACAAATATTAAAACAATTTGTTTTTCACAAGGCGGTGATCATATAGGTGGTTTTATAGGGATTAAATTAAAAAGAAAAGCTATGAACAGTTTTTTTTGTAGCACTTTAAGGCCATTTCAATTTATAGGAAGTATTAACGAAGATGTAAATACTTATGTCACTCTAGGATTTCGCGGAGATTTATTTTTTACTTTTACAAATATTCAATTAACGCAACGTCAAACACAAACAAATAAAGGTGGAATGACAGATGAATATAATTTATATGGAACTTATGTTAAATCATTTCATAGCGTTTTAATGCACCCTAGCGGTGTTAAAATCTATATGATGAATACTATTAATAAAAGACTTCATCATATCGTTAAATGGGACAACACCGTACCTAAAATTTTAAACTATAAAATAAAAAAAATATGACAAATTTTGAAAAAAAAAAATTGATAGTAATGTTTTATTTAATCAAATTATCTTTGGGCGCAAAAAAATTAAAAAAGAAACTAGAGCGGAAAAAAAAGAAAGAATAAAAATGAGAATGTTAACAATACTAGAAAGTATCGCAAAAAATTTACAAAAAAAATAATACATAAAATATCCAGCCCTATTGTTTTAATGACTGGATATTTTTATGAATTTTAACCTTTTTCAATGCAAAAATACAAAAAATATGTTACCAGGGAAATATTTTACAATAATTTTTTTTAATTCAGAAAAAAAACCTTTCAAATATAGAAACATTAAAAACGATCCGCGAACGATAGAACGTTTTACTAGATTTGCTTTGACGAAAAATGCAGTAGAGATGAATTTTTACGATAAAGTTACTAAAAACTTTTCGCATAAAATCTTTTTAAAAGGTCAAAAAGATTAAAATAAACATATATATCATTTTATTAATTTCACCCTAATTTTTTAGGGTGTTTTTATGTCATTTGCTTTCGTTTTTAACGATAGTTTTTTGCATTTAACGGGGTTCAGAACGGAGGAACACCCCCCCCCCTATAGGGGGGGGGTGTTACATTTCTCCCGTTCTAAACATTCCCGTTGTTCGAAAAATAATTTTTTTTATTCAAAACTTTTTGTAATTTTGTAAAACCTTTTTCAATTTTTCAATTTTTAATTTTTTTAAAATGTCAAAAAATTTAATTTTTGTTGGTTTAGCAATCCTCGGATGGATTGGGTACAAAAAATATATTTTGGCAAAAAAAATTAATACTACATTAAAAAATATTGGTTTTAACGGTGGAACTTTTTTACAACCAATAATTAATGTTCAATTAGAAGTTGAAAACCCTACCGATACTACAGCAGACTTACAAAAAATATCGGCCGAAATTTTATTGCAAAATAAAATTGTTGGTACAATTTATCAAGATATTAATCAAAAAATTTTAGCAAAGCAAAAAACGATTATAAATTTTAATGTAAATTTAAATTTACAAGACGCAGCTATTGTTTTAATTCAAAATAAATTTAAAAATCAAATTATTGAATTAAAAGGTAATTTAATTGTTGATTTTATTTATTTACCTATTAATTATCAAATTCAATTACCTTAATGAATTTATTGGCTCAATTAGATAGTTTTAAAAATAACCAAAAAATAATTAGTTATGATCAATCGACTAACGATATTATTAATGCTATTTTAAAACAACATAATAAGAGTCTTAAAGAATATGATAAATTGTTTTATTTTTTTGATGCAGGAAATTGTTACGATACTGCAAAAAAAGTTTTTAATTATTTAAAACTTAATGTTAAATACGTAATTGAACCGGATAATTTACAAACAGTTAAAACACCAGCTGCAATTTTAGCTACTGGAAAAACAACAGGTTCTGATTGCAAAAATTTTAGTTTATTTTTTGCAGGAATAATGGACGCTTACAGAAGAAATACAGGAGAAAAATTTGATTTATCATATAGATTTGCTAGTTACGATGGAAGTAATATACCTGAACATGTTTTTGTCGTAATTAATCCAGGATCTGAAAATGAAATATGGTGTGACGCCGTACTAGATTATTTTAATGAAAAAAAACAACCAAATTATTACAAAGATAAAAAACTTCAAAATATGGCATTAATGGCATTAAGTGGAATAAATGAACAACGTCAACCACAAATGAATGGCGTTTTGGATTTTGTACAAACTGGAGCAAGTGCTGTTCCAGGTGGGCAAAGTATATCGGCTTTAATAGGATTAGTAAGTGGCCTTTTTGCAGGGCATTCAGATAGTTATTTACTTGATCACGCTGTAATTGACAAAGATTGGGACAAAGCAATGGGTATTTATTTTACTTGGTATCAGCAATATGGATTTGATGTTACTAAAAAGCCTTGGAGTAAAAAAGGAACAAATCAAGGAGTTTCTAAGGAAGTTCCTGAGCCTTTTATGTCTTTAAATCGTTTTGAATGGTTGCCATTAATTTATCAACAAACTAAAAATGCAGATTTAGGAAATTTAATAAATGAAGCTATAAAGCAAGGACATTTAGATAAAAAATATTCTGTTTTTTTTACAGGAGGCGGAAATGCTAGTAATGTTAATACAGGAAAGTCAAATTTTTTAACAGACCTCTTTGGAAGTGGAAATACATATCAAACAAGTGGCACTTCAACAAATTTACCAAATGGAAATCCGCAACAAACAGGTAGCGGTAGTTCAATGCCTTTAATTTTGGGTGGTATTGCCGTTGCTGGTGTAATTGCTTTTTTAATATTTAAAAAGAAAAAATAATATGACAATTTTACAAAAAATAATAAAAGAAGCAAAATCATTAAAAAAGAAATTTCCAAAAAGATTTTCTAAATGGACTGATTATGTTAAACAAGCTTCTGCAATAGTTACTAAAAAAGTTAAAACAGTAAAGAAAAAAATTTTTAGAAAAAAGAAAGCTGTAAAAAAAGTCGCAAAAAAAGCAATTAAAAAAGTAGCTTTTAAAAAACCAACTGAAAAAGTAATTTTAAAAAAAATACATTCAGCAAAAGGAACATCTAAAAATTTATATAATCAATTAGATAAATTGGATGAAGCACAGCATAAACATATGGCAGGACGTAAAAAAATGGGATCTGTTAATAATGCTATTTTAGAAAAATTCAAAAAAGCTGAAAATGAAATAAGATTTCATTATGATTTATTAGATAATTTTTTAGCTTATAAAACAGCGGCAAAAAGAAAAGGACATAAAGCTGAATTTATTGAATTTTCAAAAAATGTAGATTCTATTAAAAAATATATAAGTGAATTAAAAAAACATAAAGCAGAATTAAAAAAACTATTATAATAACCTTTTTCACCTTTATTAATAATTTAAAAAAAATAAAAAATGGCACGTAGAAAAAAACACCACGCTAAAAAACATACAAGCCGCAGACGTTCAAGAAGAATGGGCGCAGCTGGTATTAAAGGAGGTTTATCAAATGCACTATTCACGATCGTTGGAGGTGTAGCAGCAAGATTTGTAAGTAATACTATTAACGGTACTTCGTTAGACAAATCATACAAAGGTTATGTAGCTTCAGCAGCACCAATTGCAGTAGGTTTATTCTTACCTAAATTTATTAAAACACCAATGGGAACTGCATTAGGTAACGGTATGATTGCTGTTGGTGGTTTAGGTTTAGTTCAATCAACTGGAGTATTAAGTGGACTTCCAGCTATTGCGAAACGTTATATGTCTTTAGCACCGTCATCTCAAAATACAAGAGGTGTTATTGCCGGAATGGATACACGTAGTGCAGCAGTTTTATGCGGATAGTAATAAATTAAAAATTTAACACAATTTAACAAACATTAAAATTTAAAAAAAATGATTAATCAAATAGGCGCAAGACTTACATTTGAAAATGCAAAGTCATTCGTACAATCTCAAGGATATGACGTAAGTCAAGCAGTATTAACGCAATCTTATGTTAGATCTGAAGTTGCAATTTCGTCAAGTGTAACAAATTATCGTTTGCCGATTGTTATTACAGATACTGCAAACGGAGCTGCTTTTAATACAGAACGCAGAGTACAACTTCAAGACGTTCACGTTGTTAGTAGTTTATTTATTGGTTTAGCTGCACCGTCTAGTTCAACTGACGCAGCTTTTCAAGTATTGTCATATCCATCTACTGGAACAAATCAGTTCAGTGCTGCACAAGCTGACGCAGCTTTAACGTTGTATAACGGTTTTTTTACAATGCAAGTGAATAATCAAAATATTGTACCTGCTTACGATATTTTAAGAAGTTATTATGTACCTCAGACTCAAGGCGGAGTTGGAATTACGGCGCAAACTGTATTTCCAGTAGATCAGTGGGATGGTAGCGATAACGGATTTTATCCAATAGAACCAAACGTTTTATTGAATGGTGGTGCTAATATCGTAGCAAATATTGTTCTCCCTGCTGCTATCTCAAGCGTAAAAGCTGATAGCCGTATAGTTGCAATTTTTAGAACTATTCTTTGCCAAAACGTTACAAGTGTAAAATAAAAAGACGATCCCAATCGCCACCTTGCCAGGTGGGTGCAAACGCCTGGCTTTTTATAACAATTAAAAATTACAACAATGCCAATATTAAAAAGATTCGAAGCGGTAGAAGTTGCAATTCCAAACGGAAGTACTAACACACGTTTTTATTTTCCAAACTTACCAAATTTGGCAAATGCTATGATACAAAATATACAGGTATACACTCCTGGTGTTTTAAGTGCATCGCCAAATAGTGGAAGTACAATGGTAACAGAAGCAGATTTAAAAAAGAGCTTTCTTACTTTGTATAGCGGAGATTTGCAATTGATTTACAATGCTCCTTTACTAGCATTTAATAATATTATAAGTTCAGCAACACCAAATCCATACACAAACGGTTTACCAGATATTGACAATATGGTGATCAGTTGGACAAAGTCCTTTATTTCGCTTTCAAGTGCCGCAGGAACAACTAATGTTGTTTATGCATTTGGGGTATATTATAAACTTTAAAAGATTTAAAAATGGCAGTATTTAAGCCCGAATTACATCGATTGGAAGATGTTATTGACTATTACGAAAATAGCCCTGCGACGAATTATAAAATATACGCTGGAACAAGTCCAAAGGCTGAATATTGCCGTTTTTATTTTGACGAAGATGAAAAAGAAATTGGGATTCAAAAATTATCAGAAGCATTAAGAGCGATACAACAAAATGTCGATAATACAAATCCTTACATCTTACAGTTAATAGAAAAAAAGAAAGCTGGAAGAGGTAAAGATTTAGAAAGTTTGACACAAATAGTTTTTCAATTAAATAAAGCTGAAAGATATTTGCCTATGATGGCTGGAATGCAACAACAGCCTAATGATAATTTTAATAGATTAATGGAAAAAATGATTGAAGGTCAAAATTTAATTATTTCTAAATTAAGTGCAGATGAATTTAGTGAAGATATGGAAGAACAAAAGCCAAAAGGATTTGGCGCTATACTTGAAAATGAACAGTTTCAGCAATTAGCTATTGGGGCATTGGGATTAATAATTAACAAATTCGCGGCACCTGGACAATCTGGTGCAACTGTAACTGCTTTGGCTGGAATACCAGATAACGAAAGGGAGAAGGCTTTAAAGGCTTTAGATATATTAAGTACAAAAGATGAACAATACGGTACTCATTTGCTTTATTTGGCTAATATTGACGATAGCACTTATAAGATGCTTTTGGGATTTATGAAATAATTTTATATGAAAATATCAGAAGACAATAAAAAATATTTAATTACTGCTGGAATTGCAGTTGGTACTTATTTTTTAGTTATCAAACCAATTTTACAAAAAATTGGAATTTTAAAAACTAATGAAGAAATAGCAAAAGAAAAATCAGACCAAACAAATGTTTTAGAAGCTGAAAAAAGTGTCTTAAATAAAGGTTTAAAATTAACAAAAACTAAGGCTGAATGGGACGAAATTGCAGATTCAATATATAATAGTTTATATAATTATCTTGATAATAAATTTGATAAAGATAATGCTATTTATAATTTGGCAAGATTAAAAAATGATGCTGATGCTATTTATCTGGTACAAACTTTTGGTAAAAGACCAGAAAAATTTTGGGGATTTAGTTATGGCGAAGGTTTAGCATTAATTCCATTTGTTAATGCAAATTTACCTAGAAAAAGTATTGAATTAATAAACGATAACTATAAAAGAGGAGGTTTAACATTTAGATTATAACATATGAAAAATAAAAATTTACTAATTATTGGGGCCGTAGTAATTGCAGCAATATTTTATTTTAAAAGTGCAAAAGCTAAAAAAGTAAAAGATTTACCAGTAGAGCCAATATTACCAGGTGGGCCAATTTTACCTAGTGGAGATATTAATTTGCATCCTATGGATCAATTGGCTGAAAAATTTAGTTATCCTAATGGAATTTATGAAGGGATGAGGGCTCAGGGCTTTGATACTCAATATCTTATCCAGGATGGTAAAAAATACGGTATTACTTTTCAACAATGGCAGGAAAGGGGATTCGATCCTGGAGTGATAGTTGATCAATTAATTTTAAATCAAATACCTGATGGCGGTATTTTAAATAATGGTGCATAATGGCGAAAAAAAAAGATAGTAAAAAAGGTTATTTAACAATTTTATTTTTGTTAATAGGTGGCTATGCAGTCGCAAAAATATTAAGTAAGAAAAAAAGTAGTGTAAGGGTTGATAATACTGAAATAATTCCATATTCTAAAAATGGAAGTACTGTTTATAAATATGATTTAATAACACCTATTTACACCTTTAGAAAACCAATTGAATTAAAAATTTTAGAACAAGATCCAAATTTACCATATACTAAAGTAAGTTTTATGGCTAATAATGTTTTAAAAACTGGATGGATTAATGATAACGATATAACTAAATTATAATATGAAAACAAGCGAATACTTAATTTACGGGACAATTATTTTTCTTTTATATAAATTATATAAGAACACTCAGCCAGATCTTAAAAATGATAATACTTTAAATAAATCTGTATTAAAATCTGTAATTGATTTGCCGAAATTTGCTGTAATAACACCAACTTATTGGAATACTACGCAAATTCAACCAACACCAGCAGAAGTTTTAAGCCCAGAACAATTAGCATTTTATAAAAATAATATAAAAGGAATTTCAAAACAAATATATA
>CAITNS010000047.1 GCA_903893815.1 uncultured Bacteroidota bacterium
CCACTAGCGGTTAAATTTGCTGAAGAACCAACACAGATAGCTGTTGGAGATGGGATTGCTGTTAATGTTGGATTATTATTTACAATTAAACTCAGTGTTTTTGTGCTAACACAGCCCGCTGCACTGGTGCCTGTTACTGTATAAATAGTGGTGACAGTTGGATTCATACTTACCAATGTGCCTGTTAATGTACCAGGATTCCAAGTATAAGTTGATGCACCACTAGCGGTTAAATTTGCTGAAGAACCAACACAGATTGCTGTTGGAGATGATGTTGCTGTTACGGTTGGATTATTATTTACCGTTACAGTGGATGTGTTTATTGCAGAACAACCATTAGTTGTACCAGTTATTGTATAAATCGTTGTGATGCTTGGGCTTGATGTAACGGATAATCCCGTTGTTGCGCTTAAACTCGAACCAGGTGCCCATGAATAAGCTGCTGCTCCATTTGCAGTTAATGGAACTGTTGCACCTGCACAAATAGTTGCACTATTAACGCTAATTGTTGGTGTAGCATTCACCGTTATTGTTTGTGAAATAGTTGTTGCACAACCACTTGTTGTACCTGTTACAGTATATATTGCAGTAGAAGCTGGTGAAACCGATATAGTGGATGTTGTGGCTCCTGTGCTCCAAGAGTAGTTTGCGGCGCCACTTGCTGTTAATACAGTTGAACTTCCTGAACAAATTGTTGCACTATTAACACTCACTGTTGGATATGCAAATACAGCAATTAAAATTACATTTGACGTTACAGAAGTACATAAACCGCTAGTGACCATTGCTCTGTAGTAAGTTGTGGCTATTAATGAACCAATTTGTGCACTTGATAAAACACTTGACGTAGCACCAGAAATAGTTGTCCACGTGCTATTATTTAGAGATGATTGCCATTGTATTGCCCCCGTAAAACCTGTTAGTGTTATAGGCGAAGGAACTTGACCAATGCAAATTGATTGATTAACAGATGCAGATCCACCAATACTAACTGGATCAACATTTACAGTTACCATTTGAGAATTTGAGCAACCCAATGTATTAGATACTGTAACTGTATGATTGGTTGTAATCGTTGGATTTACTGCGATTACAGGATTACTTAATGCTCCAGGATTCCAAACATACGTATTCAAATCCATGTAGGTTTCAAAATTTAAATCATAAACAAATGAAGTTCCTCCTCTAAAAGCGTTACCATTTGGATAGACATCACTCGAATTATATATCCAATCTACACCGCTACCTGCTGATAATTCAATATAATAAGTATTTCCTGAAATAAGATTAACGCCTGAACCAGGCAGAATAATATCATCCCATGAATTTGTATTTGGTGGTTTAAAATAAGTCAAAGTTGTTAAAAGTGTGCCGCCTGATGGGGTACCAGATTTAATACTTATAGTAACATTCGCTGAACTTGCAAATGTTGCAGTTTGAATTCTTACTTTTCTAAGCAATCCACTAACTGATGGAATGAAAGTTTGCTGTTCCGCTAAACTAGTCCAAAATGTAGTAAGACCTCCAGTAATGGAATATTGGTCTAAAGTAAGTGGACCAAAGGCAGTTAAGGTACTTGTAGAGCCAGCACAAATAGTAGTGAGTGATGCTGAAGCTGTTATAACTAAAGGACCAAGACTGGTAATCGTTTGTGTGTCAACAGCACTGCATCCCACAGCATCAGTAACGGTAACTGTATATGCTCCTGCTACTAAATTGCTAATATCTTCCGTTACAGCTCCATTTGACCATAGATAGCTATATGGATTTAAAATCATATGTGTTTTAAAAACTCTATCATCTGCGTTATTATTATTGTCTTGCCCACCACTATAATTATTAGGCGAGCACGTTACAAGCCAATCTGCTGAAAAATTTGTTAATCTGAACGTGCAAATCTGGCCAGCAGTTAATTGCGGTAATGATGGTATTGATATGTATTTATAACCTGCTGCTGCTGTTGCTGTATAAGTTCCAGAAGCTAATAATACCCCACCAACTCCAGTGCCTTTGTAAAGGTACCAATTGCCATTATCAGGTCCGTCTAATTTAACTTCAAAAGCCGCTAACCTGGCAGTAAAAGTTGGAGTAAAAGATTGCCAAGAGTCAATATCGCCAGTAGAACAAATATCATCAACGGTTTGAACATCAAGTATTATATTGTTGTTATTTTGAATTCCTCCTGTGACAGTTAAATCAATTATTCCATCATTGCCACCTGTACAACTTACATTAGTTTGGGTTGATGTTATAGACATTGCAGTGCAATAACTTAAAACAACTTTTCCCGCTCCGCCCGCTCCGCCCGCATTGTCAGTAGCACTTGAACCTCTTCTGCCACCAGAAGCACCACCACCGCCACTTAAACCAACATTTCCAACAGCCCCTGCTGCCAAAGTGCTTGCGGAAGTTCCTGCAGCACCGCCTGCTGGCGCAACTCCACCTATATATTGAATTGCATTATTTCCATTAATTGATGAACCCGCACTACTACCACCACCGCCTCCGCCTGATGTAGTTCCACTTCCACCATTTCCGCCCGAATACTTAACGGTTCCTGTGCAGGAAGTTGCTGCACCTCCGATACCACCAGTTGCTCCACCTCCAGAGCCAATACCGCCATTACCTCCAGCGGCCATAACAATAGTTGAATTAAAACTTGAATTACTTCCATTTCCACCTGTTGTGCCAAAACTTCCACCACCTGCACCACCTGCACCAACAGTTATTGTATAAATATTTCCTGAAGCTACAGTAATGACAGAACTAGCATAAGCCCCACCGCCACCGCCACCGCCGGCAGCATTAAAAACAGCCCCACCGCCGCCGCCGCCGCCGCCAGCTCCCCAACATTCAACTGTAACAGAGGTTACACCAACCGGGCAAGTCCAACTTGTTACTCCTGCTGTAGCAAATGTTTGGATGGTTTGAGAAGAAAGTTTAAACTGAAAAGAAACTAATCCCATAAAAAGAATTAATATGAACAATTTTTCTTTGAACATTTTATTTATCATTATATAATTTTTTTCTGTTAATTCTATCTAATCTTTTTCGTTTTTTTAATAAAACAATTGCACTTGGATGTCAATTAAAAAGTACGAATAAAAGTTTTTTCATTATGTTTTATCTTATAATTTCTTTCTTGATTAAAACCAATTAAATTTTGAATCAAAAAATAAATTAAATAGTGTTTTTTATCATTTTCTTTTCGAAAAAATACTAATTATCAAATTTATAAAAAAAATAAGGAAAATCAATAGATTTAACAGCTAAATTGATTATTTAATTGTTAAAAAATAGCATTTTATCGATAAATCGAGTCTAAAACATAACAAATTTTACCTAACTCAAAATTTGTTTTAAAGCAGAAATTTGCTCTTGAGTGCCTAAAACAAATAATTTTGAATCAGCAATAATTAGAGTATCAGCACTTGGATTTATTATATATTGCCCTTGAACAGTTTTATAGCCTATAATATTCGCACCTGAACGGTTTCTAATTTCTAAATCTTTTAAAGTTTTGTTTTTTAATTCATCAGGAATTCGGTCAAAAGATATTTCCTCTAAACTGATATTATCTCCAGCTTCGGCTGTAATATGGTCAATAAATTCCATCACGTCGGGTTTCATAACCAAGGAAGCCATGTGAGCACCGCCAACTTTATCAGGCATAATAACATTATTAGCACCTGCTATTTTTAATTTTTTATCTGAATTATCTTCGCTTGCCCGAGAAATAATGGTTAAATTTTTATTAAGATTTCTTGCTGTTAATACAATAAATAAATTATCAGCATCTACTGGTAAAGTTGTAATTAGTGCCTTTGCCTTTAATATACCAGCTTTTAATAATACTTCATCTTGCGTGCTATCTCCGGTAATAACCAACTCACTAAATTTATGATTTAACGTTGAAGTAAGAGTTGCACTGTTTTCAATCACTACAAAACGTTTGTTGTGTTTTTTTAATACTTGAGCAGCTTGTCGTCCGTTACGACCATAGCCACAAATAATAACATGATCAGATATTTTATCAATTGTTGCGTTCAATTTTCTATTTTTAAAAAACTCGTTAAACTCGCCGTCAATTACAAATTTAGTAATGGATGAAACGGCATAGGCAAATGTACCAAAACTTGTGATAATAAGAAATGCTGTGAATAATTTACCGATATGGCTTAACGGAGCAACTTCGCCATAACCAACAGTTGCAACAGTAATGATAGTCATATAAAACGCATCAAACCACGAATAATTATCTATTAAAACATAACCAATAGTTCCTAATAACCATACTGATAACATTATCAATAATGGAGCATAGAAACGATAATAAGACTTGAAAATGTTATTCATAACCTTGCCAAATTAATAAAAAAACTTGAATTTTAATCGAATAAAATTGATAAATAAATTATTACAAATCCCAGATGCTTTTGCGACGGCGATATGTATTTGGCTTAAAACTTTCTTTATGTTCTAAAATAAAAGCCATAATAAAATAAATAATTATAGGAGAACCAAAAGTGAAAAATGATAAATAAATAAAGTAAATACGGATATGAGTGGTTCTAATACCAAGTTTTTTGCCCCACCATTCACAAACACCAAAAGCGTGTTGTTCAAACCAATATCTTATTTTATCTATCATTTATTACAAAGGTATAAAATTAAGGAAGCAAATTTTCGCGTTATCGAGAGTTTTTCAACAAAAATTCTGCTACATTACATTGAAGACATAATTTTTTTGTGCAAAGTGTATCAAACAGTTGGATTTGAGCCTGACTTTCTAAAGCACTCTCTGTTTTAACACCTAATTTCAAAAACTCCTTTGTCTTCGTATTTATTTCTGCAGGTAATTGAGAAAGTAAGTCTAACGCGTACTCTACATAATTGTCATTTAGGCTATGTTTTGACATAAAAAACAAGTAAGGAACAATAGTATTAATAACTATCGAATGAAAAGCAGTTTCACCTAATGATTTAGAACTTTCTTCAGATAAAACATCAAATTTAAAATGTGTTCTCCAATAGTCATTTGGTTCTATTTCAAAAAACAACTTAATAGATTTTAAATTTGGTTTTTCTTCGATCAAATGATATAATGATTTTTGATTAACAATACAATTTGCTAATTGCGAAATTCGAATCGTAGGAAAATTAATGGGACGTGTTTTAGAAAACTTCCAGCTTTCTTTTTTAATTGGTAATAGTTGATGTTTATGTCTTAAAAACTCAAATTCATTTTGCAATTGTTTAGCGTATTTATCTTCAAACAACTCGTCTAAAAAACCAGCAACACCAAATAACAAGGCTTCAACTTGAATTGAATTATCCGCGTACTTTTTTAGTATGGAATAAGGCAACGTTTTTCCCAATAGTTCAAAAGCATCATTGTTTATTTTAAAACCAAAGTTTCTACAAAGCAAAACATATAATGCATCTTCATGATTGTGTTTACCATATTCAAATAAATGTTCTATGTAAGCAGTTTTTTGCTCTATACGTTCAATTGCTAATCTATCTAACCATGATTTCCAAACGATATCAGAAATAGTAGTAATTGATTTACCGCAGGCAATAGATTGTTTAGAAAGTTGTAATTGATTGTATTGTTCTAACAAAGAAGGTTTAATGTATTCTTTTAATTCTAACACCGACACATTAAACTGTTCATTTTGTGGTAACTCTACATCATGTTCATACACCACATGCAATACAATGTTATCGTACGCTTTATTCTGTTGATGATTATGTTTTAGCCAATCGGATGTTTTGATATGAATTTCAACATTACCTGCTAATAAAATATCATTAATCTTAATTTTTGAATTAAAAAAATCAGGACCGGAGTCCTGATTATGCTCACCTATTGAAACAACTTCAATATGATCATGCTTAGAGCCTATAAATTGAGTTTGCCCTAATAACTTATATTTCCAAATGTTATGCAGTAATGCTTCGTTCATCAAATCATTATTTTGCTGGAGCAGGTTGTGTTGCTTTTATTGCAAAAATGTATTTCGTTAAAGCCTCTTTTTGAGTAGCAGATAATTTTGCTTTTTCTCCCATATCATCAATAATATTTGGCCATTTAGCTTCTGCTATTCTATAAATACTTTTAGTTCCATGGCAGTTAGTGCAGCTGCCAGTATAAAGTTTGTACCCATCTGTTAAGTTAGCTAAAGTTGCTCCAGGATGTTTCATTTGAACTGCTGTTACTTGTTCTTCCCCAGGTACAAAAACTCCGTTTTTAGATTTAACAGCCTCGCTTACTGGTGCGATATAGATTGGTTCTGAAGGAGATGGAAGTGCTGTCGGCGCAGATGTTTCAGTTTTTTTAGTCGTGTGGCAGGCTGCTGTAATAAGAACAGCTGCTACTAAAGAGGATAGTTTTAGAATTTTCATAGGATAAATGTTTGTTTTTTTAGATTAGTAAATATCAATTATCTTTTTCAATATCAGAAGCCGTAAACTTCTGTAAACTGTTAATTTTTGTTAGTTGATCAGCAACTTTTGATTCATCTCCTGATATTACTAACTTATATATGTTTGGTGTAAAGTATTTTTTAATCACTTTATTAATTTCATCTACAGTTAGAGTGTTTAAATCGTTGATCATGTTTTTTCGTTTATCAAAATTATAAATTAAGGGATTATAAAAATTGGAAACTTCCTCTGGGCTCTCCATTTTTTTAATGGCAATAATTCTTTTATAAACCGTTTCTTTAAATTTTGCTTCGTCAATTAAGGTGGTATTGAAATTTGCTATAGTTTTATCAAACAACTCAATCGTATTCAATAATTCATTACTTCTTACCGAACAGGCAATTGAAAATAAGTTAGAGTACTTGCTACTTCTTTGTGAACTACTAATACCATATGTCTTTCCTCCTTTTTCACGAATTTCTTTAAATAACACTTCGTTAAAAATACTATTAGCTAAAGAAAATGCTAATTGATCTTTATCTGTAACCGCAGGAGCTACTTTATTCCATTGCAAAGCGCATTGTGTAGAACCTGTTCTGTTTACAAAACCTATCTCGCGTTTTTTAATTGAAGGTGATTCTAAATTCACGCCATTAGCAGCGCCAAATTCTGATTTCCACGAACCATAATATTTTTCGATAATTGGTTTAATGGCAGCTAAATCAAAACTTCCACAAATAATTAAGTTAGCATTTTTTGGGGTAAAGTTAAAATCATAATATTCTTTAATAATAACTGGAGTAATTTTTTGAATTTGTGTTTTATAAAAATATCTTCCTAATGGATTTGATAATCCAAAAATAGAATAGTTACTAAATACCGAAGATAATTCAGCAATATCCATTTTAGTAGGGCTATTAAAATCAATATTTCTAGAAATCAGTAAATCAATTTTATCTTTTGGAAATGTAGGAGTTAAAACAGCTGCGGACATTAAATCCATCCCAGCATCTAAATCTTTGGTCAAAATATTCATCTCCACTGTTGTATTATCATTTGATGAAGATGCTGAAAGGACAGTGCCTAATGCAAATGCTTTGTTTGATTGAGATTCTGCATCATATTTTGCATTACCCATCAAAATAGCATTAGAAACAATATCACTGTAATTTTGTTGACCAGGAGTTTCGTTTACTTTGCCTGAGTTTAGAACCAGTTTCACATTGATAGCTGGAATATTACCGTACTGCAACAAATACACTTTTAGTCCATTTTTTAAACTAAAAGTCTCGTAGGTAGGAATAACTTGAGCTTTTAAAGCCAAAGAAATCAACATCGAAAAAACAATCGCAATATTTTTCATTTTACTCTTCAATATTATACTCATTGATTTTTCTATACAAGGTACGCTCACTAATTCCTAATTCTTGAGAGGCATATTTACGTTTACCTTTGTGTTTCTTAAGAGCTTTCTTAATCATATCAATTTCTTTGTCTTGGAGTGATAAAGATTCCTCCACAACAATAGGCTGATTAAATCCGTTGGTATCTTTTACAATGATGGGATTATGAATTTTCATTTCATTTGATACAACTGGAAAATTTCCTTCGTTGTTATATAATCTATCAGTTGTTTGTAAATCATCTGTTGGCAATGAACCTAAAGCACTTCCTCCAACCTGAACAATATCATGAACTACTTTTTTTAAATCGTTCAAATCTTTTTTCATGTCAAACAATACTTTGTACAATAAATCACGTTCATTCATATCCGACGAACTAGAAGAATTAACGAAGTTATTACTTGAAACTGCAGGTAGTCTATTTGTATTATAATTTGGAAGATATTGCAAGATTCCTTCTAAATTAATTTCTCTTTCTTTTTCAATGATAGAAATTTGTTCTGTAATATTTTTTAACTGACGGATATTTCCTGGCCAATAATAATTCACTAAAGCATGTTCAGCATCAGGAGTTAACTTCACTGCAGGCATTCTATATTTAGTAGCAAAGTCACTTGCAAACTTTCTGAACAATAAATAAATATCGTCTTTTCGCTCACGTAATGGCGGTAAATTAATAGGAACAGTATTTAAACGGTAATATAAATCTTCTCTGAATTTACCTTTTTCAATAGCAACATTAAAATTAATATTGGTGGCAGCAACTACACGTACGTTAGTCTTTTGCACTTTACTACTACCTACTCTAATATATTCTCCTGTTTCTAAAACACGCAACAAACGCGCTTGAGTGGTTAATGGCAACTCCCCTACTTCATCTAAAAAAATAGTTCCACCATCTGCTACTTCAAAGTAACCTTTACGAGCTTCGTGTGCGCCAGTAAAAGAACCTTTTTCGTGACCAAATAATTCACTATCAATGGTTCCTTCGGGAATAGCTCCACAGTTTACAGCAATATATTGCCCGTGTTTACGAGAACTGTTTTGATGAATAATTTGAGGAAATACTTCTTTACCAGTTCCGCTTTCCCCATTGATTAATACGTTCAGATCTGTTGGAGCCACCTGCCTTGCAACATCAATTGCTCGTTCCAATAAAGGGTTGTTACCCATTATTCCGAAGCGCTGTTTTATATCTTGTAATGTCATAGTTTTTGACTTAAAAGACTGTTTGACTAAAGGGAGTCAAGACAGTTTTATTTATCATTCATGATTTTATCTCTGAAATTCGAGATTTGTTTTTGTAATACTTCTACTTTATTTAAAATACTTTTCAATTCAGTTTCATTACCATACTTTCTTCTTTCGCAAATCAACAATTGCGTTTCCATTTCGTACGAAGAAGTTAACGCTGTAGTTAAAAATTCAGCAAAATGAATATTTGTTCTTTTTCCTGAACCTTCAGATATATTTGAAGGGATAGACACAGCACATTTTTCAAGTTGATTAATTAAATTATATTTTTCTTTATTGGGTAGAGTCTCTGTGTAAGTATAAACTAGATCACACAAATCCATTGCATCAATCCAAACAGTCAACTTTTTAAAATTATGTTTAATCATTGTTAAAGTTTTTGTCTCTTTAGTCAAACAGTCTATTCAATCCCTATTGTCCCTTTTAATCCCTTCTGTCCCCTCAAACGCATTCTCCTATCAACGTTCCACTCGTACAGCTAGTAATCAACACATTCACATAATCACCTTTCTTTAAATTTCCTTTCGGGAAAACACAAACCGTGTTTTGGGAATTTCGTCCACTCATCATGTCTGCTGATTTTTTAGAAACGTTTTCTACTAATACTTTGTATACTTTTCCTAGTCCTTCTTTCGTTCTAATTTCACTATGTCTGCGTTGTGCGTCAACAATTTCTGTTAATCGGCGGCTTTTTACTTCAGCCGGTACATCATCTTCATATTTACGTTCTGCTAATGTTTTAGGGCGTTCGCTGTATGAGAACATATAAGCAAATTCGTATTTCACTTCTTCCATTAAAGCCAACGTATCTTGATGTTGTTCTTCTGTTTCACCACAAAATCCAGTGATGATATCCGCGCTAATAGCCGCATCTGGCATAATACGACGAATGGCTGCTATACGATCTAAATACCATTCGCGCGTGTAACCACGATTCATTTTTTCTAATACATCGCTGTTTCCACTTTGTACTGGTAAGTGAACGTATTTACAGATATTTTCATATTTCGCCATCATGTGTAATACATCATCACCCATATCTTTTGGATGTGAGGTTGAATAACGCACACGCAAATCTGGATTTATTAATGCTACCATTTCTAATAGCTCGGCAAAAGTGGTTGAGTTTGCTTTTTGCTCTTCTGTTAAAGTTTCTTTCTTCAATCCACCACCACTCCATAAATAAGAGTTTACATTTTGCCCCAATAAAGTTACTTCTCTGTATCCTTTATCAAATGCTTCTTGGCATTCTTTTACAATGGTTTCTGGTTCACGACTTCTTTCTCTTCCTCTCGTAAATGGCACCACACAAAAGCTGCACATATTATCGCAGCCACGCATAATGCTCACAAATGCACTTACTCCATTATGATCTAATCGCACGGGGGAAATATCAGCATACGTTTCTTCTTTACTTAAAATCACATTAATAGCTTGTTGTCCGCCTTCGGCTACAGCAATTAAGTTTGGTAAATCGCGGTAAGCATCAGGACCAACGACCATATCTACCAATTTTTCTTGCTCTAAAAATTGATGTTTTAAGCGTTCAGCCATGCAACCTAATACGCCAATTAATAAATTTTTATTGGTCTTTTTTACCTTTTTGTAATCGTATAAACGCTGACGAACTCTTGATTCAGCATTTTCGCGAATAGCACAGGTATTTACAAAAATTAAATCTGCTTCCTTATAATCCGTTGTAGTCGTATATCCTTTATCAATCAAAATAGAAGCAACGATTTCGCTATCTGCAAAATTCATTTGGCAACCGTAGCTCTCTAAAAACATTTTCTTACCACCTTTATTCTCGGTTTCTCTAACTAATGCTTCTCCTTGTTTTGATTCGTCTATTATTTTGTTCTCCATGTATATCAATAAAAGCGCAAAGATAAGGCTTTGTTCTGACAAAATGACACGTTAACCATTTTTCACAGTACTAAATCAATATTTTTTTTAAATATTTTAAATAACTAAAAATCAGTAATTTAAGTTCAAAAAAATAGCCGCTAAATGGATAAAAAGTGTCTCCCGTAAAATAAAAATTAGGTTTATTCGGATTAAATTTTTTTCCTTTGCAAACTTTTAAGGCAAACAGAACTCAATTTTTCGGACTCAAAAACCATCAAATTTGTCAATTTTTAGCTTTAAAATGCGAACTTTTTAATATACATACATATACATGGCAAAAAATTTAGTTATTGTCGAGTCCCCTGCAAAGGCAAAAACCATTGAAGGGTTTTTAGGTAAAGATTTTACTGTTAAATCTAGTTTTGGACATATTAGAGATTTAGTAAAAAAGGGATTCGGTGTAGATATAGAAAACAATTTTACTCCAACATACGAAGTACAGCCAGATAAGGAAAAAGTAATAGCTGAATTAAAAAAATTATCAAAGGGAGCCGACATGATTTGGTTGGCATCCGATGAAGATCGAGAGGGAGAAGCTATTAGCTGGCATTTATACGAAACATTAGGATTAACAAAAGCAAACACTAAACGTATTGTTTTTCACGAAATTACAAAGCCCGCTATTTTAAAGGCTATTGAAAATCCACGTGAAATCGACATCAATTTAGTAAATGCACAACAAGCGCGCAGAGTATTAGATAGATTAGTAGGTTTTGAATTATCCCCTATTTTATGGCGCAAAGTTCGTCCGAGTTTATCGGCTGGACGCGTACAATCTGTAGCTGTTCGTTTAATTGTTGAAAGAGAACGTGAAATTCAAAAATTTCAATCCACATCAGCTTATAAAGTCTCTGCTTTATTTAAAGTAGGAACTGGAATTTTAAAAGCAGAATTAGATAAACGTTATACAACAGAAGCAGAAGCACAAGCATTTTTAGAAAAATGCAAATTAGCTTCTTACACGATTGAAAGTTTAGAAACAAAACCTGCAAAACGTTCGCCAGCTGCACCTTTTACAACATCTACCTTACAACAGGAAGCTGCTCGTAAATTAGGTTTTTCGGTTGCGCAAACCATGCAAGTGGCACAACGTTTATATGAAGCAGGTAAGATTACTTACATGAGAACTGACTCCGTAAATTTATCGGAAACAGCCATGGATCAAGCTAACAAAGCTATTAATCAAAATTACGGGGCTAAATATTATAATCCTAAACAATACAAAAACAAGAGTAAAGGTGCGCAAGAGGCGCATGAGGCGATCCGTCCTACATACATTGATAGAACGGTAATTGACGGGGAGCGCAACGAACAACGTTTGTATGATTTAATTTGGAAACGCACCATTGCTTCTCAAATGAGCGATGCTGAATTAGAAAAAACAACAGCAAAAGTAAATGTGAGCGGTGCTTCTGAATTATTTGTAGCACAAGGTGAAGTGTTGAAATTTGATGGTTTCTTAAAAGTATATATGGAAGGAACGGATGATGAAGATTCTGACGAAGAAAATTCATCGATGCTACCTCCAATGAAAGTAGGCGAAAAATTAGAAAGTCAAGAAATTACAGCAACTCAACGATTTACGCATCACCCAGCACGTTATACAGAGGCAAGTTTAGTTAAGAAATTAGAAGAATTAGGAATTGGTCGTCCTTCCACTTACGCTCCAACTATTAGTACGGTTCAAAAACGTAATTACGTAGAGAAGACTGATAAAGAAGGTACACCAAGAGAATACGTGCAATTAACTTTAGTAAAACAAAATCTAACTAAAGTTACAAAAACTGAAAATACAGGTGCAGAGAAATCAAAATTATTCCCAACGGATATTGGAATGGTAGTAAATGATTTCTTATTGAAATACTTCCCTACGATTTTAGATTTTAATTTCACGGCTAAAGTAGAAGAAGAATTCGATGAGATTGCTGATGGCAATTTGAACTGGCAAAAAATGTTGGAATCGTTTTATACACCTTTTCACAAAACCGTTGAAACAACATCAGAAAATAGTGAGCGTGCTAGTGGCGAAAAAATATTAGGAGTAGATCCTGCAAGCGGGAAACCAGTATCGGTGCGTGTAGGGCGCTTTGGTCCTTTAGCACAAATTGGTGAAACAATTGAAGGCTCTGAAGAAAAACCAAAATTTGCTAGCTTAAGAAGAACACAAAGTATTGAGACTATTACATTAGAAGAAGCCTTAGATTTATTTAGACTTCCTTTAACTTTAGGAGAATACAATGGGTTGGAAGTTGTTGTTGCTGTGGGAAGATTTGGGCCATATATTAAATTAGGAGAAGCTTTTATTTCTATTCCACGTGCAATAGACCCATTAACGGTTGATATGGAAAAAGCGCTAGAAATTATTAAAGAGAAAGAAGAAGCGGATGCTCCAGTAGCTCACTACCAAGGTAAAGGTGTAACTAAAGGTAAAGGTCGTTTTGGACCATTTATTAAATATGATGGTATTTTTATTAATGTACCAAGAGCTTATGATTTTGATAATTTATCTCAAAATGATATCAATGAATTAATTGAAAAGAAATTAGAAAAAGAAGCGAACCGTTATATTCAAAACTGGCCTGAAGAAAAAATTTCTGTTGAAAATGCACGTTGGGGTCCACAAATTAAATTTGGCAAACTGCAATTAAAACTGATTAAAAATGGTGGTGGTAAATTTACTCCTGATGAATTAGCTGCTTTAACTTTAGATGAAGTAAAAGCGATGATTATTGCGCAAGTACCAAAAGCATTTGATAAAAAAGGTGCTAAGAAAGCTGCTCCCAAAAAAGCAAAAGTTGTAAAACTAGCAGGAGAAACTTCGACCAAGAAGGCAGCAGTAAAAAAAGCCGCCAGTAAAAAAACAGCCCCTAAAAAAGTGGCTGCTAAAAAAGCTCCAGCAAAGAAAGCCGCTGCTAAAAAGAAATAACATAATTAATTTATTTTGAAAGCCTCCGCTAAAAGTAGAGGCTTTTTTATTTGTATTAACTAGATTATTGAATACATTTATAAAAAAAACAAGACCTATGAAAAAAGCCCTGCTATTATTAGCTTCCATTTCCTCTTCACTTTTTGCACAAACTATTTCTTATAGTTATAGCAATGAATTTGAAACCGTAAAAAAACACAGAGATAAAGGATTTTATAAATTTAGTAATGATGAATATGCAGAAGTGTATCTTCAAAAAGATGAAAAAGATTTAGTTTTTCAAATATTTGATAAAACCTTTCAAAATGTAACAAAAACGGTAACTGCTGAATTACCTGAATTCGAAAAACATCCAACAGACGAAGGTTTTTTTAGTGTAAAAAATGATTATTTCTGGTTCTATTCTACTTGGGACAGAAAATCTGAAACTGAACGTTTATTTGCTTTACCATTTGATAAAAAACAATTAAAATTTAATTCTAAAGAGATCAATCTAGTTGAAACTGGACGTTTAGATCCTTATTTAAAATATAGATTTAATTACTCAACAGACAGCACAAAAATGCTAGTTACTTATAGAATTAAACCAACTGAAAGAAGAGATAAATTAAATAAAGATATTATTGGTTTTAATTTATTTGATAACAAAATGAATAAATTATATTCTGCAGAAATAGAAATGCCGTACTCTGAATTTGATATGAATAATTTGGATTATGAAGTAGATTCAAGAGGAAATATTTACATGTTAACAGAAGTGAAAATAAATAATTCGATAGATGGTGAGGTAGATAAAGAAAATAAAAAAGCCATGCGTTACGAGTTGATTAGAGTAAATCAAAAAAATAATTCGTTGCAAGCTATCAAAATAAATTTAGAAAATAAATATACGAATACCGTTATTTTATCAGAAGACTTAAACCATGATATTGTTATTGTTGGGTATTATTCTGATAAAAAAAATAGTAACGGCTCTGATGGCGCTTACATCATTCGTTTAGAATATGACGCGAATAATGCTGTAAAAAATTTAAAAACAACGTATAGCGAATTTCCTGCCGAAACGTTAAAAGCGTTTGAAAGTGAGAGAACAAAAAGAAAAATGGATAAAAAAAATAAAGATGGTAATTTGGAAGCGGCCAATCTTACTTTCCGAAAACTGTCATTTTATCCGGATGGCAGTGTGATGATTATTGGTGAAGAATATTATGTTGTTGAACACACTCATTATAATGGAAAAACTACAACTACAACTTATACTTACTACTACAACGACATTTTAGTTTTAAAAGCCGACAGAGATGGTAAAACAATATGGTGTAATAAAATCCCTAAACAACAATCTGGCAGTGGAACGGCCGATCTTTCATATCATCACCATACCTTTAAAGGAGAAGATTTTTTCTTTTATTTAGATAATGCTAAAAACATTGACTTACCTTTAACAGAAGCTCCTGCAGCTCACAGATCAGGCGCAGGTGGATATTTAACTTGTGTGAAAATTGCCAAGGATGGTAAAATGACTAAGCGTTCAGTTTTTGATATCAGAGAAGAAAAAGTTCGCATCTTTCCAAGAAGCTTTGAATCGATTTCAGAAAACTTAATCTTAGACCGACTAAAAGCTGATAGAGATGAATCTAAAGTGTTTAAACTCGAAATAAAATAATTAACCAAAAAAAGCCAAAACGATTGTTTTGGCTTTTTTATGATTTGTATTAAAATGGCCTACAAAATATTTGAATACCCCATTACCATTCTTCCCATTGATATTGATGAGCAAAACCACGTTAATAATATTTCTTATTTAAAATGGGTGCAAGAAGTAGCCATTGCTCATTGGACCTCTGTAGCAACTAAAGAAATGAATGAACAATACATGTGGGTAGTAAGCCGCCATGAAATTGATTATTTAAAACAAGCTTTTATCAATACTAAATTATTGGCAAAAACATGGGTGGTAGAACCCGATGGTGCCAAATCATTCAGATATGTTGATATTTATGATGTTGATACAAATACCATCATCGCTAAAATTAAAACTACCTGGTATTTATTAGATTCAAAAACTAAACGACCACGACGTATTGATAGCGATTTAGTTAATATATTTGCATAAACGATATTAAGTGAAAGTATCAAGCATTAGTGAACTAAAAAAAGAATTACACGAATTGCCACAAAAGCAATTAGTAGAACTTTGCCTAAGCTTAGCTAAATACAAAAAAGATAATAAAGAGTTTTTAGATTATTTACTATTTCAAGCGCATGATAAATCAGCATTTATAACTGCAGTGAAAGCTGAAATAGATGAACACTTTACGGAATTAAAAACACAAGCCAACTTATATTACGTAAAAAAGAGTTTACGCAAACTCTTACGCATCATTACCAAATACTGTAAATACCTTGGCGATAAAGCTGCCGCTGCCGAATTACATATTTATTTTTGTCAGAAAATGAAAGCATCGGGTATTCCCTATCAAAAAAGCCAGTTGCTAATAAATATGTACGAGCAGCAACTCAAAAAAATAAATACATTAATAAATGGATTACACGAAGATTTGCAGCAAGATTATTTAAATGATTTAGAAAAAATTATTTAATTACGCATGTACAACTTAGTTGGCAAATTAGTAAGTGCATAACCAACATTAGCGGCGCTATAAGGACTACCTTCTATCCCAACATAAAAGGATTGATTTTTAAGTTTAGTAGTCGATTGAATACTGAAACGTCCATCGGCATCTGTGGTAGCACTTTCAACTTTATATAAATCTCCTAAACATTGAGAAGTACTTCCTGATTCTTTTCCGTTACAGGCTGATAATATAATAACAACCCCAGCAACTCCTTTTGGGTTTTTACTACTCAACGAATCATACACATAACCTTCATAAGAAATAGGTCGTGTTTTTTTACAATTTGTATTTAAACAAAATAAAGAAAGCAGAATAAAAACAGAAAATAACTTAACGAATGTTTTCATTTGATGGTTTGATTAATTTCTAATGATAAAGATAAGACAAAATTGGACTATATTTTAATTGTATTTAGCATAACCTGCGTAAGCATACGAATATTTAGATTAAACTTCGCGCTGGCGATGATGCCAGTTATAGGAAGATTTAAAGGCAATAGATTGAAAATTATTAATTAGAAAGTAACAATGGGTACAACTATTATGTGAAAATTAAAAGGAAAATGGTTTTAACTAAGCCGCTCATAATGAATATTTTTTGAAGAAAAATGAAACGTTAAAATACAGGTTTTGTTTAATAAAATGCCATAAAAAAAGCGCGAGTTATTTAACTCACGCTTTAATATATATAATTTAAAATTAAGCTGTAACTGAAGATAACACAGAGTTCATGCTTCTAACTGCATCTGCACTCTTAGCAAATAATGCTTTTTCTTCGTCGTTTAATTTAAAGTCAACGATTTTTTCCCAACCGTTTTTACCAATAATTACAGGAACACCCATGCAAATATCAGATTGACCATATTCTCCCTCTAACATAACGCTGCAAGGAATTAATTTTTTCTGATCGTTTAAGATAGCATCAACAATTGTTGCAACTGCTGCACCTGGAGCATACCAAGCAGACGTTCCTAACATACCTGTTAATGTAGCACCACCAACCATTGTGTCAGCAGCAATTTTTTTCAATGTATCAGCATCTAATGTTTGAGAAACTGGCACACCGTTATGAGTTGCTAAACGAGTTAAAGGAATCATGGTTGTATCACCATGTCCACCAATAACAACACCTTGTACATCACTTGCTGGTGCATTTAATGCTTGAGATAAATAACAGTTGAAACGTGCGCTATCTAAAGCACCACCCATACCAATGATACGGTTTTTAGGTAAGTTACTTCCTTTTAATGCTAAGTAAGTCATTGTATCCATTGGATTAGATACGATGATGATAATTGCATTTGGAGAATGTTTTAAAACGTTTTCAGTTACTGTTTTTACAATTCCTGCATTGATACCAATTAACTCTTCACGAGTCATACCTGGTTTACGAGGAATACCAGATGTTACAACTACTACATCAGAGTTAGCTGTTTTAGCATAATCATTTGTACTTCCGCTAATGCGAGTGTTGAACCCATTTAAAGAAGCTGTTTGCGTTAAATCTAATGCTTTTCCTTCTGCAAAATTTTCTTTAATGTCTAAAATTACTACTTCACTAGCAATTCTTCTTTGTGCAATATATTCTGCACATGTTGCGCCAACATTTCCGGCACCGATAACTGATACTTTTGTCATTTTAATTATGTTTTTTTATGTTTTTACTTTTTTTATTTTCATTTGTCACACTGCGCGTAGGTGAAGTATTTTCGTTTTAGCCTGCCCTTCGACTCCGCTCAGGGTGACAAGCTAAATCTTATTACCTAAGCATCAATCTTAGCATACTTCGCGTTTTGTTCAATGAACTCTCTACGAGGAGGAACTTCATCACCCATTAACATGGCAAATACACGATCAGCTTCTGCAGCACTATCAATGGTTACTTGACGCAAGGTACGAGTTGATGGATCTAAAGTTGTTTCCCATAATTGAATCGCATTCATCTCTCCTAAACCTTTATAACGTTGGATACCAACACTTTCAGGTTTATCACCACCTAACAATTTCACTTGTTCTGCACGGTCGGTTTCGTTCCAGCAATATGCTTGCTCTTTTCCTTTTTTTACCAAATATAATGGAGGAGCAGCAATATATACATGTCCTTTTTCCACTAATTCTTTCATGTGACGGAAGAAGAAGGTTAAAATTAAGGTTGTAATGTGAGAACCGTCTACATCGGCATCACACATAATCACCACTTTATGGTAACGTAATTTATCCATATTTAATGCGCGGTCATCTTCTTTCGTACCACGGAAAACTCCAAGAGCTGTAAATATGTTTTTAATCTCTTCGTTTTCATAAATTTTATATTCTAATGCTTTTTCTACATTTAAGATTTTACCTCTTAATGGTAATATAGCTTGAAAATCACGGTTACGACCTTGTTTTGCTGTTCCACCTGCCGAATCACCCTCTACTAAGAATAACTCACAAGCCATTGGATCGTTATTAGCACAATCCGCTAATTTACCAGGTAAGCCTGAACCAGACATTACTGATTTACGTTGCACCATTTCACGAGCCTTACGAGCCGCGTGGCGAGCCGTAGCAGCTAATACTACTTTATCAACGATTAAACGCGCTTGTTTCGGATTTTCTTCTAAATAATTACTTAATGCTTCACTGATGGCAGAATCAACAGCTCCAGTTACTTCGCTATTTCCTAATTTAGTTTTTGTTTGTCCTTCAAATTGTGGCTCTTGTACTTTAACTGAAACTACAGCTGTTAAACCTTCTCTAAAGTCATCTCCACTAATTTCGAACTTAATATTTTTAAACAAGCCATTCTTTTCAGCGTAGCTTTTTAATGTACGAGTTAAACCTCTACGGAAACCAGCTAAGTGAGTTCCACCTTCGTGTGTATTAATATTGTTTACATAACTTTGTATACTTTCGCTATAAGAGTGATTGTACAACATCGCTACTTCAACAGGAATTCCGTTTTTCTCACCTTCGATGTGAATAACGTCATCCATTAATTTTTCTTTACCGCCATCAATATATTGAACGAACTCTTTTAAACCACCTTCGCTATGGAAAGTTTCTGCATAAGAAACACCATTTTCATCCTTCTGACGGTCATCTGTTAATACAATCGTAATTCCTTTATTTAAGAAGGCTAATTCGCGCATACGATTGGCTAGGGTAGCATAAATGTATTCTCCTGTGGTAAATATGCTTAAATCAGGCGTAAAAGTTACTATCGTCCCTCTTTCGGTTGTATCTCCAGTTACTTTAGCAGGATATTGAGGAATACCTTTTCTGAACTCCTGCATGGTTATTTTACCATCACGGTGAACTTCTGCAATTAATGGGTCAGATAAAGCGTTTACACAACTTACCCCTACTCCATGTAAACCACCAGATACTTTATAGGTATCCTTATCAAATTTACCACCTGCGTGTAAAACCGTCATTACAACCTCCAAAGCACTTACGCCTAATTTAGGGTGAATACCTGTAGGAATTCCACGTCCGTTATCTTTTACTCTAATTGAGTTGTTTTCTAATATAATAACCGAAATTGTATCACAATGGCCAGCTAATGCTTCATCAATTGAATTATCAACCACCTCATATACTAAATGATGTAAACCTTTTACACCAATATCGCCAATATACATGGCAGGTCTTTTTCTAACTGCTTCTAATCCTTCTAATACTTGAATGTTATCGGCACCGTAATTCGTCTTATCAATCGCTGTATTTTCTTCCATAAATTCTGAGATCTTCTTATTAAGTATATATTTCTTAAATATAGCGATTTTATTAGGTTTTTGGGCAATTTATTTCGAGTATTTTACTAACAAATGTTAATAAAAAAGTCACTCAAATTCTTTAAAAAAATATCAAAAAATTTGCCGATTTGTAATTTCCTATTCCTAGAAAATGTGTGAATCATTTCACTGTTTTTATTCCTATTTTTATACTCTAAAAAAATAATGATGTCAGATATATTTTCTACCGAATCACTCCTTAGTTTAATACCATTAACCTTAATGGAAATATTATTAGGCATTGATAATGTCATATTTGTTTCTATTGTTTTAAGCCGATTAGATAAAAGTAAAACCAAACAAGCTGGATTGATTTGGATGGTTACTGGTATTATCATGCGTTTATTATTCCTATTTATTTTAGGTTATTTAATAAAAGGAGAACAAGAATTATTTGTCATATTTAATCACTCGGTTGCCTTAAAAGACTTGATTATGTTAGCAGGAGGCTTATTTTTATTAGTAAACTCAACCCTTGAAATACATAATAAATTAGAAGGAGAAGATCCTGACGAAGAATTAAAAGCACAAAAGAAAAAACCTGCCTCTTTTAAATCAATTATCATTCAAATCATAATTATTGATATGGTATTTAGTATTGATGGCGTTGTTACCGCTATAGGTATGGCCAACAATATTGTGATTATGATGATTGCTGTGATCATCAGCATGGCAGTGATGTTTTATTTTGCTCCTCGAATTTCTGCCTTTATTCATAAGCATCCAACCTTTAAAGTATTGGCTCTATCCTTCTTAGTATTAATTGCTGTATTATTAGTGGTTGAAGGCGTTCATGTTGACAAAATAGAAATACCTAAAGGGTATATTTATTTTGCGATGGCATTCTCATTTGCAGTAGAGTTAATTAACTTAAAAGTGAGAAAACAACATAAGCCTGTCGAATTACGTTCGCCTACTTTAAACGAAGGGGAAACAATTGAGGGGAAATAACTACAATATTGGTTTGTTTTTTGTCCCGCACAGCTCACGGATTAACGCATATTTTTAAATTCGAATTAATTTGTGGCAAATAATTTAGAGTTCTTGTTGTTATTATCACCACCAAGAAAAAGTAGTTATAATATAGTCTCTGAAAATTTTTAAGGCATCAATATCCTGCTTAGATTATTTCTGATTGTACTAAATAACCGTAGGAGATAACACCAACAGAGGGAGCTAAAATCTGTGATTATCTGCGAGATCTGCGGGCTATTATTAAACCCTAAAAAGGAATAAATGTTAACCCAGCCATTAAATTAAAGCGTTGACTAGGATATTTCTCCCAACGGTAATAACGTGTATTGGCAATATTATTAAAGTTAACAAAGAAAGACAACATTTTACTATAACGGTATTCTGCACCTAAATTCACGTCCACAATGCCTTTTAATAATTTAGGCTCTGTGGTGTATTTAAAACTAGCGTCAGATACTTTGGTTAAAGCAAATTGATTCCCTATCACAAAAACATCTCCTTTTAAAATAATTTTACTCTTTAAATTGTACTGAGCCGAAAAAGTTAAATCAAAGTCTGGTTTATGATAGGCTCGAGTTAAGTTCTTCGTTTTATACATATAATAGTTCCCTTTTGCTATAAAATGTATTTTTTCTTTATACTGATACTTTACTTGTCCTGATACATTAAACAAGTTCGTGTTATCATAAATCACTTTATATTGGTTATCTAATGTCCCATTTTTAGTGTAGTCTATCACAAAAAAGTGCATACTATCTACCACACTATAACTTGCTTTTACATCATAACTCGTCTTAGAGCTCAAATTACCTTTTAATCCACCAAATACATTGAATTTAGTATTTGAGTTTTTATAGTTTAATGTATTTGTAATAAAAGGATTTTCGTTAGACAAACTTCTTAATGAGTTTTTTTGTAAGCCTCCATTTACACCAGCATAAGGAATAATAATGCTTTCATACACGTCAAATTGAGCATTTAACTGTGGGTGAAAATAAAATTTAGTGCTGCTTTGATTTGTAAATACATCCATTGTAGCAGCAACTCCAATATCTAACATCCATTTTTTACCATGGGTTTCAAAATAAGGATTCAACTTAATAATAACATCATTAAATGTATCGTTAGGTAATTTATGATTGTAGTAATCCGCATCAAAAGCCACAAACAAACGTTCTTTATTAATAAATGTATTGAAAACTGTATTTAATTTAATATTGTTTTCTGCTACGTTATATAAATCCTTTAAATTATAAAAACCTAATTTTATAGCGTGATTAATTTTGCTGCTGTCGGTATAATGACTTTGTAATTTCACAACAGGTTCAAATAACTGATAACGTTGCTTAGTATAATCCTTATCTAATTTATTTTCAGTAGTATCATATCCGTAAAAGCGACTCACATTTCTTTTATAATTAAACTCACCAGACAAAGTATGTTTTTTATAAAATTTCTTTCCGTAAATCTCTCCTTCGTTATCGCTAAAGCCACTGTAACCTACATCTTTTAAATGCGAAGAAGAAGATAAATGCTTTAAATGCAATCCATAAGCTACATCTCTCGTTCTTAAACTGTTGATCCAAAATTCACCATAAGGCGTTGTATATGTTCCCATTCCCACTTTTAATAAAGAATGGTACAATTTAGATAAAGGCTCATTTTGCATTTTTGCCGCATCAATAGGAATCACTTCATATTTGGATACGAGCGGAGTTGAAACAATACCGTAATTAATATTAGCAATCTTTTTAACGGTGTCTTTAATCTCTGGTAAATCACCTAATTTTACCGCATCCTTAATAGTAGGTTCAAAAACACTTTCAGCATTTAAATTAATATCATTTAATCCTGTTTGTGCTAATGCTGCAGCAAAATAGCCTAAAACCAAAAGCAATACAAAAAACCATTGCAGTTTTTTAATACGACGTTTTTGTACTTGTTGTTCTTGCTCGTACATAAACGAATTACCATACTTGCTTGAAGAAAGAATAGTTTCGCTGTTGAATAATTTTGTTTCTCTCATAATATCTCTTTTTGTTCTCGACAACCACTTCGACTCCGCTCAGTGTGACAGCTCGAAGTGACAAATTTTATTTATTATTTTTTAATGAATCTAGTTTAGCTTCATATAATTGATCAAATAAATCTTTATCACCTTTTGATTCTTTAAACTCCACTTTCATATCATTACTTGGAGTTGTTTCTTGAATAGTTCTAGCAGCACGTTTAGCTTTTAATTCTTCCAACTTTTTAGTAGCCTCGTCAATATATTCCTGTCTTGGTTTACCATCAATTACAGTTTGCAACATCAACTCAGCGTCTGAATCTTCTCCTTTAGCGATGTATGAATCCGCTAATAATAACAATCCTTTGTTATTCCAGTCATCGTTAGAATATTCGTAACTAATTAAGCTACCAATTGTTTTTTCAACTGCTGTATAATCTTGTTTCGCTAATTGAATTTTAGCAATTAAATATAAAGCTTCAGCACCAGTCACATTTTTAGCCATTTTATGAATGGCTTTAAATTCAATTAAAGCATCATCAAAACGATTTAACTCATATAACGATTTTGCTTTATCATACTTTGCTTCATTAATTTGTTGTGGTGTGATCTTTTCGGTATTTAAAACTTTACCTGCAAAATCTAATGCCACTTCATAATTCTTTAAGTAAAAAGCACTACGCATCGCTCCTATTCTACCAGTTAATTTATTAGCTGGTGCTTCGGCATACTCATCTAATTTTTGATAATAAGGCAATACCTCTTCATACTTTTTATCCTTATACAACATATATGACAACTTCAATAAAGACGTTTCTGTATTAATTCCTCTTGCTCTACTAACAATGTATTTGTATGAAGGAATTGCTTTTTCAAATAAATCCTTACTATAAGCACATTCAGCAAAACAGAAATGAGCTTCCGCAATATATTTTCCTTCAGGATATTTAGAAATATAGCTTTCAAATTTAGGCATGGCTACATCACAATTCTTTTGATTATAATAAGCTTCTTTAGCCGCGTCATATAAAGATGACTCCAATTCCGTTGTACTTAAAGGATTTCCAATAGAAGCAAAATACTTTTCTTTACCGTCAACATCACCTTTAGCATCAAAAATCTTTTTAATGGTTTCTAATACTTCTTTTGACTCAGTGCTTTTTGGATCTTTTTTAACGATTTGATCAAAATAACCAAATGCTTTGTCATCTTCTTTCTTATTAAAATACATTAATCCAATACCAGCTAATGCAGAGTTAACATAAGATGATTGAGGATAATCATCTAATACTTTTTGATAATAGACAATCGCATTATCTGGATCATTTAAATCTTTACTATATGTCTCAGCTGTTTCAAACACAGAAGCTGCGATGTAATTAGATTTAGGATATTTGATCGCTAGCAATTTTAAATCGTTGATTTTTTCGTTATTGTTTTTTAATAAGCCACTACATAATGCTTTTTGATAAATACAATAATCTACGTCTATTTGATTTAAAGCAATCGCTGTTTCATAATAATCAGCCGCTTGAGGATATACATTATTCATAAAATAACTATCAGCAGTTCTAACATTGGCATCTGCTATCTTCTTTGCATCATATTGATTTTTAGTCAGTAAAAATTTACGGAAAGCAATGTTGGCATTCTCGTAATCTTTTTTATTTTTTTGCTGAAAATAAGCGTAACCAATATTATAGTTAGATAAATCATATTCCTTTAAACTAAAAGAACCTTCGTTTAATTGAAAGATTTTCCATGTTTGAATAGCTGTAGCATAATCCTTTTTAATATAAGAAATCTCTCCTAACCAATATTGAGATAAGGCATTGTATGTTTTGTCAAAATTAACAGAAATAGATTTATTAAAATACTTACTAGCGCTATCTAAATCAATATTATTAAAATACTCAACCGCTTTAAAATAAATTAGTTTTTGATAAGTAATTTTCAAAATTGGATCTAAAGGCTGAATCTTTTCAATGGAGGCAATAGCTTGCGAATAATTTTTAGTAGTAGAATACACATTTACTAAATAATTATAAGCATCCGCTTTTCTTGGCGAATCTGGATATTGCTTGATGTATTTTTGAAAGGCTATCACCGCATCATTATATGGAGCAAATGATAATTCGTAACACAATTTAGCGTAACTAAATAAAGCATCTTCTGTAATTTTTTGGTCATAATTCATATTACTTGCGGCCGAAAATGCACTACGTGCTTTTATTTTATTGCCAAGCTGCACATGGCAATCTGCTAAATGATACCAAGCGTTTTGAACTAAGCTATCATCACCATAAGTTACTTTTTCGAACTTAAGTGCTGCATTTTTATAATCCTTAATTTGGTAATAACAATATCCAATTTCATAATTTCCTTTTTCATTAAAACCACCACCTGTTGTTTCTGATTTTTTAAAGTAGGTTAACGCATTAGCAAAATCTTTTAAATTAAAATAAGACTCGCCAATCATTCTGTTAATCTCACTTTCTTTTTGAATTTTAGATGAATCGTTTAGTAATACTGGAGCATTTTTCACAACCTCAGAATATTTACCTTGAATAAAATAAATTTGAGTAATATAATATGGCACAACAGCACTAAATGTTTCATCATTCAGTAAGCGATTAAAGCCTTGTAAAGCCGTTTCGTAATTTTTTTCTTGGTAAGAAATGTGCGAATAATAATAATTTGCAGGATGAGCATATTTATTATCTACATCTTTAATTTCAAATAAATCTAATTTTGCTTTTTCGTTGTTATTAGTTACGAAGTAACTGTAACCTCTTTTAAAATATAACTCTGCTAAATTATCTTTGGTTAATTCATAGATATCAACCTTCTCTAAAAATTTAATCGCATCTTCATATTTCTTTTTTCTAAAATTTGATTTCCCTAAATAAAAATAACCCCATTTAACTTTATTACTTTCTGGGTGACGTTCAATAAATTCTTTCATGCGCCATTCGCCATCCTTATGAAAAAGCTCTATACCACAAGCAGCGGCATAATACTCCGCATCTATTTTCAGTAAGGTGTTTCCTTTTACCGAATTCATATAATCTGTAAACGTTTTTTGAGCTGCAGTATATTGTTTTTTATCAAACAATTCTAGTCCCATTTTATAGCTAGCATCTTTATCTAAATAAAATTGTGTTTTTTGAGAAACCAACAATCCTGAGAACGTTAGAAACAAAAGACTTATGAAATATTTTTTAATCATCATGTAGTATATAATCGTATATAAATAATTTGGTCACAAAAAATTTCATAAAAAATTTAAAGCGACTTTTTTGTACAATAATTTTCGTTCTTAAAAATAACAGTCAAATAAGCTCCCTTAACACGCTGATTATGTAGTTATTAACCCAAGCATGTTAAAACTTGAAGTCAACCATTGCCGAATGAAGCTAATTACTTTCTAATTTCACATCACAATTATTTTGCTATGATTAACGATTCGGTTATTGAATTTAAAGACGCTACGATTTACCAAGGCGATGTACCTGTGATTACTAATTTAAACCTTAACCTAAATAAGGGTGAGTTTGTATATTTATTGGGAAAAACAGGAAGTGGAAAGAGTAGTTTACTGAAAACTATTTATGGGGATATTGAGCTAAAGCACGGCGCTGGAGAAGTAGCAGGATTTAAATTGCATAATCTAAAACGTAAGGAAATTCCTTTTTTACGTCGTAAATTGGGCATTGTATTTCAAGATTTTCAGTTATTAAGCGATAGAAATGTATTTGAAAACCTACGTTTCGTAATGAAAGCAACTGGCTGGACAGATGAAGCCAAAATAAAAAGTCGAGTAAAAGACGTTTTAGCTAAAGTTGGTTTAGAAAGCAAGGAACAAGTGATGTCTTTTCAATTATCAGGCGGAGAACAGCAGCGTATTAGTATTGCTCGTGCCTTAATTAACGAACCAGAAATTATTTTAGCCGATGAGCCAACGGGGAATTTGGATCCAGAAACCTCGGAAGGCATTATGAAAATATTATTAGATATTAGCAAACAAGGACGTTGCGTGTTATTTGCAACTCACGATTTATTACTATACAGTAAATTCCCAGCTCGTACTTTGTTATGCGAAAACAATAAAATTGCCGATAGTGTTTCATTAAAATAAATGAACGACTCCTTTGATATATCTTATTACGAATCGCCAATAGGATTGATTCAAATAAAAAGTGTGAATCAAAAAATATGTTCAGTTTTATTTGTAGAAAAAGAAACAGAACCATTTACGATTGATACGCCTTTAAACAAAGAGTGTATCAGACAACTAAAAGAATATTTTACTGGTACCCGTTTGCAGTTTGATTTGCCTATTTTTCAAATCGGCACCGACTTTCAACAAAAAGTATGGGACGAAGTACACAAAATTGTTTACGGCGATACTTGCACCTACTCTTTACTAGCACATAAAATTGGAGATATAAAAAGTATTAGAGCTGTTGGCACCACCAATGGCAAAAATAAAATCGCCATTATTGTTCCCTGTCACCGTGTTATTGGCTCCGACGGCAGTTTAACTGGTTACGCCTGGGGACTTGATAAAAAAGAATGGTTATTAAAGCATGAAATAGAACATTCGGGACCTGTTGAAGGGAGATTGTTTTAATTTAAGTGGTAACGAATTAACTGGTGATTATACCTGCAATTTTTCAAACAACCAAAATAACTATAATAAGAGTTAACAATACCAATTTTATCAACAAACATCTGAGTACAGAAAGTATCAAGCGCCATCATTTGAGGATGATTTCTAATATAAATGCAATTCATACTTATTCCTGAATAATTTCCAATTAAAAACTGTTTTTGGGTAAAATTGTCGGGAACAGTGCATGAATAATCATAATTAGAATGCACATTCCTTTCTATTGTATCATGCATGTGAACATTATCTAATAATATTTTATGATTAGATGTTACAAGAAAACCAGAAGAATCTCGGATAAATACTGACCCATAAAAATTAGGGAAAAAATAATAAAAATTAAAAAATGTACTGTTACTGTGACTAAATTTAAAATATTGCTCTCCAAATATAAAAGTATCCTTTTCAATATACACACTATCAAAACTATTCTGTAAACTTATATTACTGAGGCTGTCATTATCACTTCTTTGATAAATCCAATAATTCCCAACAGCTAAAGGAAGCATTGTATCTTGACCAGTTGCCATATTATTAGGAGAATTAATTGCTGGCAAAATAATAGCTGCATCTTTTTTACAAGAAAAAAACAAAACCAATAAGCAAACTATTATAAAACTATTTTTTATCATGTACTTAATACGTAAGTATTTAAAATTTATTGCGCAGAGACCTTTCGGGTTTTAAAAATCCGAAAGGTCTATGACTCATTTACTTTTCTAACTC
The DNA here is from genome assembly GCA_903893815.1 of uncultured Bacteroidota bacterium. GTDB lineage: Bacteria > Bacteroidota > Bacteroidia > B-17B0 > Aurantibacillaceae > UBA4416. Next base: position 28,719 of record CAITNS010000047.1, read on the forward strand.
CACATACACATTTCTATTTAACGTAATAAATTTATGATCTTTATCTAATGATATCGTTTGCCATTGTGTAGTGGGTGAAATCCAAAATTCTTTATCCGTTTTAATTTTTACTGGCATATTAAATCCACCGATGCAATTCGTATATCTAAATTGAAGCTTCTTCTTAGTGAGTTTATATTCTAAACGCGGAATTTGAGTGGTTCGTAAATACTGATTAAAAAAGGGTTTTAGATCTTTGCCAGTTTTTAAAATTAAATACTCTTCAAACTCTTGAGTAGAAATAATTTTATGGTAGAAGTGTTTAGACACATCTCTTAATAACAATCTAAATTTCTCATCATCATCTACTAACTGCCTAATCATGTGAATCACCTGGCTACCTTTATTGTATATATCACCGCTTCCTTCTTTCTTTACTCCATATTGTCCAATTAAAGGAATATCATTATCAATAAATTTTTTAACGCCAGCGCAATAATCATTCCCTGCTTCTTTACCGAACTCACATTCGGTAAACAACGCTTCAGCATAAGAAGCAAAACCTTCATGAATCCAATTATCAGCAACATCTTTGGCTGTAACGCTATTCCCAAACCATTCGTGGGCTGTTTCATGCACCACAATAAAATCCCATTTTAACCCCCAACCTGTTTTTGATCTATCCATTCCTGCATAACCATTCAAATAGGAATTACCATAAGCTACATTACTTTGGTGCTCCATTCCTAAATAAGGCGCTTCCACAATTTTATAACTGTCCTCATAAAAAGGATAATGCCCAAACCAATGCTCTAGGCATTGAAGTGTTTTAATCACATTTGACTTTAAATGTGATTTTGCTTTCGCGACGTGGTAATTCAATACCCAATAATCGGTTATCAATTTCCCATTCTCTCCTTGCACGGAATCATGAAGTAATGTGTATTTCCCAATATATGGAATGATATCATAACTATTAATTGGATTAGTCACTTCCCATTCATAGGTGGTAAAATTATTTTGCGTTAACGTTTTATACTTCTTTATTAATTTTCCATTTCCTATACCTACTAAACTATCAGGAACAGTAATATTTAAAGTACAACTTTCTGGTTCATCACTCTGAATATCTTTACAAGGGAACCAAACGCTTGCTCCTGCGCCCTGACAAGCAACGCTCATCCATGGATTTCCTAGCGAATCTTTTTTCCAAACCCAACCGCCATCCCAAGGTGGATTTTTTGCCACTTTTGGTTTTCCAGAAAAAAATGTGGAAATATAATGAACCGATTTTTTTTCTTGTTTAGGTAAGGTTAATAGCCATCTATTTTTTTCCTTTTTAAAATTTGAAAATGAGACTCCATCAAGATATACGCTATCTATTTGCATGGGTTCTTGTAAATCTAATTGCAAAACAAATGGTAATGAATCGGCAACCACCTTGTATCCAATAATATTGATACCAACAATCGTTTTTGTTTCAAAATCAGGTTTAACGCTTAACATGTAGGTTTTAACATCCCACCATGCTCTGTGTGATGTATTACTTCCTATTAACGTGTCTTCTTTCGTTAGCACATTCGATTGAGAAAATACAATTTCTGAAATAAATAAAACAACTATAACAAGTAAAATTCTCATAATGATTTGCTTAAGGTGTTTTTTAAATTCTCATTAAAGTCGCCAAAAACCTCAGCATCCAGCTGATTAAACTCATTAGAAGAATAGCTTTTCGTAAAGTGCTTATTTTTCAAATGATGTATCTTTTGGCAAATGGTGTATAATGGTTCAATAATATGCGAAGCTATAAAAATAGTTTTCTGCTTTTTATTTAAGAGTTCAATGATCATTTGTAATGTTTTGTTGGACTCCATATCCAATCCATTAAAAGGTTCATCTAAGATAAATATTTTTTTATCTTGTTTTAACTGAGAGATAATTAATAGTTTTTTCTTCATTCCTGTCGAATAACTATCAATAAACTCATCCAAAGGTAAATCAAATATATTAGCCAACTCCACTTCATTATAATTCAAATTTGTTTTGGGAAACACTGATAAAAACTCCAGAGCAGTTAATTTCGGATAAAAAAAGGATTCTGCGTCTATGTAAGCAATATCGTTCTTCTTTATAGTAACTCCATTTAAAGTGATGCTTCCTTCGTCAGCGGTTAAAAAGCCTGATAAAATATTAAAGAAAGTTGTTTTGCCGCTTCCGTTCAATCCAACAATGCCGTGCGTTAGATGCTCTTCAAAACTAATATTGACATTTTGTAAAACAGGTTTTTCGTTATAACTAAACGATAAATTATGAATGGCGATCATCTAAATAATTATTTAAATTTTTAATGGCTTCTGCTCTTGATTGAACATAAAAAATAAGCGTTAAAGGCGATAAATAAGGAATAAACAACCCTAAAATCATGATGATTAATTTTATCTGAATACTGTTACCTTGTTTTTTGTATTGATAATCGGCATACTTTAAAACAATAACCGTTGCCAACATCAATAAATTATAAATTAAAAAATAAAAGTTAAATAAAAATAAATCGAAATTAAATGCAGTGTTTATAATTAATACGGGGGCATTTACAATTGCTAATTTAACGGCAGCCGAGCTTAACAAACTAGATATAAATTGCTTTGGGGTTTTATTGGAAGCTTGTATCATTTGCACACTTTCGTTGACTTCGTAAAACGAAAACACAACGGCGTTAAAAATAAATAAGGCAACTAAAGGAAAAAGTTTTAAAGGACTCAAAGCCAATGCGATTAATATTAAAGGAACTAACACGAACAGATTTTTTCTGATTCCTGAAATAAAAATATAATCGTTTCTAAAACACTTGGTAATAAACAAAAACTTAAATTGAATTTTGCGAGTGGTATCTGCAAATGGGATTAAAAAAACAAGCGCATGCAAAGCAAAAAAACTGTACCAATATTCTGTAAACAAAACTGGAACTGAAAATGGTAACAAAAACAATTGATATTCTGTTATTATTTGAGCTTTAGCGGAATTAAAATGCTTGTATGTAAAGGCTAAATCTCCTCTATTTTTATGAAAACTATAAAACAAATAGGTAATAATAGCAACTACATAAAGCCCAACTTTCTCTGGATGATTAAAAGCAAAAAAAGAAATACAAGAAGCTAAAGCTAAAATGGGGAAAAATAAAATTCCTAAATCTCGTTTAAGCTGATAGAATCTTATTTTAAGGAGTTGCATGAATTAGATTGAGATTATTATTGTTTCAACGTTTATAGGGCTTCGATATTGGTTCGAATTTAGTTATTATGTTTTGTCACCCTGAGCGGAGTCGAAGGGCGTTCTATTTTTTCTATAATTTGTATGCGAAGACTCATTAATACAAACTGCTAATTCTTTTATCTTATCCCAATTCTTTTCAATCAATGCTTCTTTCTTTTTCCTTGTCCAACCTTTTACTTGCTTTTCAAAAGCAATTGCTTGTTTTACATCTTGAAACGGTTGATAAAAAACTAATTCAACTGGTCTTTTGTCAAAAGTATAGGCTGAATCATCTAATGAGTTATTATGCTCATAAACCCTTCTTTCAACATTATTTGTTACTCCTGTATAGTATGATTTATCAGAGCATTTAACAATGTACACGAAGTAATTAAATATTCTCATTTTACACAAAGGCTTCGACTCCGCTCAGCCTGACAAACTTCGATAATTACACTCTCTACTAGAATGAACTACAATTAATTCCTACTTCGCTTCCTTAGCCTTTTGCATAGGATTACCGCCCGTGCTTTGTCCGCGACCAACCGATTTCCCTTTAAATATATCGAAGCGATTAGGTGCTTCTTTTATATTCCAAGTGTTATTTTTTTCGTCTATATCACATGTTTCTTTATAAGGGTCTAACAAAACAGAAGCTACTTCTTTATTTTTAGAATACGTTTTTACAACATTCTTTTCATTCTTACGCCATACATAAGCATTAACTCTATCAATCTCAGAAGTTCCATCTTTAAAGTTCCATTGAATAATTAATGGTGTTACGCAACCGCCTTTATTAGTAAAATAAATTTCGTAGTTATATTTTCCTTTTAAACTTTCAAAAGAGGAATCACTCACGGCCTCTAAATTTTCATAACGGTTAATCGCTTTTTTCTCAACCGCTGTTTTTACTTCTGGTTTGTAGTGGAAGTAAAAATCGCGTAAGGTTGTATCTACATCTACTAAGAACTTCAATCCCTCTTGCTTATTTCTAATTTTAGAAATTGGTTCAAATGTATCTTTTGCTTTAGGGTAAATTCTAATGGTATCATTCTTTACTGGCACTTCTTTATTATTAATAAAAGTATAAGCCTTCACAGAATCAACTGATACATCTACTGGTTCAATATCGTAAAACCATGCTCTCCAGTACCAATCTAAATCAACGCCACTTGCATCTTCCATTGTTCTAAAAAAATCAGCGGGTGTTGGGTGTTTAAAAGCCCAACGTGTAGCATATTGTTTAAAAGCAAAATCAAATAACTCTCGACCCATAACTGTTTCACGCAAAATATTTAAAGCCGTACAAGGTTTACCATAGGCGTTAGCACCAAAGTTATTAATGTTCTCGCTATTGGTCATAATGGGTTCTAATTGATCTTTTGGTAAACGCATGTAATCCACCATTTTATGAGCAGGTCCACGATTTGATGGATAATTATTATCAAACTCTTGTTCTGTTAAAAATTGAGTAAATGTATTTAAACCTTCATCTAACCAACTCCACTGACGCTCATCGCTATTGATAATCATTGGAAAGAAATTATGTCCTACTTCGTGAATAATAACTCCAAGCATTCCGTACTTCGTTCCTTCTGTATAGGTTCCATCTTTTTCGGTACGACCAAAATTGAAACAAATCATTGGATACTCCATTCCGTTAGAAGCTTCAATACTTTGAGCAACTGGATAAGTATACGGAATTGTGAATTTTGAATAGGTTTTAATAGTATGCGCTACTGTTTTAGTTGAATACTTTCTGTATAAACCAGCAGCTTCTTTTCCATAAAAACTCATGCACATTACTTTTTTGCCTTCTACTTTAATCGGCATCGCATCCCACATAAATTTACGAGAAGAGCCCCAAGCAAAATCTCTTACGCTATCAGCCTTAAATATCCATGTTTTAGTTGTAGTAGCTTTATTTTTTTCGGCAGCTGTACATTCGTCTAATGTTACAATTTCTGTTACATCGCTGTAGTTTGTTGATGCTTTTGTCCAACGCGCCATTTGTTTTGGATTTAAAATTTGAGCATAGTTTTGACACTCACCAGTTGAACAAACAATATGATCTGCAGGTACAGTCATTTTTACTGCATAATCTCCAAATGCTAAAGCAAATTCTCCACGACCTGTAAACTGTTTATTTTGCCATCCCTGAAAATCGCTATACACACACATACGAGGATACCATTGAGTCATGGTAAATAAATAATTACCATCTTCTTTAAAAAATTCGTAACCACCACGTCCACCAATTTCCATACGATTTCCCATTTTATATTGCCACTTCACAATAAATTTCACTTTACTATTTGGCATTAATGTTTTTGGCAAATCAATACGCATCATGGTTTGATTAACTGTATATTTAATCGGCTTTCCTAATTCATCCGTTACAGATAAAATTTGATCGCCTAAGCCTTTCAATCTCTCCTCAGTATTCATAGCCTTAGCAGTGCCTTCATCATAAGGAGCATTCATTTTATTGTTATCAAAAAAATTAACATCATTAGTTGGATTATGCTGATTTTCATCTAACTGCAACCATAAATAAGTTAATTTATCTGGCGAATTGTTATGGTAAGTCACCACTTCTTTTCCAATTAACATCAGATTTTTTTCATCCAAAGTAGCCTCAATATTGTAATCGGCTTTTTGTTGCCAATATTTAGCGCCAGGTGCGCCAGAAGCTGTTCTTTGTTCATTAGGAGTTGGCAAAATAGTTCCTAATTGTTCAAATTTATTCCCATGATTTGACATAGGATTATTTTTAGTATTTTGAGCTAAAGCAACTGAAGCTACTAAACATAATGAGGTAGTAAGTGTAAAAAAACGAGTCATATTATAAATCTTTTAATCGTTGTACAAATAATAAAAATGCAATTCCAAAAACTGCGGAGGATATAAAAAACACATAATCTCCTTTTTTTATTCTGGTAAATCTAGTTAAAAAAATAGAAAATAAAAGCATTACAGCAACGATTATTAACTGTCCTAATTCTAAGCCTAAATTGAAGGATAATAAAGGAAAAATAACGCTTTCTTCCTTCCCCAACATCGACCTTAACAAATAAGAAAAGCCCATGCCATGAATAAAGCCAAATAATAGAGCTAAAGCATAATTAAATGTATAGTTTTTGGGATTACGATTGTCTCGCTGAACAGAGTTCAATCGTTTATAATAAAGGTTAACAATACAGGTAAATAAAATAGTAATTGGGATTAATACTTCTATTATCCCTTGTTTCATTGTAAATATATTCAAGGCGCTTACAGCTAAGGTTAAAGAATGACCAATAGTAAAAGCTGTTACTAATATTAACAGTTTTTTCCATTCTTTAACAGAAAACAAAACGCATAAAGCCATTACATATAAAATATGATCGTAACCATTCCAATCTAAAATATGTTCGGTACCGGTATTAAACCACAACCAAAATTCATTCATATAATTTGTTACTTTTGCGTATGCTAAAATTAAAAAATATAGCCACTTTTAAGCAATTTATTACAGCAACGGTAAAATCCTTGTTTTTTGGGCTATTCATTATTTTAGCATTTGGTTTTCATCCCCTAAAACACCCGTTTTACATCAGTGTAATTGACATAAAGCATGATGTTAAACAACACACTTTAAATATTAGTGTTAAATTATTTACCAACGATATTGAAGATGCTCTTAAAAAAACAACGACCAAATCTATTGATTTGTTGAATCCAAAAAACAAAGCTGAAATGGAAACCGAATTGATGAATTACACCAAAAAACGACTATCCATTGCCCTCAACAATAAAACTACTACACTTGATTTTATTGGTTACGAAAAAGAAGAAGATGCTATCTGGACTTATTTACAAATTAAAAAAGTAGCTACCCCAAAAAACATAAAAATTGACACTAAACTTCTATATGATTTTTTACCACAACAATCTTGCATTATTCATGCAGAGATAAACGGGGTAAAAAAAAGCAGCAAAGTCAATAATCCAGATAGCAAAGTAGAATTTAACTTTTAATGGCTAGAACTTTAATAATTATTGCAGGTCCAACAGCAGTCGGTAAAACAGCCTTATCTATTGAGCTAGCTAAAGTTTATGCTTGCCCTGTTATTTCTGCTGATTCTCGCCAGTTTTATAAGGAAATGAGTATTGGTACAGCAAAGCCTAGCAGTGAAGAAATGCAAGGTGTAAAGCATTATTTTATTGACAATATTAGTATTCATGATACTTTTAATGTTGGTCAGTATGAGCGAGAGGCCTTAGAACTTATTGAATCTTTATTTAAAGAACATGAAACCTTAATTTTAGTGGGCGGTTCAGGTTTATACATCAATGCTATTTTAAATGGCGTAGATGAATTTGAAGAAATTCCTGCTGAATTAAGAAAACAATTAATTAAAGAGTATAACGAAAAAGGCTTAACTTATTTACAAGAAGAATTAAAGAAACGAGACGAAGTTTATTACAACCAAGTAGATTTAAATAATCCGCAACGTATCATGCGAGCTTTAGAAGTTTGCATTCATAATAACAAGCCCTACTCTAGTTTCAGAAAAAAAGAAAAAAAAGAACGCTCTTTCGATACCATTAGTTTATTAATTAATACCGAACGTGAAGTTCTATATCAACGTATTAATAATCGTGTTGATTTAATGATGGAACAAGGTTTATTAGACGAAGTGAAAGCCTTATTACCATACAAACATTTGAATGCATTAAATACAGTTGGCTACAAAGAATTATTTGATTTTATAGATGGTAAATGCACTCTAGAAGAAGCTGTTAATATGGTTAAACAAAACTCTCGTCGTTATGCAAAGCGTCAATTAACTTGGTTTAATCATCAAGGAGAATTTGAAACCTTTGCTCCAACCGATTTAGAGAAAATAAAAGCATATATCGATATCGTTAATCAGTACTTGTAATTTATGTTTGCTTTCATCAAAGACTATAAAAAATTAAAACCCGCCATTATCAATGTAATTATTACCGAGTTTTTTATTCAATTAGTCAACGCAACATTTATGTTAATTCTTCCATTGTATATGGATAGAAAAGGTTTTAGCGAAGAGCAAATCGCTCTATTTATTACCTTTCGTTTTTTAGGCGTTTTTGCCTTGGCTCTTCCTATTGGTAATATCATTAAAGGTCGCGTGATGAAACCTTTCTTTTATTTATCTTCTATTCTAGTTCCTTTATTTGGTTTATGCATTGTATTATGCGTAAATCTTCAATTAACAACTTGGATATACGTTTCGCTTTTGTTATGGGGCGCGTCTTTTACTTTTATGCAAATTCCCATTACACCATACATTTTAAGAAATGAACACAAAGAACATCACACATCTGGAATTGCTTTAAGCTACAGCACTTGGAGCTTTGCGGGTATTTTTAGCGGAATTATTATTTGGTTATTAGACATGCTTAATCCTACTTTTTTTAATGAAGAATGTATTCTAATTTTATTTTCTATACTAGGATTTGGAGGTGTTTACTTTATGAGTAAAGTAAATTTAAAAGAAGAAATGGACGACGCAAAAACATCTGTAAAAAAAGCTAAAACATATAAAAATGATTGGTTCTTAATTTTTAAAGGATTAATTCCAACCTTAATTATTGCTACAGGAGCGGGGTTAACCATTCCTTTCATTAGTTTATTTTTCGACAAAGTGCATCACATGAGTAAAGGTGACTTTAGTTTTGTAAGTGCTATTGCTGCCGTATTAGTAGTTTGGGGTGCATTAATGGTTCCTCGCATCAAAGAAAACATTGGATATAAAATTGCAATTCCTACTACACAATCTTTAGCTGTTATTTCATTAGTAGCTTTAGCAACTACACAATTTTACAGTCAGTATAGTATTGCCGTTTACATTGCTATTGTGTGCTATTTATTACGCCAACCATTAATGAATATGGCTGGACCAATGACATCAGAATTGGTAATGAATTATGTTGGAGAAAAAAACAGAGAAATTACGAGTGCTTTAACAGCGGCTATTTGGAGCGGCAGTTGGGTTATTAGTGGTTATATGGTAAAGATTATGTTTCACGAAGGTTTTCCTTATGTGAATATATTTTTAATCACCGCAGCCTTATATGCTTTTGGTGTAGTAATGTATTATTTCTTAATTGTAGATTACGGAAAACGAGAAAAACAAGGTTTGATAAAACCTTAAAATGATAAAATAAAATCAACCTTTGAAGAAACTTTTTTACCATCTTCTACTGCCGGATTCCATTTAATCATAGCATTTAGCGCTTCTTTAATTTGCTCAATACAATAACAATTTTCGCTACTGATTTGATTAATTGTAACTACATTCAACTCACCTTTAGCACTCACATTACCAGTTATTTTGTACTTCCCCGTAATTATTACTGAACCTGATTTTTTTGCTAAAAATTCTAATACATAATCTCTAATTGCTAATTCGGTCCCTAAATAATAAGCGTTTGAAGATGGATTTCCAACAACTGCAGCAGACGAAGGCACAGCTGTTGTTTTTCCTGAGGCAGTTTTAGTAACAGCATTAGAATTATCATACGAAGATGAAACTGGTTTTGCAGCCTTTTCCTTTTCCACACTTTTTTTGGCTACAGCTAATCTATCTGCATCTGCTTTATAATAAGAATCTTCCTCTTTGGTACCATTGGTATTCTCAGCTAATTCTGAAGAAGAAAATGTTACTGCATTTTGTTTAACTTGTAAATCACTATTGGTTTGCTCTTGCTCTAAGCTATTTTTTTCTTTTTTCTTAGCACCTACTTTGTCCGCTAATTCTTCTGATAATTTTTCTTGATCTCTATCATCTCTTTCACTTCTTGCTTTTGATTCATCTTTAGCAAGAATATCTATGGTATTAACTTTTGTTTCTCCTCCTGAAGCAGAGCCCGACGCACTTTCACTTGTAATTTTTCTGCTAACTATTGTTTCTTGTAGCTTTAATTGATTTTGAGCAGCATTTTTATTTTCATCAGCAACAGTAGCTGCATTTTCATTAATTGTTTCTAGCGGTTTAGATTCTTCTAACAAAGGCGCCGCAACTGTTTCATCTTTATTTAATTCGTTTAGTGCAATATTGGCTGCTGAATCTTCTTTAGATTGATTTAAAAAGAAAATAGAAACTATGAAAATTAAAACAATTGATGCTGCCGCGCTAAACCAAATAACTTTATTTTTAGTTCCGCCCTTACCTGATTCAGAAGCTTTTTTAGAAATAACTAAATTCAATTCATCCGTTAAAGCTTTTGCTTTTTGAACATCGCTATGAGCAGAAAAACCTTCTAATGCTTCTTTTTCAAAATCATCCATTTCATCAAAATCATTCAACTTGTTAGATGTGTTATCTAACAACTTAAATAATTCTTCAGCAGATAATGGTTTATGTTTATCGGGGTTGCTCACTGTTTTTATCTAATTTAATTTTCAAATTTCGTTTTCCGTTTTGTATAAAGCTTTTTACTTCGTTCATCGTATAACCTGTTAGGTCAACAATGTCGTTATACGATTTCTCTTTCAAGTAAAATAATTCAATACACTTTCTCTGATCTTCGTTTAATTCTTCAATCGCTTTTTCAAGCTGAGTATATTGCACTTCTTTTTCCTCTGCCTTATTTTGATGCATTCCGCTGTCCGTTTCCATAAACGAATCAGCATGTATCTGTATATCAATCTCTTTCTTTAGCTTAGATTGTTTTCCCCTCAATATCATTAAACAATGATTTTTTGAAAAGGTATATAACCAACTCTTAAAATACTCGATATTAAATTTTAACAAATCTGCTAGTAGTTTTTCGAAGATTTGCATGACTGCATCTTTGGCCTCATCCTCATCTTTTAAATACTTAAAAGACAAACCCAAAACCAAATGAGAATAACGTTTATATAATATCCCAACAAACACATTGTTTTTTGTATTTTTATACTCTGTAATCAATTCGTTATCAGAGAAATGGTTGTATTTTTCGTTGTAAATCACACGTTTTTTGGTAGCATAAATGTATTGATTTTTGGCGAGGAATAATATGTTAAAATTAACTTTGTTTAATACTTTGTTAATGTTATATTTGTTGGTTGATGAATATTGGCAAACTATTTGTATAATTGACACATTAATTGAAATTTTTATTAAAATATAGCTTATTACTACTTTTGGCTTTTTCAAGTCTGAGTTTTCAGCAACAGCAAAGTTTTGATCCAGCAGCTAAAGTTAAAGCTGCATTTCTTTATAATTTTACCAAATATTTTGAGTGGCCAGATAAAATGAAATCGGGTAATTTTATTATTCAAATTATTGGAACAAATACTAATCTTAATCAGGAACTCAACAAAATGGCTTCTTCCAAGCAAGTTGGGAACCAAAAACTTGAAATTAAAACGTCAACAAGCATAGATGCATCAACTCAGCCTCATATCATTTTTCTTTTAAGTGAATCTTCTGATATGTTAAAGGAAATTAATTCAAAATATAAAGGCAAAGGTTCATTAGTTGTTACTGAAAAAAATGGTTTAGCAAAAGCAGGATCAGCCATTAATTTTGTAGTTATGGATAATAAACAAAAATTTGAGTATAATAAAAATAATGCCGTTAAAGCTGGTTTAAAAACGGGTGACGGACTAAATAGTTTAGCTATTGTAATTGATTAAATAATTTTTTAAATTTGTACACGTGTTATCATTTTCAAAATCATATCATTATCTAAAAAGTTGTATTTGCTTTTTATTAATATTTGTTTGGCATAATCAATATGCACAAACTGATTTGTTTTTTGATGCACAAAGACTTTGTAATGAAAAGAAATTTGATGAAGCTTTACCTATCATTGAAAAAATAATTATTCATCCTGAAACAAAAAATGATCCTGCATCCTGGCACATTCGTTCATTTGCTTATATTCAAACTTTCAAACAATCTTTACTTTCTGCAACTGATAAAATCTATTTATTAGATACCGCCATGTATTCCGCATTAAGATCAATGAAATTGGATACTGCAAAGGCATACATTGAAAACAACAATTCATTTATTAAAAATGGAGCCAGCTCTTACTATAAATTAAGTATAATTCTTTTACAAGATTCATTAAATTCTGTAAAATCGGAGCAATACTACTTAAATTATAAAAAATACACTTCAATTTTTGACCCTTCTTTCGATTTTAAACAAAAAGACATTAATTATTTTAATACTACTGGTAGTACTTTTGAGGACTTGTATATGAGAAATAACTTTAATCAAAAATATGGAGATATTGCAAAATATGCATTATTAAAAGTTCTAGATATAGATAGCCAAAATATTAGTGCTAATATTAATCTGGGTATATTATATTACAATCAAGGGGCAACATTGATGCGTATGATGGACTATGATGTTGATTTAGCTCAATTAGATGTTATTCAAGAAAATGCAAAAAAATTATTTAAACAGTCTTTACCATTTATGATTAAGGTATACCAGTTAGACCCTAAAGCAGAGAAGGCATTGGAGAGTTTGCAAGGCATTTATTCAGCATTACTGGATGATGAAAAAGCAAATGAGTTCAAACAAAAGAAGGAAGCCTTAAACAAAAAATAAGAGGCTGTTATATGAAATTTAGATTCACCATTGGTAGAAAAATAGGAACAGGTTTTGGAGCTCTGCTTTTTTTAACGCTAATTGCCTTCATTTTTACAATTGTAATTGTTACAAAAAGCAAACAATCAACAGAATCTGTGGTTGGACAAGTAACACCTTCAGTATCTGCATTAAAAGAATTCAATTTTATTTTACAAAAATCACAAACATTAATTTCTAAATGGAATTACAATCAATCTGGAAATGACGATCCTTCAAAAACAGAGTTAAGAAATTTGATTAACAAAGATTATCCCCACATAAAAAAAGAAATAAATTCATTATCAAATAATTGGACAAAAGAAGAAATAGAGAAAGCTAAAACTATCATTCAATTTAGTGATGGTTTATTTAGATTATACCAGGAAGAAATTATGACACCTCTTAATTCATGGGAGAGCTATGACGATGCAAACGTTAAATTTTTAGTGACTTCGCCTTTCGAAGATAGTCAGGAAAAAATAAAAATACTTTATGTTCAATTAAATGATTTGATTACTCAAAAAGAATTGAATGCTGAAACTACTAAAGAACAAATGTTTAGTTCATTTAATTTTTTAGATAGATTTGTTAAATTATTAGGTATTGGTTTATTTATAGGAGGTATATTAATTGCCGTTTTTACAACAAGCTCAATTACAAGACCGATTCAACAACTAAAAAAAATGTTGTTGTCAATGGGCCTTGGCATTTTACCAAAAGAGCGCATTAACTATCGCACAGATGAAATTGGTGAAATGGGAATTGCATTAAATAGTTTAGTTGAGTCAATGGAAAGTACGACTGAGTTTGCTAAACAAACAGGAAAAGGAAATTTTGACGCTTATTATAAACCTCTAAGTAAAGATGATACATTAGGTCATGCTTTATTAAAAATGCGTGACGGCTTATCTGAAAACGAAAGAGTACTAGAGCAAAAAGTAGTAGAAAGAACCGAAGAAGTTGTAAAACAAAAAGAAGAGATTGAATTAAAAACAAAAGAACTTGAAATACTTTTTAAACAAGTTACAGATAGTATACACTATGCAAAAAGAATTCAAGAAGCCATCTTGCCCCCAAACAATTTAGTAAAACAAATTTTACCAGAATCATTTGTATTATATAAACCAAAAGATATTGTAAGTGGAGATTTTTATTGGATTGATAAAAAGAAGGAGTGGTGTTATTTTGCTGCAGTTGATTGCACTGGGCATGGCGTGCCAGGTGCATTTATGAGTATTGTAGGTTACAACTTGTTAAAAGATATTTTAAAAAACACAGATAGCATGCAACCATCTATTATCATGGATAAAATGAATGATGGTGTTGCAAATACATTACATACAAATACAACATCTGGTAAACAAACCAAAGATGGTATGGATATGACATTATGTGCATTAAACTATGACACTTTAGAGTTGCAATTCTCTGGTGCCTTTAATCCATTATATATTATTCGTGGGAATGAATTAATACAATATAAAGCAGATAAATTCCCTGTGGGTATGTTTATTGGAGAAAAACAAAATTTCACCAATCATAGTATCCAATTACAAAAAGGGGATAGTATTTATATTTTCTCTGACGGATACGCTGATCAGTTTGGTGGGCCGAAAGGTAAAAAATTCATGGCAGGAAACTTCCGTCAGTTATTATCTGATGTAAGTAAACTACCAATAGAAAAGCAAAAAACAATGCTAAATCAAACCATTGAGGAATGGAGAGGAAATTTAGAGCAAGTAGATGATATTTTAATTATCGGTGTTAAAGTATAAAAAAGGCTTTAAAATAATTGAAATCCTTTTTTGAGTTTTATTGAATTTGACAGTTGATACTGTAGTCTCCAAAAAAATCAGTTCCTGAATCTGTATTTTCATTGCATCTATCTTCAGCTCTTTTTCTTGTATCCTTATAAGTGTATTGAGAATAATCACCTGTTGCACTGCCAGAAACACTAGTGTATGTTTTAGAACATTTACATACATAGTCCTTTTTGCAAGAAGTCATTGATGTTCCTGCTGCTAATAAAACTACTGCTAATAAAATTGTTTTTTTCATTATGTTTTTTTAATTGTATAATTTATGTTACAAAGGTGCTAGAATAACAATGAAACATATTACATAAATTCTAATAATACTTACATCATTCACACTTATAAATATGTAACAAAATGATTACTGAAAAAGAAAAACTTTTACCTTTGTAAATATCATGACTGATAAAGACAATAAACCAAGTAAAGAAACTCTAGAAGAATGGAGTAAAAATCCAGATAATTGGATTTTAGGTGTTTTTTATTTCAACAGAAAAGACAAACGTATTTTTCCACCTAAACGAATCGCTCAGTTTGGATGGACCGTGAACTTCGCTAATCCTATTTCTGTATTAGCTATTTTGGCAATTATAGTAGCTACTATATTAATTACAAAACAAAGAAAGTAAGCTGTTAAATTTAAAATAAGAAAAATCTGTTATACTTTTTGATTATCAAATTCAAGCTCAGCAAATTTTAGCAGCTCATCCTATTTGCGTTGAGCAATTAATTCTTTTGCATGCTATTAAACAAAAAAAAATATCTTTAATAAGTTAAGAGATGAAAAACAAAAGCACATTAGACTTTTTAACTGTGAGCATTGTATTAACACTAATTGGTTTAATAGTCATAATAGCAGGAATGTACTATAAAACAACTGGAGAAATAACCTCTGGAGTTACAATGAATAAGCATGGAAGTCCATACGGTACTGGCACTTTAGATGGTAATGGTATGATATTTTGCGGCGTATTATTTTTAGGATTTGGTTATGCAATGCGAGATAAAGATGAAGATAAACCAGAAAAATAAATCAACAACCAAAAACATTAGTTTTATTTCATTTTACTATTTGTTATTACATATAATCCTTCTCTGGAACAAACCATTAAATTAGACACAATGCTATTAAAAGGTGATTTATTTCGAAAAAGATTTATAATTGCAAAATACACAAATCATCGTTGGAAAAGACACTATTTATAAGACTCAACAAGTATTGGTAAATGACAGTTTGGTATTAAACTACATGCAATTACAAAAAAGTGCATTTGCTATTCCTTTAACTAAACTGAATTTAAAAGAAAGTACTCCTATTACTATTAAAATTATACAATCGTTTTAAATACTGAGCATAATCATATCAATAACTAACCATTCTCATTTTTGGGCAACACTAGATTGTTGAACTTCGTTATATAAACCAAAGAAACAATCCACATGCGAAAAATATTAGTTACAACAGATTACTCTACTAACTCAAAAGCTGGCGTGCGTTTCGCCATTCAATTTGCTTCTAAATCTTCCGGAGAAATAATTTTTTATCATGTACACGAAGGTCTAGCAGACAATAATTGGAACCAAAAAAAGAAAAACGAAAATCCTGACCACGATTTAAGACTAGAGAAACTTCATAAGTTTATAAATTCTATTTACACTTCTAGTGAGTTACCATTAGTGAAGTATCGTTGTGCAGTTGAAGTTGGGTTCGACACAAATAATATGATTTTAAATTTCGCAAAACAATGTAAAGCAGATTATATATGCATTAGCACAAGAGGTGGAGGCACATTAAAAAAATTACTTGGAACTACTACTTCCGCTTTAATTGAAAAATCAACAACTCCAATTTTAGTTGTGCCAAAAACATACCGCATAAAACCAATAAACGAAATATGGTATTCATCTGATTTAGCTAATTTAAAAAGTGAATTAATTAAGGTGCAAAAATTTGCTTTACCATTTAAAGCAAATATCCATGTGTATTATTATGATTTTATGATTGAGGTAGATGAAATCATGAATAAACTAAATAAAATCGCAGCTAAATATACTACCAAAGACACTTATTTTCATTTTAAGAAAATGAAAATAGACCACACCATTTCTCATCACTTACAAAATGATATGACTAAACACAAACCTTCTTTGGTTGTATTGTTTACTAAACAAAACCGTAGTTGGATAGACCGATTATTTTATCGAAACAATACCAAAGAAGTGACTTTTGATACCAAAACTCCTTTACTCATTCTAAAAAAGATAAGCAAATAATTTGATTATTCCTAATGAAATAGGCTTTAGTATGACTAAAGCCTATTTTTGTTTTTTTAATTCAATTTATGCGTTTCTTTTTCCATATCTGTTTCTTCGGCAGATAATAAACCTTTCCCAAAACGCTTAAAACGCTCGTAGTAACGAATCTTTACTCGTTCCGAAATAGGAATAGCATTTCCTTCTTCATCAATACGGACAAATTTCACATTAGTATGTGTCACAATTTCTTGTTCACCTGTATACACGTTATGCTTACGAATTTCCATATAAAGCTCTAAGGAAGTAGATCCAAATTTAATGACCTTGCCATAAATTTTCAAAATGCCACCAACCTTAACTGGTTTCTTAAACATTAATTCATCAAATTTAATAGTTACCATGCGGGGGGTGTCGCACAATTGTGCAGCATAAGAACCAGACGCATCATCAATCAAAGAAATTAAGCGTCCTCCAAACATATTATTATGGATGCCGATATCAAATTCTTTGCAAATGTATGTGGTAATTAATTCCATTGTATTTAGATATGAGTTATGAATGATGATTTATGAGTTTTGGATTACAATATTAAATATTTTCCCGCTAATCTCGCATATAACGCAAATAAAAAATCAGCGAATATTAGGGAAATCTGCAGGACATTGTTAATCAATTGTCCCAGCTGCTATCGTATTATTGGTATTCTCATTAATTAAAATAAAAGAACCCGAATTTCTGTTATCAGCATAACTATCAAAACTAATAGGTTCGGCAGTTTTAATTAACACTTTACAAATATCATTGAGCTTCATCGCTCCATCGCTCTCTAATTGAGAAAATGAATGAATATCAATTTTACTAATTACTTCTTTTACTACCGCTTTAGTTCTAAACGAATTTTGTTGCAATAAAATCTTTTGTCCAGGTATATATGTCGCATTATCCATCCAGCAAATCGTAGCTGTCACTTCTTTTTCTGTTTTAGGCAAATGCTCCGTAGGTACAATTGAATTTCCTCTGCTAATATCTACATCGTCTTTTAAGTGTAATACTACTGGTGTATTAGTTTCAGCTAAATCTACTTCTTGTTGATTCACTTCTATTTTATCAATCGTTGTCTCAATACCAGAAGGTAGTACCGTTACTTTTTGTCCTTTTTGATAAGAGCCACTTACTACCCTACCTGCAAAGCCCCGGTAATCATGCAAGTCATCCGTTTGCGGACGAATGACATATTGCACTTGAAAACGAGAAACATCTGTTTGTTTTGCTTCTACAATTTCAATGGTTTCTAAAAACTCTAATAAAGGTTTTCCTTTGTACCAAGACATTTTATCAGACTTAGTCACTACGTTATCTCCAGCCAATGCACTTGCAGGAATAAAAGAAATATCTTTTAAATTCAATTGTTTAGCAAACGTTAAATAATCACTTTCAATTTGTTTGTACTTCTCTTCTGAGTAATCCACCAAATCCATTTTATTAATGCACACCAATACATGAGGCATTCCCAAAATGGCAGAGATAATACTGTGACGTTTAGTTTGATCAGTAATACCATTACGAGCATCTACCAATATAATTGCTAGATTAGCATTAGATGCGCCAGTAAACATATTACGTGTATATTGAATATGCCCTGGAGTATCAGCAATAATAAACTTGCGTTTATCTGTACTAAAATATTTATAAGCCACATCAATCGTAATACCCTGCTCCCGCTCCGCTCTAAGACCATCCGTTAATAAGGCCAAATCAATTTCTGTATTCGTTCCTGTTGTTTTACTCTGGCGAGTTAAGGTTTCAATAATATCTGTTGAGATAGAATTGCTATCGTATAACAAACGACCAATCAATGTGCTTTTGCCATCATCGACGTTACCTGCTGTAAAAAATCTTAGTAATTGCATCATCTAAAAATACCCCCCTTTCTTTCTATCCTCCATTGCCGCTTCGCTTATTCTATCATCCATTCGAGTAGCACCACGTTCACTAATTTTAGTTTCTAATAATTCTTTAATAATATCATCAACGGTATAAGCTTCGCTTTCAATAGCAGCAGTACAAGTCATATCTCCAACAGTTCGGTATCTTACATTTTTTTGAACTATCACATCTTTCTCTTCACGTTGAACAAACTCATTGGTATTCATTAACTGACCATTTTCAGTTAAAATACACTCTCGAGAATGAGTGAAATAAATAGAAGGTAATTGAATGTTTTCTCTTTTAATATAATTCCAAACATCTAACTCAGTCCAATTACTAATAGGAAACACTCTAATATTTTCTCCCTTATTAATTTTACCATTATAGATGTTCCATAATTCGGGGCGTTGCATCTTTGGATCCCATTGTCCAAATTCATCTCTTACTGAAAAAATTCTTTCCTTAGCCCTAGCCTTTTCCTCATCTCTTCGCGCACCTCCTATACAAGCATCAAACTCAAACTCTTCAATCACATCTAACAAGGTATATGTTTGTAAAGAATTTCTGGTAGGAAATTTCCCTTTACCATCTTGCAATTTCTTTTTTTCAATAGTATCAAGCACATATCGAACAACTAATTTTTCGTTAATGCTTTTCACTAAATTATCTCTATAAATAATAGTTTCAGGAAAGTTATGACCTGTATCAATATGTACTAATGGAAAAGGAAACTTACAAGGTCGAAACGCTTTTAAAGCTAAATGCACTAAACAAATACTATCTTTTCCGCCACTAAAGAGTAATGCTGGTCTTTCAAACTGACCCGCTACCTCTCTCAGAATATAAATTGCTTCTGATTCTAATTCATCAAGGTAATCTAGTGACTTACTCATTTTAGTTTTCCAGTGCTTGTAACAAATCTTTTAAAATATCATCTTTATTTTCTAGTCCTATCGATACTCTTATTAATCCTGGAGTTATTCCAACACTTAATCGTTCTGCTTCACTTAACTTACAATGTGTAGAAGAAGCAGGATGAGTAACAATACTTCTAGCATCCCCTAAGTTAGGAGATATTTTTATCATTTTTAATGAATCTAAAAACTTTTTTGCTGCTTCGTAACCGCCTTTAACCGCCACTGTAATAATACCTCCTCCAGCTTTCCTTTGCTTTTTAGCAATAGCATGATCTCCAAACCCAACCAATGATGAATTTACTATTACAACTTCTCAGAGCATGAACATCATTAATTATATGCTTTCATCAATTGATGGTAAGATTATTCAGCAAAAAAATAATGTAACTGGAAAAACTATTAAAGTTGATTTAAGTAATGAAAGTCAAGGAATCTATTTTTTGAAAATAGAAAGTGAAGCTACTTTTAAAACATTTAAAATTATTCAGCAGTAACTGACGATAACAAAATGGAGATATTAGCTTTGTATTCAAATTACAAACCTTACATTTACGCGTGCTTAAAAACGTTAGTAAACATCATTTTTTATTACACTTTATTGTGTTTATTTGGGGCTGGTCGCCCATACTTGGTAAAGGTATCAGTGCAGATGCTTTGCAATTAGTTTGGTTTAGAATTGCAATTACTATTTTTTTAATGACGTTTTACCTCATCTATATCAAAGCCAATTTATTAGTTTCCTTAAAAAAACTGTGGCAACTCACTGCCATTGGACTTATTATTTGTGTGCATTGGTTGTGTTTTTATGGCGCTATCAAAGTTTCTAATGTATCTGTAACCATGGCTGCTTTTAGCACAGGAACTTTATTTACAGCCATTACCGAGCCTTTAATTTATAAACGTAAATTTATTTGGTACGAATTAGTGATTGGCTTAATTATCATTGTTGCTATTGGTCTTATTTTTTCGGTAGAGATAAAATACGGTATGGGTATTTTATTAGGAATTTTAGCAGCTTTTACCGCTTCCGTATTTAGTGTATTGAATGGCGTTTTAATTCAAGATCAAAAACAACCCATTTCCTCTCCTGTGTTATCATTTATAGAGTTAACGATGGCTTTGGTTGGTTTAAGTATTTTCCTATTATTTAACGGAAGTTTCTCCACCGAGTTTTTTGCCATTAACAATCAAGATATTTTATTGATTACCATTTTAGCAGGCGTTTGTACAGTTTATCCATTTATTGCCTCTGTTAATTTAATGAAGCATCTTTCGCCATATACGATTAACCTTACTGTAAATTTAGAAGGAGTATATGGTATTATCCTTGCTGGGATTTTATTTCATGAAAACAAGGATTTGTCTGTTACCTTTTATGTAGGTTTTGGAATTATCCTTACAGTGATATTTTTAAATGCTTTATTGAAGCAGAAGTTTCATAAGGGATAATTCATGGCTACGAAGTCGCGTTAGGGATGCAAGCGAAAATCCTTTTGGCTGCCTTTTTTGCCAAAAGATTGCAGTGGGCCAGCCCGACGGCGCCGCCTCTTCTGCGTCGGAACGCCCAAAATACATAAACTTATTGCTTAACAAATTCAAAAGTATCAGAAGATATTTTCACTAAGGAAAAAAGGAAAAAGAAAGATAAAAACCTTACTTTAGCGCATCTAAAAATTAAGACATGCAATTTGAGTTAAACTCAGAGTACCTCGACCAGTTAAAAACAGCCATCGCTGAGCAAAACGATGCGTTTTTAAAAGCACAACTCAGCGAGTTGTATGCGGTTGATATTGCCTTAATTTTAAACCAATTAGATTTAGAGGATTCCATTTATTTATACGACCAAATTGATGAAGAATTATCATCTGACGTGTTACTGGAAATGGAAGAGGAAAAGCGTGAAGCTTTATTAGCTACCTTTTCTACTAAAGAAATTGCCGAGCAGTTAGATAACATGGATTCGGATGATGCGGCTGACGTTATCAACGAATTACCTGAAGAAATTCAGGATGAAGTACTATCCCACATTGAAGATATTGATCAAGCCAGCGATATTGCTGATTTGATGAGCTTTGAAGAAGGTACTGCAGGTTCATTAATGGCAAAGGAGTTAGTAAGCGTATATGCTCACGAAACGGTAAGTGCTTGTATTGACGAAATTAGAAAACAAACCGATAATGTAGACGTGCTTTATGCGGTTTATGTTGTAGATGATAATGAGAAGTTGATAGGAATGTTATCTCTAAAAAAATTAATTGTCTCTCATCCTTTAGCAAAAGTTGAAGAAATTTATGATGGCGATGTCATCTCTGTGAAGACATCTGAATCGAGTGAAGAAGTAGCAGAGTTAATTAGAAAATATGACTTAGTTGTATTACCTGTTGTTGACCAACTTGGAAGATTAGTTGGACGAATTACCATTGACGACGTGGTGGATGTAATGCGCGAAGAAGCTGAAAAAGACATTCAGTTAATGAGTGGTATTACCGACGACGTTGATAGTAATGATAGTTTATGGCGTTTATCAAGAGCCCGTATTCCTTGGTTACTAGTTGGTATGTGTGGTGGAATTGTAGGGTCTAGAATTATTGGCGGCTATGAAGATCAAATTCAAATTCGTCCTGAGATGGCATTTTTTATTCCGTTAATTGGTGCAACAGGTGGTAATGTGGGGGTACAATCATCTGCTATTATTGTGCAAGGATTAGCAAATAATACTTTAATCGTAGATAAAATTGCTCCTAAATTATTTAAAGA
Organism: uncultured Bacteroidota bacterium; assembly: GCA_903893815.1. Classification (GTDB taxonomy): domain Bacteria; phylum Bacteroidota; class Bacteroidia; order B-17B0; family Aurantibacillaceae; genus UBA4416. The sequence continues at coordinate 51,228 of CAITNS010000047.1, forward strand.
ACTAGGTGTTGGTTTGATTAATGGATTAATTTGTTCGGGATTAATTTTAGGATATAATTTATTAATCAGCGAATCGTGGGCATTAGCAGCGACTGTAAGTGTAGCTTTATTTACCGTGATTTTATGCGCTTCATTTTTAGGAACCTTTGTGCCTTTGATGATGAATCGTTTTAAAGTAAATCCAGCCTTAGCAACTGGACCATTTGTAACAACCTTAAACGACATCATTGGTATTTCAATTTACTTTTTAGTAGGTCGTATCTTGTATAGCTTTTTGTAATGCAAACCATTCAACAATTACGTTCGGGAGAATTAAGAGGAAGTAAAATCTTGAAATTATCTTGTGAATTAACGGAGTTTCCAAAAGAAATTTTTGAATTAAAAGATACTTTAGAGATTTTAGATTTATCAAACAATCACTTATCTTCTTTACCAAATAATTTTAGTGATTTCAAAAAGCTAAAGATTGCTTTTTTCTCAGATAATGATTTTGTAAGCTTTCCAGAGGTTTTAGCGAAATGTCCGAGTTTAACGATGATTGGTTTTAAATCCAATAAAATTAACCACATTCCCGAAAATGCGTTTCCAGTTGATTTGCAATGGCTCATCTTAACAAATAACCGCATTACAGAAATTCCAAAAAGTATTGGCAAAGCTCATAAATTACAAAAAGTAGCTTTTGCAGGAAATCAAATAAAAGCGTTGCCAGTTGAAATGGCTAATTGCAAGAACTTAGAATTATTGCGCATTGCAGCCAATCAATTAACTGAGTTTCCTCAATGGCTATTATCGCTTCCTCGTTTATCTTGGTTGGCTTATGCGGGAAATCCTTTCAGTAAAACAGAGTATCTTAAAGATGAGTTACCATTAATTGAATGGAAGGATTTATCGCTTAAAGAAATTTTGGGACAAGGCGCTTCTGGTGTTATATCAAAAGCAACATGGCAGACTTCATTAACACAAAAAGAAATTGCAGTTAAAGTATTTAAAGGAGAAGTAACCAGTGATGGATTTCCTGAAGAAGAAATGAATGCATGCATAGCCGCAGGAAATCATAATAACTTAGTAACCGTTATTGGCAAACTGAAAAATCATCCTGAACAAAAAATGGGATTGGTTTTAGAATTAATTCCTCCTTCATTCAAAAATCTTGCTGGTCCACCAAGCTTTGATACTTGTACACGAGATACCTTTAAAGAAGGGACTCAATTTTCGAGTGAAACCATTTTAAAAATTTCTCAATCCATTGCCGATGCGTCAAAGCATTTGCATTCAAAAGGAATTATGCATGGAGATTTGTATGCTCACAATACGTTATTTGATGATAAGGCTAATACTATTTTCGGAGATTTTGGTGCCGCAACACTATATGATTTGAATGATAAAAATGCTGCCTATAAGGAAAAGCTCGACGTAAGAGCTTTTGGTTGTTTAATGGAGGATTTGTTAAATTGCCCTGCTAAAGATAATGATTCTGTCATTTTAAGAAACCTATTAACTGAATTAAAAGACAAGTGTATGCATGAAGAAATATTATCACGTCCGAATTTTTCAGATATTATAAATTACCTGAATACTTTTTGTTAAAACATTTAACTTAATAGTTATATAACACTTTTCTTAATCAAAGTCATTATATTTATTAGATGAAAAACTTTTATCTATTATTTTCGGTTATATTATTACATGCTTTTTTTATTAATTCAGTAAAAGCTCAAAGCTCCTTGGATATTCAAGGACACAGAGGCTGCAGAGGTTTGTGCCCCGAAAATACTATTCCTGGTTTTATCAAAGCAATAGATTTAGGTGCCACTACTTTAGAAATGGATGTAGTTATTACAAAAGATAATCAAGTTGTATTATCTCATGATCCCTTTTTAAATCATGAAATTTGCGAAGGTCCTCATAAAGAAATCATTACAGAAAAAAACGAAAAAGAGTTCAATATTTATAGAATGAGCTACAACGAATTACAAAAATGTGATTGTGGAAGCAAAATCCACAATCGTTTTTTAACTCAAGCAAAATTCGTTTCTTATAAACCTTTGCTTGAAACAGTTATAGATACTGTGGAAAAATACATTTCATATAAAAAATTAAAACCCATACAGTATAATATTGAAACAAAGTGTTTACGAGAAACAGATACACTATTTCATCCAACTCCCGATAAATTTACAGAATTAGTGTATGCAATTATAAAAAACAAGAGCGTCTCTTCTCGAACCACTTTACAATCGTTTGATATTCGAACATTACAATATGCTCATGCGAATAATTACACAATAAAGTTAGCCCTACTAATTGAAAATGAAAATGGATTTGAAAAAAACGTATCTTCATTGGGCTTTAATCCTGATGTTTACAGCCCCAATTATGAATTAGTGTCAAAAGAATTAGTCAAACAATGTCACGATAAAAAAATTAAAATTATACCATGGACTATTAACGAAATAGCAGATATAAAAAAAACGATTGATTTACAGGTAGACGGTATTATTAGTGATTATCCAAATAGAGTTATAGAACTAATTCAAAAAAAATAACTATCTTCTAAACGAATTAAATCGTTTAATCGCAACAAGTTGATCGTAGTAGGTGCCTCGTTGGCGATGATACACATAAATGGTATAATCATTTTCTGTTTCCCAATGATTACCTTCTGATAAAGTTTCATCTGCCGCTTTCTTCTCATCAGCTAAAAACACATACGTGTAATTATAATAACCTTGTTTCACAAACAAGTCGCATTCGTAACCCATTTTCTTATAGTTATATGTCATACGATTACTTTTATTTAAACGCCACTCAGTTAGTTTTCCTAACACATAAAAATTACCCGAGGTTTGTGTATCATAGGGAAGAAAAAAATGTATCCAAGCGTAATCAGCTTCTAAGTCAGGGTTCGTAGCTAAATCTTGATTTTTAATTAAGAAACCACCATTCAAATCATTATAAAAACTATAACTTTTAAACGTTCTTAATTCATCTGTTTTTAATTCAATATGATATGTGTACGAACTATCTCGGGTAATATTGGCAACTCGTTCGGTATAAGTTCTTAAAGAACGACTATCAAAAAATCTGAATTCATTTCCTCCATTAAACGTTGATTTGTCATCTAAAGAGTAAGTTAACTGACGTGGCTCTGTAAAAGTTGGTTTAATATTATTAACGGCATTATCCCAACGGTTATTTTGCGTAATAATTACTTTCATATCCGTGAAAGGATTCGTTAATTCATATTGACTATTAATGATATTAAAATCGATGTGTTGTTTTTCATACTGCTCATCATTACCAATTGCTTGACGAACATTAGCAACAACCGTTACCTTATCTTCGTAAATCATAAAACGCTTGGTTATAATAATTTTCTCTTTATCATTATCTTGATATACAAATACCATATAATTTCCAGTTTTAGAAAACTGCATATTACTTTGTGGAAATAAAATAGAATAGTGTGTATATTTCTGAATAGTGTTAGTTGAGAAATTAAAATTTAAAATATTAGCCTCATAAAACCCATTCATAAATTCAGAACTCATCAAATTAGAAGGCTCCCAATTAGCATCACAATGAACAAAAGCGATAGAGTAATCTTTTTTATCGGCTTCTAAATCATCAAAACTTAATTCCAATTGTTCAGTTCCATTAAATCTAAGAATAGCAGGATTAGCATCAAAGGTTGATTCGTGCAGCTGTGCTGTTTTGATATAAGGCTTATAGGTCCAATCTTCATAACGCATTTGATTATCATTTACATAATCATCTTGCGATACTAACCGAAAGGTTAATAGTAAAAATAAAAAATTGAAATATATTCTATTGAAATTCATTTAACTTGCAACGTAAATGTACTATTTTTAGTGCTGACCCTAAAGTTAAAATTTGTTGAAAGTATGAGAGGATTACTGATGAATGAGACTCCCTTTACCAGTGCCGGTTAAATTAATTTTGTTTGGATTGCCAGTGTAATAAATATTTCCTGCTTTATCAATAACAATATCCATTAATCCACCTTCTGGAGCATTAATATATGTATGGCCAATGGTTACACTATGTAAATACACATAATTTCTAATGGTAAGTTGGGATGCGTATATGTAATTTGTTCCTGTATAATCACTTTCCAATCTATCTGTAACTCCTGTTAAATATAAATCACCATTGCCATGTGCACTTCCAACAAAACGTCCAGTATTTAAATCCAATTTTACATCTCCTGAATTATCTGTTCTCACAGAAATTTCGTCTTGAGTAATTACACCAACGCTTTGAATTGTGCCTAATCCTGCATGTCTAATATGTTTATAATAAGGTGCTGTTATGTATACAATTATTTTTCCCTTATAACCTCTTACCCAATTACAACGGTTGTTATTAAAGACTTTTAATGTTTCTCCATCTAATTCCGTTTTAATTAACTTCTGTAAATTCCGCCCTGCCTCAACTCGCACTTCAAAAGTAGGTCCTTGCGTAATAAATAAATCCATTTTATCTCTTAAATAAATGCAATTAAAATCAGCCACATCATGATAAATTGTATTTGTTGGTCCTGACGATTTAACACAATCGCACATGCTTTCTTTTTTACAAGAAACAAATGTCAAAAGGCAAACTATTGATATGATTAATTTATATGGCATTTATTTTCTTCTTTTTCAAACTAAATCTATAACCTAAACCATAATCAAAATGCGCAGCAACTGCCCAATGTGATTTCATAGTAAAGTTAACCATTAATCCATTCTTACAATAATATCTGATACCAATTCGGTGAAAAATTGGACCATCCTCTTTTGGTTTAGAAACGGCATAATAGCCCATTTCGATAGGAAAACTAATTTGTCCTACATTATAGGCGTAACAAGCTTTTACACCTAACTGCAAAATATCTGTCCAACCATTCGCAGGATTTCCTGAAGTTCTTAAATGGTATTCGTTTTGCGTATCATAACACACATCAAAACCTGCGCCCCATTTATGTGTATTTCTAACATTATAATAATAGTTAGCACCAAAAGTATTTGAAAAATATTTAGGTCCTCCCGGAGGCTCATGTTCATTAAATCCTGCAGCATCCCAAACCAAAATTTCATGTTTACACTTCCAAACAGAAACAGAATCTATTAAATCTGATTTAACTACCTCTCCATTAATTTTATAAGTTAATCCCATATTTAAAGACACTACATTTAATCCCAAATTAGGCACTTGTGAACGTCCATTAGAAGCGTGCGCAAAAGACAACCCTGGTTCTAATCTAAATTTATTACTTAAATTCAAGTGCCATAATACTTTCCATTGAACAAATGTGTTCCAATGGCTAGCAATCGCAATATTCTTAGGGTTATTATCAATATCAAATTTTTTAGTGAGATAAGAAACTCCCCAACATAGGCGTAAAACAGGACGGCTAGCTCTTATTTTTTTATTTAAAGGAATTTCGATATAAGGAGATAATGCATAACAATAACCTAATTGTTTGGGATTAGCAAAATCAATAAAGTTAAACGACAATCCTACTTCAGGGAAATTATTTTCTCGGTGCCAACGCTTACTTCCAGTAGTTGGTTTTACAAAATCTACCTCAATACCTGGAATATAGCCCTTCACCAGATTACCTATAGTACTTTTATGTTCAAAAATAAAACCATAAGTAGGTGCTACTTTTATATAAAAGTCTTTAGTCCCAGTCATACGCTCTTGAGCATGAACGAAACATGTAACAATTAAAAATAGATATGTAAGGTTTTTTAGCAAAATAAGTCCCGAATTTAATGATAGATTTTGACATTTCTATACAAATAAACCCTAAATTAGCCGCGAATTTAAACGACTCCATTATGGAAGTAAAAGATCTTAAAGATACAAGTTTAGCTCAAAATCCGGTTATTGGACAAATGATGTTGCATAACCACGAGCAAATATTATTTTGTAATGATAATGCAACTGGCTTAAAAGCTATTATTGCAGTTCACAACACAGTTCTTGGGCCATCGTTAGGTGGTACACGTATGTGGAATTATAATAACGAAATGGAAGCCTTGACAGATGTTTTACGTTTATCAAGAGGGATGACCTATAAATCTTCTGTTGCTGGTATTAACTTAGGTGGCGGAAAAGCCGTAATTATTGGTGATGCTAAAAAACTAAAATCAGAAGCTTTATTACGTCGTTTTGGAAAGTTTGTAAACAGCCTTGGCGGTAAATACATTACTGCGGAAGATGTTGCGATGAGCAGCCGCGATATGGAAATTATTAAAATGGAAACTGACTATGTAAGTGGTTTACCTGTAAATATGGGTGGAAGTGGAGATCCTTCTCCAGTTACCGCTTATGGCGTTTATGTTAGTATTAAAGCTTCTGCTAAAGAAGTTTTTGGCACTGATAATTTAGCCGGTAAAAAAGTATTAGTACAAGGCATTGGAAATGTAGGGATGCACTTAGTTGAACATTTAACAAAAGAAGGTGCTAAAGTTTATATTTACGATATTACTGAAGAACGCATTAAAATGGCGGTAGATACTTACAAAGCTGAATTTGTAGCTGCTGATAAAATGTTTGATTTGGATATTGACATTTATGCTCCATGTGCTTTAGGTGCTACGGTAAATGATGAAACTTTAGCTAAATTAAAATGTAAAATTATTTGCGGTGCAGCGAACAATCAATTAGCTGATGAAAAAAAACATGGCGAATTAGTAATGAGCAAAGGCATTTTATATGCACCTGATTTTGTAGTAAACGCTGGTGGTATTATCAACGTGTATTATGAACTAGATGGATATAACAGAGAACGCGCTTTAGCTCATGCTGAAAAAATTTACGATACAACTTGGAATATTATTCAAACAGCAAAAGCTCAAAACATACCAACTTACGCGGCTGCAAATAAAATAGCAGAACAACGTATAGAAAGTATTGCTAGAATTAATGCAGTAATGTAAGAAAAACACTGTCACGCTGAGCGGAGTCGAAGCGACTTATTTGCCTTCGACTCCGCTCAGGCTGACAAAAAAATAATTTAAAGTAAAATAAAACATTGCCTCATTTTCAAATTAACAAATTATCTCATTAACCTTCGTTCTTTATGCTAAACAGACGTTACCTTCGAATTAAAACCATGCAAAGCTTGTATTCTTTCTTTCAACACGAGAAAGCAGATATTGGATTTCATGAAAAAGAATTATTTAAGAGTTTAGATAAAATTTACGACCTATACATTTATGTTTTAGTATTGTTTACCGATATGCATCATACTGCATTATTAGTAACGGAAGAAAACAAGAACAAGCGTCTCCCAACCAAAGAAGATTTAGAACCCAACTTACGTTTTATTGAGAACATTGTATTAGTTAATTTGACTAATAGTTCTGAATTAAAAAAAGAAGTATTGAACCGTAAAATTTCGTGGCAAAGTGATTTTGATTTGGTGCGTAAATTATATGCCGAGTTAAGAACGACTGATTTATATAAAAACTATATGGCATCTCCAACGCCATCTGCTAAAGAAGACAAACAATTTTTAATTTCAGTAGCAACTGAGTTTTTATACGAGCACGAATTACTGAACCATTTATTTGAAGAAAAAAATATCCATTGGGCTGATGATACCTTTGGAGCTTTCTCTATGGTATCGAGAACCTTTGAAAATTTTACTGGAACATTAAGTTTAGTTCCATTATTTAAAGACAAAGAAGATGATACTAATTTCATCTCTACATTATTCCGTAAAACTATTGCAGGCGATAAAGAGTATGATAAATTAATTGACGAGAAAACAAAAAACTGGGAATTAGAACGCATTGCATCGATGGATGTATTATTAATGAAAATGGCTTTAGCAGAATTCATGCACGTGAGTAATGTACCTGTAAAAGTATCGTTAAACGAATACATCGATATCTCTAAAGAATATAGCACACCAAACAGCAAGACCTTTATTAACGGGGTTTTGGATAAAATTATTGCTGATTTAAAACGCGATAATAAAATCCAAAAAACAGGAAGAGGTTTAATGGAAGGGAATTAATAAAAAAACAGCTAGTGAAACTATTAGTACTAGATAATTACGACAGTTTTACTTACAACTTGGTTCACTTAATTGAAAAAGTAAGTGAGATAGATTTTGATGTCATAAGAAATGATAAAATTTCTATTGATGCAGTAAAAGCTTATGATAAGATTTTATTATCTCCTGGTCCCGGTTTACCAAAGGATGCTGGCATCATGCCTGAACTGATAAAACAATATGGTTCTTCAAAAAGTATTTTAGGAGTGTGTTTGGGATTACAATCCATAGGCGAAGCGTATGGCGGAAGTCTTAAAAACTTAGAAACAGTATTTCATGGCATAGCCACTCCAATTACAATTATTGAGGAAGATGTCATATTTAAGCATTGTAATAAAACCTTTACTGTTGGGCGATATCACTCGTGGATTATAAACAACCAAAACTTACCGAACCAATTAATAATTACTGCTGTAGATTCTAATGGAAACATTATGGCTTTAAAACATCAAAGTCATGATGTGAAGGGTGTACAATTTCATCCAGAGTCAATTCTTTCTGAATATGGCGAATTAATTATTAAAAATTGGCTTCAATCTTAAATTCAAAATTAGCCTAGATTTTATCTTATAAAAAATCATAAATTATATCACAAAAACGCTATAAAATCCTAAATTTGCTATCAATTAAATCAAAAAATGAAGACAATTTATATATTAGTTACATCTTTTCTAATTTTCGCAAGTTCATGCAAAGAACATAGTACGGAAGTTACTACAAATGATGTAATGAATACAAAATCCGCAGACGGAAGCAGTAATACCGAATTGCCAGATATGAAGTTTGAAGAAGAAACGCATGACTTTGGTCGCATTACTCAAGGTGAAAAAGTGGCATTTGCTTTCAGATTTAAAAACACAGGGAGTTCCAACTTAATTGTATCTTCTGCTCACGGTAGCTGCGGATGTACAATTCCTGAATATCCTAAAAAACCTATTTTACCTGGTGAAGAAGGTGTAATTGACGTAGTGTTTGCAAGTGAAGGGAAATCAGGTATTGTAGAAAAATCAGTAACGATTGTTACAAACTGTGAACCAAGCACAAAAATTATTTATATCAAAGCAAATATTATTGTGCCAACGAGTGCTAATGCTAGTGAATTACCAACAGCACATTAAAAATAAACCAATAATAAATCACATAAAACAAAAACAAACATGAACAACTTAGTAATTTTAATGGGTGGCGGTGCAGCTGGAGGAAATCCAATAACTCAAATAGTACCTTTAGTATTAATCGTAGTCGTATTTTATTTTTTTATGATTCGTCCTCAACAAAAAAAAGCAAAAGAAACAAAAAAATATATTGAGGCATTAAAAGTGAATGACAAAATTTTAACGATTGGTGGTATCTACGGAACAATCAATAAAATGAATGATGATGGTACAATTATCATTGCTGTTGAAGATGGTTCTAAAATGAAAATAGCAAAAAGTGCTATTTCTCAAGATGCAACTTCTACTTTAAATCAAACTACATAAACCATGAATTCGTCAAATGCCATAACTCGCATTCGGCGATTACTCCTTGGTAAAAAAGTTGGTACTTTTTTAATTTGTTTAGGCATTGCATCACTCCTTTGGGTGGTGCATGCTTTAAACAGAAATTATACCTACACGCTAAAGGTTCCAGTTAAATTTTTAAATCTCCCTAGTAACAAATTAATTGTTGGAGAATTACCTGAAAAATTAGACGTTGAGATTAAAACAAGCGGGTTAAAATTGCTGTTTATTTCTCTTAAAAAAAATTACAACGAAGTTATTGTTGATTTTAACTTAATGAAGAATAATGCTAAATCTCAAGCATACTCTATCAATAACGTTTATTTCAATTTAAAAAACTCCATCAACTTTGATGTTGAGTTAATCAAAATTCGCCCTGATACTTTATTTTTCTCCATTAATAAAAGTAACTCTAAATTATTACCAGTTAAAGCTAATTTAAAAGTGAATTGCCTACCAGGTTATTCCATTATATCTAAGCCAACTATTACTCCAGCTTATGTGACTGTAAGTGGAGATAGCATTTCTCTTCAAAAAATGGATACCGTGTACACTTACTTTTTAAATTTAAAAGATGTACATCAAAACTTCACGTCACCAGTTCAATTAAAAAAACCTTACACATCTATCAACTATAATGTAAAAGATGTACAGTTGAGTTTTAATGTAGATAAATTAATAGAATCAAGTATCAAAATTCCCGTTCAAATTATGAATAATACAGGAAACGAAACTATCAAATTACTTCCAAATTTTATTACTATTAAGTATTTGGTAGCGATGAAGGATTACGAAAATATTAACGAGAATTCATTTAAAGCGGTTGTGAATTTTGAACACATTAAAGAGAAACAAAAAAACTTACAGGTAGAAATTATTAGAGCACCATCTGAAGCAAAAATCATAAAAACAACTCCAAGTACTATTTCATATTTAATTTACAAATAATGATTGTAGGTTTAACAGGCGGCATAGGAAGCGGTAAAACAACCGTTGCTCATCTTTTTGAAACAATGGGTTGTGTTATTTACAACTCTGATGATAAAGCTAAAGAAGTCTACTTTCAATCTGAAGTAAAAGGCCGAGTAATTGAATTACTTGGAAAAGGAGCATACTTGGATGAATATGAAATCAATAAAGAATATATTTCAAAAAAAGTATTTTCAAATACAGAACTACTTCATCAATTAAATCAGATTATTCATCCAGCAGTAAAATCAGATTTCATTCTTTTTAAATCAAAGCTGCCATTAGGTGCCATTATCATTAAAGAAAGTGCTATTTTATTTGAAACGGGTATTTATAAAGACTTAGAGAAAACTATTTTAGTGACTGCTCCGTTAGAAGTAAAAATTGACCGGGTTAAAAAACGGAATTCAACTTCGGAGGAAGATATTAAAAAACGAATGTCAGCTCAATGGACTGATGAACAAAAAGCGCCCTTAGCTAATTTTGTTATTGTTAATGATGGGATAAAAGCATTGATTCCACAGGTAGTTAAAATTATTCAACAACTAAAATCAAATGCATAAGCGAGATTATTTAGTAAAGCAGTTTGAAGAGTTTGGTAAAGTAATGGCTGTTTTATTAGGATTAAAAAAAGATGGCAACTTTCCTGAATATTTAGATTTAATGAATGAATTTGTAAAAAAATATACCCAAACAGAATTAGAGTTTGTTGAATCGATTGATGATGATCAACTAATTACTATTCTAACTGATGAGAAAAAATTAAATGATGAGCAATTAAAAATGCTAGCTGATTTGATGTATGAAAAAGCAGAATATTACTTAAATAAATCTCAAGAATTAGAAGCAACTCATTGCTATAAAAAAGCATATTCAATATACCTCTTCCTTAAAGAAAATGCTACGCTCACCTACTCCTTAGATATGCATTACAAAATTGAGGTATTGAGTAAAATGGTGAAATAGTTAGGTCAAAATAACCACATAGATAAATTGAATGCACTGTTCAATAACAGCATAATACAATTTAGCATCTGTAGGAAACGTCATGTCTTTTTCCTGAACTGTTGTATCTACTAATACTTGACTCTCGTCATAGCAATATTTACCATGTAATTGAACGCTTAGTTTTAAAAGAAACTCACTTCCTTATTTTCCAATACGTTTTCTGAAATGAACTAAATCATTTAGGTCGCATGGTGCAGTATCTCTAAAATATTGTTCGCCACAAAAGTACTGCCAATAAGGATTTTGTATCCATTTAGGAATTTAAACTTCATCGGCTACACTAAACATACTTTTTTAAAGTAGCAAGCCAATCATAGTTCGCTTAGGCACACTCTGTCTGCCTTGAAGTGAATAAAAGGGTCCGTAATAGATTTCAACTTCGTTCCAGTCAATCTTTTTTGTCAGCAATACTAAATCTATTTTATCAGAAACAATATCACTCAGTTCTATCTTAAATAAATTTGATTGGGCATTATAGGGTAATTTTCCTTTAGCTTTTTAATCCTTTTAAAGAAAACAAATGGAATCAGCTCTAGCAATATCATTCAAATCCTTTTAAAACCTAAAGGTTTTTAACAAGTTTCCATAGTTCACGCTCTCTTTCTGTTTCCATAAAACTTATTTTTTAGAAGTACTATTTATTTTTTTTAGTTCTTTTTCTGTTTCTTCTTTTCCCCAAGATGGGGATAAAGACGACTCTAGTTTATAGGTTTTTAATTTTTCTAAAACTAATTCAAAAACGGGCTTTGCTTTTTTTTCACCTCCACCTAAAGCAGGTGGTGTATTTAAAATAGCTTTAGCTTTTACAAAATGTGCTCTTGGATTTGCCTCATTTAACTTCACCGCTTCCATTGCAAATTTAGTGGCCATCGCTCCGTATTTTTGTCCGCGTTGAACTTTATTTACATTAATGCGAGCAGCTGCAATCATCGATTTTAAAACAAAAATTTCTGAATTATTTTTACTTAAGGAATCTGCTTTTCTAAAGAACGCTTCTGCTTTATCACACCATTTATCAATTTCATCCTGAGGTTTTTCAAATGCAGCTAACGCATTACATAAGCCTGCATAATAAAAGGCTAACCACTCTTTTTTTTCAGTTATTGCTAATTTCTCAAAACAAGTAGCCGCATATATAAAGTCACTGGCTGTTTTAGCAGATTCAAATAAAGACACATCTTTTTTAAATGATTCTTTATAAGCCGCACTTTGTGAGACAGTAATTAACGGTGCAAATACCAAAACCAAACAAATATGACAAATTTTATTTTTTATCTTCACAACACAAATATAAGCTAGTTTTACGCTATATAAAGGGTTTAACTGCAGTTTGATACTATAAATGATGGCTTTAGGCGACTAAATAATGTTAATATTTTGTTATTAACTAAAATAGTAATACATTTGCCACGCAATTAGATTTAATATTTGCATCCAATACATTGTGAACGCGCCTACGTCGGGCTATAAAATGTTCACAGCTACTGCGGAAATTAAATCTTAGTTAGCAGCTAGTAATAATAATTTAAACAAAAACAAATGACATTTCAAGAATTAGGCTTGGAGCCAATGCTCCTAAAAGCCGTGACCGAGATGGGCTTCGAAAATCCTACGCCTATCCAAGAACAAACTATTCCTCAGTTGAAGGATAAATCTACCGACATGGTAGCCCTTGCACAAACAGGAACAGGAAAAACTGCAGCATTTGGCCTGCCTTTATTAATGAAGTTAGATTTAAACTCTCGCTTCACACAGTCTTTAATTTTAGCACCAACTCGTGAGTTATGTGTTCAAATAAGTAAAGATTTAATTAACTATTCAAAATTCCTTAATGGTTTAAGAGTAACCGCTGTTTACGGTGGGGCGCCAATCATGTCTCAAATCCGTGATATTAAAGCTGGTTCTCAAGTAATTGTTGCAACTCCGGGTCGTTTAATCGATTTAATCGAGCGTAAAGCAATTGATTTATCTCATGTAGATGTAGTTGTATTAGATGAAGCTGATGAGATGTTAAACATGGGCTTTAAAGATGATTTAGATCAAATTTTAAGTAACACACCTCCAACAAAAAATACATGGTTATTCTCTGCTACAATGCCTCGCGAAGTTGAGCGTATTGCAAGCAAATATATGGAATCTCCTTTAGAAATTTCTGTTGGAAAAAAGAATCAAGGTGCTGAAAATATTCAACATATTTACTACACTGTAAATCAGCGTGATCGTTACGCTGCGTTAAAACGTATTGCAGATTTTTACCCAGATATATTTGGTATTGTTTTCTGTCGTACAAAAGCAGAAACTCAAGATGTAGCTGATCAATTAATTAAAGATGGTTATAATGCAGATGCATTACATGGCGATTTATCTCAAGCACAACGTGATTTAGTAATGAAACGTTTCCGTAGCCACACGCTACAAATGTTAGTTGCTACGGATGTAGCTGCTCGTGGTATTGATGTTAATAATGTAACTCACGTAATTAATTATAACTTACCTGAAGAAGCAGAAAACTACACGCACCGTTCGGGTCGTACTGGTCGTGCTGGTAAAACAGGTATTGCAATTGCGATTGTTACTCCTCGTGAAGTAAATAAAATTCGTGATATCGAGCGTATTATTCAAAATACATTTACTAAAGCGGATGTGCCAGATGGCGTAGCAGTTTGCGAAAAACAATTATTTCATTTAGTTCATAAATTACATAATGTTGAAGTAAAGGACGATGAAATCGAAACTTACCTTCCTAAAATTTATGATGAATTAAAAGATTTATCTAAGGAAGAATTAATTAAACGTTTTATTTCTGAAGAGTTTAATCGTTTTTATGCGTACTACCAAAATTCGCAAGATTTAAACATTGGTAATGATGGAAACAATGGTAAAACAACTCGTTTCTTCATGAACATGGGCGAATTAGATGGATTTAACCGTAATTCTATCAAAGATTTCTTAGTGGAGATTTCTGGTATCAATGCTCGTGTTATTTTCAATGTAGATGTTAAAAATTCATTCTCTTTCTTTGAAACAGAAAACAAACATGTGGATGAGTTCTTAGCTTTAAACAAAAAAGGAATTGAATTTAATGCTCGTGTTATTTCTTTTGAAGTTTCTAAAGCAAAACCTTCTGGCGGATACGGTGAAAAACGTTCTTACGGTGGTGGATCAAGAGAAGACGGTCGCCGTTCTTACGGTGGCGGTGGCGGCGGAGAACGTCGATCATACGGTGGAAATCGCGAAGGTGGTGGAGAACGTAAATCTTATGGTGGCGGAGAACGCAAAACTTACGGAGGTGGCGAAAGCCGTTCTTACTCTGGTGGTGGCGAACGTCGTTCATCTTATGGTGGAAACAAAGAAGGCGGAGAACGCAAACCATTTAACCGCGAAGGTGGTTCTGGTGGTGGCGAAAAACGCTCATTTGACAAACCAAGTGGAGAAAGATCTTTCAGCGGAAACCGTGAAGGTGCAGAACGTAGAAAGCGTTTTACTAAATAAAATTTAAGTAATTTGGACGCAAGTATATTATTTTTTGAAAAAAACCTACTATTTTTTGTAGGTTAAAAAAGAAATACTATATTTGCGTCCCTATTTTAAGGGATAACATTTAAAGATTATACAACATGTCACGTATTTGTCAATTAACAGGTAAAAAAGCGATGAAAGGAAATAATGTTTCTTTCTCGAACGCTAAAAGCCGTCGTCAGTTTAAAGTAAACTTGAAAACTAAAAAGTTTTTTGTTCCTGAAACTGGAGAATGGGTTGTTTTACGCGTATCTACATCAGCTATCAAGAATATTAATAAAAAAGGAATTTTTGCTTGTTTAAAGGACGCTGTTGAAAGCGGAGTTTTAGCTTAATTCAATAAATAACACACAAAATGGCAAAAAAAGGTAATAGAATTCAAGTAATTTTAGAGTGCACAGAGCACAAAGACAGTGGTAAACACGGGACATCTCGTTACATTACTACTAAAAACAAAAAAAACACTCCTGATCGTATTGAGTTGAAAAAATACAACCCGATCTTGAAGAAAATGACAACTCATAAAGAGATTAAATAATCCATTAAAACTAAGAAGAAATGGCAAAGAAGGTTGTAGCAACACTAAAAACTGGTAAAGGAAATAGCTTTACTAAAGTAATTAAAGTAATTAGATCTCCAAAAACTGGTGCTTATGCATTCCGTGAGGAAATCGTTCAAAACGAATTAGTAGCTGATTATTTAAAGAAATAATTTGCTTTATTATATTAAAGAAAGCTTCTTCCGAAACGAAGGAGCTTTTTTGTTTTTACTATATTAATTTAATAGGAACGCAGTTAAAACTGATATAGCGGATTAACACAGATTTTCTTATCGAATATATGAAACACCAGTCCGTATTAATCAGTCAAATCTGTTTCATTAGCGTTCCTATTCATTTTAATAGAAAGCAGCTAAGACAAATATGAAGGAACGATTTTTAGTGAATTAGATTTAAAATTACCCAGTAGCAGTTATAAACTTTATCCGTGTCGATCTGTCAAATCCATTTCATCCGCGTTCCTATTTTAATATTGCACCGATATTTTTAATACATTTGTACCCTACTACAAAACACATTATGGGATTTTTCAGTAAACTATTTGGCAAAGAAGAAAAAGAAAGTTTAAACGAAGGTTTATCAAAAACGAAAGAAAGTTTTTTTGGTAAACTAGCCAAAGCTGTTGCCGGAAAATCAACTGTTGATGCTGATGTATTAGATAACTTAGAAGAAGTTTTAATTTCTGGAGATGTTGGTGTAAACACCACTTTAAAAATCATTAAACGTATTGAAGCTCGTGTAGCCGCTAATAAATATGTCGGAACTGGCGAATTAAATAATTTATTGAAAGAAGAAGTAGCTGCCTTATTAACCGAAAATAATTCTACCGATACCACTTCTTTTGAAATCCCTAAATTACCATTAAGCGCTACTGGCGAAAAAACGCCTTATGTAATTATGGTTGTTGGCGTAAATGGTGTTGGCAAAACAACCACCATTGGTAAATTATCTCATCAATTTAAAAAAGCAGGCTATCATGTTGTATTGGGGGCTGCTGATACCTTTAGAGCAGCTGCTGTAGAGCAATTAACGATTTGGAGTCAACGCGTTGGCGTTGATATTGTATCACAAGGAATGAATGCAGATCCTGCAAGTGTCGCGTTTGATACATTGAGCAGCGCAAAAGCAAAAGGTGCTGATGTGGTGATTATTGATACAGCAGGGCGTTTACATAACAAGATTAACTTAATGAATGAGTTAACTAAAATTAAAAACGTGATGAAGAAGGTAATTCCTGACGCGCCACACGATGTACTTTTAGTTTTGGATGCTAGTACTGGCCAAAATGCTATTGAGCAATGCAAACAGTTTACAGCCGCTACAGATGTATCGGCATTAGCATTAACCAAATTAGATGGCACTGCTAAAGGTGGTGTTGTTATTGGTATTTCCGACGAATTTAAAATTCCTGTAAAATACATTGGTGTAGGCGAAAAAATGGAAGACCTACAAGTATTTAACCGCGCGGAGTTTGTAGATAGTTTGTTTAGTCAGAGTTAAAATCAAACAATAAACTTTTTTCGAATTGCTAATGTTCCTACAAAATAGAGGAAATCAAGAGCTCCATTCTCGTAATCGCCAACTAAAAAAGAACCAAAAAATAATACCAAAAATAGAACTAAGGCTAAATCCAACCCAAAATTCAAATTCACTATTTCCGAATCTAACTTGCATTCTCTCTTAATCAAAGAAAAAATCATACAAATGGCAATACTAGTTTCTAACAAAGTAATTACAATAAATGAAATTGTAATGCCAAAAGGAATAAGATTAATAAAAGAATTTTCGAACTTATGAATGAACCACTCGGGTATCGCTAATCCACTTATTTTTTGAAAAGCTGTAATGCCAGCTAATGACAGAAATAAGAGTTGAATCAAAAGCATGTGATTTATTTTAATTTTCATCTCTAGTCTCTATTAAAACTCAACCTCTCCCCTTTTATGCTTTCATCAAAGGTTCCATTATCGTAAACTAAATGTCCGCTTACAATAGTTTTATTAATGCTTGCAGAAAATGTAGTTCCTTCAAAAGGACTCCATCCACATTTATAAAGTAAAGATGCTTTAGTAACTTCTGTTGGTTTATGTAAATCAACCAAAACTAAATCAGCAAAATATCCTTCGCGGATGTAACCACGTTTTTCAATTTTAAAAATATCTGCTACATTGTGTGACATCATTCTCACAATTTTCTCTAAGGATATTTTCTTTTGCTTGTAAAATTCCAACATTGCTAAAATAGAATGTTGTACTAACGGTCCGCCACTTGGAGCTTGTAAATATGGTAATTGTTTTTCTTCTAAAGTATGAGGTGCATGGTCAGTGGCTATTACGTCAATTCGTCCATCTAAAACAGCTTCAAAAATGTGAGCGCGATCGTATTCTGTTTTTACAGAAGGGTTCCATTTGATATAGTTGCCTTTCTTTTTATAATCATCATCATTAAACCACAAATGATGAATACATGCCTCCGCCGTTATACGCTTCTGCTTTAAAGGAATTTTATTAGTAAATAAATCCAATTCCTTAGCTGTTGAGATATGTAAAATGTGCAAACGTGTGTTATGCTTCTTTGCTAATTCTACAGCAAAAGATGAGGATTTAAAACAAGCTTCTTCATTACGAATAATAGGGTGAAAATAGGCAGGCAAATCTTCTCCATATTCTTGTACAATTCGTTTTTGATTTTCTTTAATCATTGGATCATACTCACAATGCGTGGCAATTAAAGCATTAGATTTTGAGAAAAATCCTTCTAATGTTTTTTCGTTATCCACTAACATATCGCCAGTACTTGAACCCATAAATATTTTTAAACCACAAACTGTTTTATAATCTACTTTTAAAGTTTCTTCTAAATTTAAGTTCGTTCCACCCATAAAAAAAGAATAGTTAGCTAAAGAACATTCTTTTGCACGAGCATATTTCTTTTCTAATTCTAAAATAGTAACTGCCTGAGGAACTGTATTAGGCATTTCCATATATGACGTTATTCCACCAGCAACTGCTGCTTTGGCTTCAGTATAAATTTCACCTTTGTGTGTTAAACCTGGTTCTCTAAAGTGTACTTGGTCGTCGATTGCCCCTGGCATTAAAACTAAACCTTCGGCATTAATAATTTTAGCGGTATCGTCAGTGATATCTTTATCAATTTGCGAAATGTAATTTCCATCAATTAATACATCCGACACAAAAGTTTCGTCTTCGTTTACAATCGTAGCATTTTTTATAAGAATTTTGCCCATATTATTTTTTTAATGAATCTAATACTGTTATTTCTACTTTGGTTAATCCTGATTTTATAAAATTTAATTGCTTTGCAGCTTTTGTTGTTAAGTCAATTGTTCGTTTTGATTTTTGAGGAAGTCGATCATTAATTTTCACAACTACCGTTGAATCATTTTTTAGATTCCGCACCAAAACATACGTTCCAAATTTAAGCTTTTTATGAGCGGCAGTTAAACTATCATTATTAAATTTTTCACCCGACGAGGTTTTTCTTCCGTTAAACTTATTAGCATAAAAACTAGCAGTTCCAGTTGACTTATTTACTCTTTGAATTGAATCCTGAGCAATGGATAGGTGTCTAAAACCCAGTAATACCAATATGATTAATGCAGCTCTCATATTCAAAGCTACATTATTTAGCTGAATTTTACATCTAAATCAGTCGAAAAACTAACAAATACTTAACCTATTTTAACAGGAAAAGCAAAATAAATGCTGAAAAATGACGCTTTTAATAATCTAACAAAATAGTATATTAGCAAAAGTTTATGGGCAATAATTTAATCATCATACCTACTTATAATGAGATCGAAAACATTGAAAAAATGATTCGAACGCTATTTGACTTGCCTCGTGAATTTGAAGTACTTATTGTGGATGATGGTTCGCCTGATGGCACTGCTGTTAAAGTAAAAGAACTACAAAAGGAATATACTAGCAAACTACATATCGAAGAGCGTAAAGGAAAGTTAGGCTTAGGCACGGCGTATATTCATGGCTTTAAATGGGCATTGGCTCGTGATTATGATTTCATTTTTGAAATGGATTGTGATTTTAGCCATAACCCAAAAGATTTAGTTCGTTTATTAGAAGCTTGCGAAAATGGAGCTGATGTTGCTGTAGGCTCTCGTTATACAAAAGGTGGACAAGTTAGTAACTGGCCAATTGGACGTATTCTAATGAGTTATTTTGCGTCCGTATATGTTCGTATTGTATTGTGGCTACCTGTAAAAGATACAACAGCAGGCTTTAAATGCTATCGTAAAAAAGTACTTCAAACTATTGATTTAGATGCCGTTCGTTTTATGGGTTATGCCTTTCAAATTGAAATGAAATACAGAGCTTATAAAAAAGGATTTAAAATTGTAGAAGTTCCTATTATGTTTACTGACCGCGTGTTAGGCGTAAGTAAAATGAGTACAAAAATCTTTAAAGAAGCATTTTTAGGCGTTGTTCAAATGCGCTTTATGAAGATGTAAAACAAGCATATTGTTATTACAATTTAATTCAATAATTCACGTTAGAATATAAAATCAAGTATCATGAAAAAATAAAGATATTTTGGTTTCTGGATTTAATGGCATCAAATATTTTTCAAACAACAATAAATCATATTATTTAATTTATTATAAAAAATACAATATTAAGTTTAGGGTTAGATTTTAAAAATATAATTATTGATTAGTATTTTTATTACAATGGGGACAAATTGAACTTTCTTTTTTCTCTCTATTTGCCAATTCTTCAGAAAACCCTGAAGCTAAAATTCCTGTAGGAAGTGCGAAAAGTCCAATGCCAATTATTGATATAATAGAACCTAAGATCTTTCCAATTATCGTAATTGGGTACATATCTCCGTATCCGATAGTGGTTAGAGTTGCAACACCCCACCACATAGTTTCTGGAATACTTGAAAATTTATCAGGCTGTGCATTATTTTCGATATAATACATCAATGTAGAAGATAGCACAAGCATAAACAGCAATAATAAAATGGTAATAAATAGATGTTCCTTTCTTTTTTTGAATACATCACTTATAATATCTAATGCTTTTATATATCTAGCAACTTTAAATAATCTAATGATTCTTAGTAGTCTAAAAATTCTAATAAAGCGCAAGTCTATTGATAAGAAAGATAAATAGAAAGGGGTAATCGCCAGAATATCAATTATAGTTTCAAATGAAAAAATGTAAAGTAATCTTCCTGAAATTGGTTTCTGATATTTTGAATTTTCGGTGATTGTCCAAATTCTAAGTAATAATTCAATTGAAAATATCCATACTGAAACACCTTCTATAAAATCAAAAATTACTCCATATTTTATGCTATATGCTTTAACAGACTCAAATATAATTGATAAACAATTTAAGAATATCAACAGCAATATTGTGTAATCAAAAATCTTACTATAAATCCCTAATTCTAGGTTTAACAGTTTGTAAATTTTATTTTTTAATTTATATTTAGTCATGAAATGTATTAATTTTTAGAATGCAGCTTTGTATTCTTCGAAAATATCTGTAAATTGTTTTGAATTTTCTACATTACTAAATAAATAACTTTCATTCAAACCTAACTTAGATAGTAGTTCGATTCGACCATATTTATATACAGGTATTTCAATATTACCTTTAAATCTCTTATCAGGAGTCCCATCTTTGTTTACTTTTGTCCATTGTTTTTTAACAAAAAGAGCATCTGTCGGGTTTACTTCAGGTTCAGCGCAATCAGCTTTTGTATGAATTAAATTAACATCTTTTATGTCAATTAGTCCAATGCTGTCATTTATTACATCCATATAAATAATAAATGATGGATATATGTAAATATCACCGTCGCCATTTATATTTTGCCAAAACATTCCTTGGTATGAAGATTCTATAATATCAATATTTTTTAATTCGAGCTTTACTTTTTTTCTTGAAATAGTTTCGTCAGCATTACTTCTATTCTGAGATTTATTTACTTTTTTAGATGAAGTGATATCCCAGATAAATTCGGAATTAGATAATTTCATAAAACTATCTTTTAATTTATTATAAATTTCTAGATCACTTTGATCGATTAAAATATCAACATTAACTTTACATTTTTTTGATTGATTTACTATATCATACAAGTACTCCTCTAATTCAGTAATCTTATTTTTAAACGGGCTAAAAATAAATCCAATTAAAAAAATACATGCAATATTGTATGCTTTTTTAGCTTTTTCTATATCTGCGTGCGTTTTAACTATTTCATTTGCTAAATCATTTTTGTCCTTATAAGCTTCTAAAATAGTGTCCTTCAATTCCGTTAAATTGGAACTAGTTATTGCACTAGCATCAGCACTTTTTATTTCATTCTCATTATTTGCATTTGAAATATTTTGTGCATTATCATTAATCACCTCATTAGTATTTCCAACAATTTTTTGTCTATTGTAAAGACCGGTTCCAGCAATACTTGTGTTTAAATATGCTCCATTTTTACCAATGGTTACACTTGCTCCATTACCACCTATTGAAGAGGTTACACCAGATTTAGATATATTCAAGTAAAACCCTGGAAATACTTTTATTCTTTTTCGAAATCTCATTTTATACATTTTAGAATTACAAACTTTCTAAATATAACATATTATATCTTATAAAAAAAGAGTATTATAGAGTGTTATTAGAGTTTAACAGAATGTTTGAATAATGAAATCACTTAAATTATAAATATTTCTAAGCAGTTTTTGGACTGTTTATACTTTATGATTTAACAGAGGAAGAAATTAAAATTGTTGAGGGTAATTAATTACAGTATTTTTTAATACTCTCATAAGCGTCTGATTCTCCAAGCTCTCCAGCTTTACTCCAATTTTTCGTGGTAAATCATATTGCTGATTAGTTGCTCTCCAGCAGAGCTAATTTACTCTTCTGACTTACGGGACTAGTATAACAATTATTTTTATCAAAAACACCAACTATTTTTGGCACCATTACCTGAAAACAAAACTGAATTATTGAGCATTGTATTATTCTCCATTTTATTAGCTTCTATAGGGGTGTACATTGATGAAGATAAAAACACCCTAAGTATCTTGGACAATATTAAGGAATTTATAGTGATGTCAATTTTAGTGTTTATAGCACTAAGTGCAATTTATTTTAGTGTAAAATTTGTCCTAAAACAAGCAAAGCAATTATTAGCATAATTACTTAACCAAACTTCCATTCGCTCTCAATAAATCCGTCTCAGCCATTTTAATAGCATATAAAGCCTCTATGTATCGAACTTGAGCGTCTTCTAAATTCTTTTGTGTTTCTATCGTTTCTAATAAATTAGATTTACCTACTTTATAACGCTCAATCGATACATCTAACACTTCTTTTGAATCCGATAAATTTTGTTTTTCCAAATCAACAATCGTTTTATTTAATAAATACGTTTTATAGCTATTAAAAACTTGTCCATCAATTTGCATTTGCATTTGCTCCGTAACATATTTCTGATTGAGGTATAAGATATTTCTTTCTTTCACTAATTTACTATTCTTGTTTCCATTAAAAATTAACCAACCCGCTGTAACACCTGCATTTAAACCTGCTTGTCGGTTTAAAAAAACAAACCCAGCTTGACTTTGAGCTCGTGTAAAATTATAAGCACCATTTAATTGTACAAAAGGCAAATTAGCAGAGCGTGCTTCTTTAATACTTTGCTGTGTTATTAATTCGTTTTGTTTCGACATTAAAATAGATGAATTGGATTTTGATACTTCCTTTTTAAGATCATCGATATTTGGATTAAAATTAACCACAATGGAGTCATCTGTATTAAACTCAGTATCTACAGGCTTATTTAATAAGGTATTTAATTTAGTTTTAGCATTTAGTAATTGTAATTCTAATTGTATGATGGCACTTTTGGCTTTATTTTCATTAGATTGAGATAACAACACATCTACTTTAGAATCTGATCCAATTTCTAATCTTAATTTTGCTATTTTTTTCCGCTCTTCGTAAATGCTTAAATTTTGTTTCGCTGCTTTTATGAGTTCATTTGTTTTTACAACCATATAATAAGCCGATACAATATCATACACGGTGTTTTCCATTTTTTGTTTCAGTTCAATAGCAGACAATTGTTCGTTTAAGCCTAATCTTTTTTTAACCGCAAACATTTTCAACCCATCAAATATCATCCAACCAACATTTACAGATGCTCCTGTGTTATTAGATTGGGCGCCATTTCTCTCCTGAATAACACCGGTACTAAATTCTTGATAGGAATTAATATTAGCTAAATTCAAATTGGCATTTACACTTACCGTTGGCGACATGCCAGCATTACCAAAATTATTTTGAAGCTTCGCAATCTCTTGTTCATTTTTTACTATTAAAACAGCATAGTTTTTCTCTAGTCCAATTTTCATGGCCTCATCAACAGTTAACACTGATTGAGAAAAAACGAGGGAACTAGCGGCAACTAATAAATATGCAAATAGTATATTTCTCTTAAGCATTTTTTTTCTTTTTAAAATAAATAGACATTCTAATATAAAACGAATACATCGCAGGTATAACATACAATGTTAATACCATCGACAATAATAATCCACCAATAATAACAATCCCCATTCCCATGCGACTTTCTGAACCTGCACCTAATGCCATGGCAATTGGTAACGCACCCAACATGGTTGCTAAACTCGTCATTAAAATAGGACGTAAACGTGCCGTTGAAGCAGCAACCAATGCTTTAGTTGTCGTTAATCCTTTATCACGTAATTGATTGGTGAATTCAATAATCAAGATTCCATTTTTAGTAACTAATCCTATTAGCATAATCATTCCAATTTGACTAAAAATATTTAAGGTTTCGTTGAAATACCATAAAGAGAATAAGGCTCCCGATAATGCCATTGGAACGGTTAGCATGATAATAAATGGCTCTACAAAACTTTCGAATTGCGCTGCTAACAATAAATAGATTAAGACTAATGCTAACAAAAAGGCAAATAAAATATTAGACGAACTTTCAGCAAAATCTCTAGATGCCCCTGTTAAAGAAGTTTTGAAACTATCATCTAAAATTTGTTTTGATATTTTATTCATTTCCTCAATACCATCACCTATCGTTTTACCTGGCGCTAAACCTGCTTGTATTGTTGCCGATTGAAAACGATTATAATGATACAATTGTGGCGGACTACTTCTTTCAACAACTGTAATAATATTATCTAATTGAATCATTTCACCTTTACTGTTTTTGACAAACAAATCTTTAATATCATTTGGATCATCACGATTTTCTCTATTAACCTGACCAACCACTTGATATTGTTTGTCGCCTTTAATGTAATAACCAAAACGTTGTCCGCTTAATGCTAACTGAATGGTTTGAGCCACATCAGCAATACTTACACCCATTGTTTTTGCTTTGTCACGATTAATTTCAATAATCAATTCAGGTTTATTAAATTTCAAGTTCACATCAACACCTTGAAAAACTGGATTTTTATTTGCTAATTCTAAAAACTTCGGTAATTTTTCTCTGATTTTATTGAAGTCGTTATTTTGTAATACAAACTGAACAGGCAATGCACCTTTTGGTCCACCACCCGAAGAAATAGATTGCTCTTGAATCACAAAGATTTTCCCTTCTGGGAACTGCGCTAAATTTTTAGTAATGTAATTTGCAATTTGATCTTGTGAACGTTTTCTATCTTCTGATTGGGTTAAAGCTAATCTCACAAAACCTGTATTTACAGCACCAGAGCCAGCAAAACCAGGAGCGGTTAAGGTTAAGCACACCGCTTTCTCAGCTACTGAATCACCTACAAACGTAGATATTTTATCCATGGTCGCATCTGTTGCTTCAAATGACGTTCCTTCTGGCATAGTTACTAACATCCGCAGCCAGTTTCTATCTTCTAAAGGCGATAATTCTGATTTTAATTGTGATCCAAAAAAGAAAATAGCTCCTCCAGAAACAAAAAGTATAACAAAAGCCCATCGTCTTTTTTTCAAAAAATTAGTCACCGAATTTTTAAACCAATTATCTAAGCCAACAAAAAATGGTTCAGACCAAATATAAAATCTACTACGTTTCGAGTGATCTTTTCTCACCAACTTAGCATTTAACATGGGGGTTAAGGTTAATGATACAAAAGCAGAAATTAAAACGGCTCCGGCAATCACTACACCAAACTCTCTAAATAATCGCCCAACAAATCCTTCTAAGAAAATTACAGGCATAAAAACTGCAGCTAATGTTAACGACGTAATAATGACCGCGGTGTAAATTTCACGTGTTCCTTCTATCGCTGCATCTTTAGGAGATAATCCTTTTTCTAATTTCTTGAAAATATTTTCGGTTACCACAATACCATCATCCACTACCAAACCAGTTGCCAAAACAATCGCTAAAAGCGTAAGTACGTTAATAGAATAATCCATCATGTACATAATAAAGAACGCGCCAATTAAGGATACAGGAATATCAATTAAAGGACGAAAAGCAATTAACCAATCTCTAAAAAATAAATAAATAATTAAGATGACTAATAACAAAGCAATGATTAATGTTTCACCAACTTCGTTAATCGATTTTTTAATGAAACGTGTATTATCTAAAGCAATATTAATAGTGTAATCTTTTGGCAATTCTTTTTTTAGAACTTTATAACGCTTATAAAATTCATCGGCAATATCAATATAATTAGCTCCTGGCAATGGTACTAAAGCCATACCAACCATTGGCGTTCCTGATTCTTTTAAAACAGTTTCTTCATTTTCTGAACCTAATTCCACTTTAGCAACATCACGCAAGCGAACAATATTATTATCGCTTTCTTTCACAATCATGGTTTCAAATTCAGTTACCGTTGATAATCTTCCGATAGTATTAACGGTTAACTCAGTTGTGTTACCTTCAATTTTACCAGAAGGCAAATCCACGTTCTCTCTATCTAACGCTTGCTTTACATCTAATGGTGTTAGGTTGTAAGACGCTAATCTATCTGGTTTTAAACGAATACGCATGCAATAACGACGTTGTCCCCAAATCTGAACCGCACTTACACCTGAAATCGTTTGAAAATTTTGTGCTAACACATTCTCGGCATAATCACTTACGTCTAATAACGAACGAGTATCGCTTACTAATGTCATCGAAATAATTGGGTCAGAGTTGGCATCTGCTTTTGAAACCACTGGTGGTGCATCAATATCCTGAGGTAATTGTTTTACAGCTTGAGATACTTTATCACGTACATCATTTGCTGCTGCTTCTAAATTTGAACTTAAATTAAACTCTACAGTAATAATACTTGAACCTTGATTGGATGCTGAGGATAATGTTCTAATTCCATCTATACCATTAATCGCTTTCTCTAACGGTTCTGTAATTTGAGATTGAATCACATCCGCATTTGCACCTATGTAACTAGTGCGCACTGTAATCACTGGTGGATCAACTGAAGGAAATTCACGAACTCCTAAATAGTTAAATCCTATTAATCCAAATAAAATTATAATAATTGAAAATACCGTGACTAACACCGGTCGCTTAACACTTAATTCTGCTAAATCCATATTAGTTAACTGATTTTAAAAGTTTTAACTCTGTATCTTTTTTAATAGATAATAATCCAGTTGTAATGACCGTATCGCCGGCGCTTATCCCATCAATAATTTGAATTTTATCATCTGTACGCACACCTATTGTAACCATGGCTTCGGTGGCAATACCGTTTTTAGCAATAAATACTTTTTGTCCTTTTAATGTTGGAATTACACATTGTGTTGGTATCATCAAGGCATTTTGTGTTTCGCCTAAATTAGCAAACACTTTTACAAAACTTCCTGGATAAAAATGTTCGTTACCATTATATGAGGCTCTTGCTTTAATAGTCTTAGTCATTTCATCCACACGAGGCTCAATAGCATAAATCGTAGCTGTTTGCAGTTCTTTACTATTATCATTAGAGAATTTAACAGCAATGCCTTTATTAAATAAGTTGCTATATTTTTCAGGGACAGAAAATTCAACATACAAAGGTTTTGTTTGGACTAAAGAAACAATTGGTGTAGTCATGTTTACAAATGAACCTTCGCTAATATTTTTTAATCCAATCACTCCTGTAAAAGGTGCAACAATATTCGTTTTCGCTAACTGCGCCGAAATATAAGCCTGATCGGCTTTTAAAGCATTTAATTCATTTTCTTGTATATCAAATTCTTCTTTACTAATTCCATTGATAGCAATTAATTTTTTTAATCTTTCTAACTTTTGTTCTGATAAAGCAATTTGTGTTTTAGATTTCAATAACTGTGCCTGTAAATCAGCATCGTTTAATTTTACTAATAAACTTCCTTTATTTACAGTTTCACCTTCCTTAAAATAAATAGCCATCACCTTCCCTCCTACTTCTGGCAAAATATCAATTTGATTTAAGGCGCCAATTTTTCCTGTGGCAAATACATCATTATTGAAAGCAGTAGCTTTCACTACATAATAATTAACTGCTGATGGTCCTTTAGGTTTTCCTTTAGCTGCCGCGGCCGCATCTACTTTTGGAGCAAAAAATATAAATTTAGAAGCTACAACTAAAGCAATAGCAACAACGATAATAATCCAAGTAGGTATTTTTTTCATTTTTTTTATTTTAAATATTATACTTTATCTGAAGCAACCGTTTTCTTTTTTCTACCCGTTTTTTTATAATTAAAAAACAAATCTGTAGCTGGTAACTCCTTTAATTTAGAGGACAACTGACACAATACTTTATTGAATGTATCTTGATCTTCTTTTGAAACTTCCGAAAATATTTCCGAATCAATAGCATTAAATGATTTTACAATTTCTGCAGTTTGCTTTAATCCTTTTTTAGTTAATACAATAAAATGTTCTCTTCTATCATCAGGATTGACATTTCTGTCCACAAAACCAACTTTAATTAAATGGTCAATCACCTTAACCATAGCTGTTTTATCAATAGCTAAATTGTTGCAAATATTTTGCTGATTGCACCCATTATGTTCGTTTAAAAAGAACAAAATGGAATAATAACGTTCCACATCTAAATTCTCGAGACTTTTGCTTAACACGCTGTAATAAAGCTTTGAAAGGATTAAGGCTTTAGTTCCAACAGATAATTTAGCATAATTGGCATTGGTAGGCATATAAAACAGTTTAATTGTAAAATAGTTGGTAAATATAACTATTATCCATGATTGATATTCTCTTTAACGCTTTTTAACTTTAGCTGAAAAGTCGCTATAAAACCTATTTAATTTTTATTTAACTTTATAGACCCTTTTGTATTATACACACATGAAGTCATATCCTAACATAGCAATAGAGCAATTTGGAAAGCACATTCACGGAGACGTGCAAGCTTTTAATTGGTTAATTGAAAATAACTACCGAGAATTAATTGCTACTTTAGATGCCATTCGAGATGATAAAAATGCCTTTAAATACCTAATTGATGGAAAATATTTTGAATTAGCCGCTTTTGTAAATGCTATTTGGGATGATGCTAAAGCCTTTAAATTTTTAATAGATAATAAAGCTTTTGATTGGGCTGCTTGTGCTAATTTTATTAATGGTGACGATAAAGCTGAAGCGGCTTTGAAAAGAGCGGGCAAGCATCATTACGTGGCACTTGCCAACTCTATTTTAGGACGTATACACGAAGATGGTGACAGAAATACTTCGCCAACAGGAGTCATCAAAAACATGTTGGATTTCAAAAAAGCTTTTAGATAGTTATTATGCGCATTATCGATTCTATTCCTCATCCTTCTATTAGTATTTCTATTTTTCAAATGAACGATAAATTTATTGTGAAATTTGAAGCTGGTCCGATGGAACAGTCTTTTAAATTTCATACCGAAGATGTAAAATCAGTTGATGGATTAAAGAAACTCATTAACGAAGCATTTATTGAAACCGTACGAGTGCGTTTTAATGAAATGTTTATGCAAATGAAGGAAGCTCAGGCTTAACTTCATTTTTAGTTTTTGGGAGTGTGCGGTGGTAACCGCATTGGGCTGTCACTACAATCTTTCACTCACTTTGTTCGCAAAAGTATTTCCGTTTGCATCCCTCACGCGGTGCTTGCATTTCAAATTCAAAATTTAAGTTTCAATCTTGCATTTTTGCATGAAGGATTGTAGTGAAAATCCTTTTTTGTGCCTACTTTACAAAAAAGATTGCAACGAAAAGCCCGACGGTGCTGCCCCTTTGCACCGGCATGCCCTAAATATCATCACTTTTAAAAGCATTAACAAATTAGTATATTTACAGCCTTTATTCATCAATTAAAATAATATAGAGTGTTTAAATTTATAGGTGCCATCATTGGATTTTTCTTTTTAGGTAAAAACTTTTTCGGAGCGTTTGTTGGTTTTTTAGTAGGTTCATTTATTGATAATGTTACCGTTATTCGTTCAAAAATAACTGGTGCTGGCGGAAATGCCGACGATGTTTTTAAATACTATCAACAACGTTCCTCTGCCGGCAACAGCGATTTCGCTACGATGCTCATCGCCTTATCGGCTGCCGTGATGCGTGCCGACGGTAAAGTCATAAAAGCTGAATTAGACTTTGTAAAATCTTTTTTCTCTCAACAATTCGGTCCAAACTTTTCAGTTGCACATTTACAAACATTAAAACGCTTTGTAGAAGGCGGCGAGATTCCATTAGAACAAATTTGCAACGATATTAAATTACGTACCCAAGTAGAAGTACGTATTCAGTTATTACATTATTTATTTGGTATTGCCAAAGCTGATGGACATGTATCTGAGGTTGAAATACAAATCATACAACGTATTGCTAATTTAATGGGCGTGCCTCAATCTGATTTTGAGAGTTTAAAAAATATGTTCTACCGCGATACCAATTCTGATTACAAAGTATTAGGTATTGAAAGTACCGCTACTGAAGAAGAAATCAAAAAAGCATACCGTCAAATGGCTATTCGCTACCATCCTGATAAAGTAGCATCAATGGGAGATGAATATCAAAAAGGTGCTCAAGAGAAATTTCAAAAAATACAAGAAGCTTACGAGAATATTAAGAAACAAAGAGGAATTAATTAAATTCTTTTATTTTATCGGTGATTCTTGTCAAATATAAAAATATTAACCAAATTAGAATCTGGATAAAGTTGTTGATAAAAGTATAGATCACTACTTTTCATTAATAATTTTATTTCATTCATTGTGAAAGCTGTAGTATAACATCCATCAATTATATGTCTTTTTTCACTTGTAGAAGTACTCTCACGAACTATTAATCTTCCATTTGGCTTAAGTTTTTTACTTAAATCATCCAACATTTCTTTTACGTAAGTAAACTCGTGTAAAGAGTTAAATAAAAAAATCAAATCAAAGCTGCTATCTGGCAAGCAACTTTTTCGTTCATTTCCTATTACATATTGAAGTTTATTAGTTTGCGGAGTTTTGCGAATCGAATTAAAATAATTCTGCATTTGTTTAAAACGCTTTTTTTTAAATATTTCTGAAGAAATATCCTGTATAAAATAAGAATTACTATCTGTAAGAACGGATAATGAAAAATCATCAATACCCAATGAAGCTCCAACATCAGCAATAACATATCCATTTCTTATTCCAATTTTTTCAATTAAATCTCGATATTCTTTATTTAACTCATCATAAGTGAGTAAATCTTTATTTATTGGTTCTTTCTTTTTATTAGCCCTTTTATCACTTTTTAATGATTTACAAGAAAATACTCCTATACTAAAACAACATATTAAAATAAAAACAATGTAAAAATGAAATGTTTTAGTCATGTGGAATAATTAAATCTACGCCAAACATTAAACGTGGCACATTATAATATGCTTTTTTTAAATCATTAGTTATTCTGTAACTAGCAGTAAAAGCAAGAATCCCAAACCCAAGCCTTGTTGTTACCGAAAAATCGTTTAGGTTAGAAATAAACCCTTTAACTCTTTTATAATCTCTGTTAACTCCCGCATAACGATAAATAAATGGAAAATTATACCCAATACCCAAATCAAGAAAACAAGGCCTCATAAGTTTATGCAATTTGGGTTGAACAAATACAAAACGATTATTGATCCCAGCAAAAATTTTCCAGTAAAAATATTTTTCGACATTAAAAGTATCAGTAAACAATTTTACTTTATCTTTTTGAAGCTTACAAAAGCCAATATTTGAACCGAGATTTGCTCCTATACCATAATATTTTGAAGGATAATACAATGGAGTGAATTTCATCCCAAAATCATAAATACTATTCACTATTTCTTTTTGAGAAGAAAAGCCAGGTTGATATGTTTGAAACGTAAATGCAAAATTTGGCACGCCTGAAGAAACATCAACTGATTTTTTTTTACCATTCAGCAATAATGTATAATGATGT
This sequence comes from uncultured Bacteroidota bacterium, assembly GCA_903893815.1. Classification (GTDB taxonomy): domain Bacteria; phylum Bacteroidota; class Bacteroidia; order B-17B0; family Aurantibacillaceae; genus UBA4416. Next base: position 83,275 of record CAITNS010000047.1, read on the forward strand.
GTTATACTTGAAAAATCAATTACTAAGTCTGTGATACTGTCTTTTTTAACAATAAGATGATGAATAGTAAGTTGTTGTAATCCAGATCTATATATGTCCAAGTAATAATTTCCAGGTATAATACTATCAATTTTAACAGAACCCACCTCGTATATATTACATTTATAAATCAATAAACTATCTGAAGAATATAAGCGAGCTTCAAAAGGTATACTATCATTATATTCTACTTGATCAATGTAAATTCGAATATTTCCAGATTGTGAAAATGTGGTTTTAAATGAACCTAAAAATAGAATCAAAACAAAAATTCGGAAAATATAAACAGACTTTATTGGCATTTAAAAATTTATAACGTTAAAAAGCAATCTTTAGTATAATTATCACATTACCACTTTCAACTTCGCATACTTCAATAGCAAGTTCTTTTCTCCACTATCTCTAAATTTAATATTTGCTTTTGCATTAGGATAAATACCTTCAATGGCTGTGATCGCTCCAATACCAAATTTTTCATGCTCAACAACACTACCTACTCTTAAACTAGCATTTGCACTATTATCGGCTGGCGTATTTGTTTCGGCCATTCGCTTAGCTAAAGGAATTAGTTTTTTTGGTGGCGAAAATTGTATTTGTTTTGGTTCTGTTTTCGTAAATCCTCCCGCTTCTTTTGTTCTGAAATCAATTGATTTCATTGGATCATTAAAACTTGGTTTACGATATTTATTAAACGTATCGTCGCTGAATTTATTAGCAGCTGGCTCTTGAGGAAAATCTACACAACTTTCATCTAACTCATCAATAAAACGACTTGGTTCACAATAAATTATATTTCCAAAACGGTAGCGAGTAGTTGCAAAACTAATAGTTGCTTTCTTTTCGGCTCTAGTAATTGCTACATAAAACAAACGGCGTTCTTCTTCTAATTCGCTACGACTATTCAAAGCCATTTGCGAAGGAAATAAATTTTCTTCTAATCCAACAATATGTACATAAGGAAATTCCAATCCTTTGGATGCATGTATCGTCATCATTGATACTTTATCTGCATCTTTCTCATCTTCTTTTTCTTTATCTACATCTGTTAACAAAGAAATTTCCTGCATAAACTCATCTAAGGTTTTAAGGGTTGGATTTTGTTCAGTCGCATCAAATAACTCTACAGGATTTACTTCTGTAGTTGTGAAAATGGCTTCTTTTAGTTCTTCTTCTTGCGGAGTTCTTTCTTGCTCAACAAAATCTTTAATACCATTTAATAATTCCTGTATATTTTCGTAACGACTAACGCCCTCTGGGGTTTTATCATGATATAAATCTTTTACAATTCCACTTGTTACAGCAATATGATTAGCACATTCAAAGGCATCTTTGTAGGGCATCATCATTGAAAAGGTTTTAATGGCCGTGGTAAATTCGGATATTTTTGCCGCCGTTCCGCTATTTATTCCCGTATTAAAATCTTTTAAATTATCCAATACCTGCCACATACTAATATCATGTTCCATGGCGGCAATCATTACCTTATCAATGGTTGTTTGTCCAATACCACGCGTTGGATAATTAATGATACGTTTTAATGATTCATCATCATTATGATTAATTGACAAACGAAAATAAGCTAATACATCTTTAATTTCTTTACGTTGATAAAATGATACACCACCATAAATTTTATACGGAATATTTAATTTACGCAACGATTCCTCAAACGCACGAGATTGAGCATTGGTGCGATATAAAATAGCAAAATCTTTAAAACGAGCTTGCTGCGTATAATGTGTTTCGTATATACTAGCCGCTACTTTTTGTCCTTCTTCGTTATCAGTATTCGATTTAATAATTTTAATCTTCTCACCTTCTTCATTGTCGGTGAAAATATTTTTCTTAAACTGATCTTTATTAATGGCAATTACCGCACTAGCTGCTTTTACAATCGTTTGCGTACTGCGGTAATTTTGTTCAAGTTTAAAAGTTTTTAAATCTGGATAATCTTTTTCGAAATTTAAAATATTTTGAATATTAGCTCCTCGAAACGAGTAAATACTTTGTGCATCATCACCCACCACACAAATATTTTGAAAGCGTGCCGCTAATTGTTTAACAATAACGTATTGCGAAAAATTTGTATCCTGGTACTCATCTACCAAAATATACTTAAACTTACTTTGGTATTTAATTAAAACTTCAGGAAAATCGCGCAGTAATACATTGGTGTTATATAACAAATCATCAAAATCCATGGCTCCCGATTGGAAATTACGTTTTTGATAGGCTAAATATATTTGTCCTAATAAAGGTTTGTTAGATGCCCTGTCCTCTGCCTGAGTTATTGCATTATTAGCGTAATTACTTGCAGAAACTAAACTATTTTTTGCGGAAGAAATTCTGTTTAAAACCAAAGATGGTTTATATACTTTTTCATCTAAATTCAGTTGTTTTAAAATGCTTTTAATAACACCTTTGCTATCATCGGTGTCATAAATAGTAAAGTTGGAAGGGTAACCTAACTTCTCAGCTTCAAAACGTAATATTTTAGCAAAAATAGAGTGAAAAGTTCCCATCCAAATGTTTTTCGCTTCTTTACTGCCAACAATTTTACCAATACGATCTTTCATTTCGCGTGCTGCTTTATTGGTAAAGGTTAATGATAAAATACTAAACGCATCAGCCCCTTTAGCCATAATATGGGCAATACGATACGTTAATACTCTGGTTTTACCTGAACCCGCACCTGCAATAATCATTACTGGACCCTCGGTATTTTCGGCAGCCATTCGCTGCACAGGATTTAGTTCGTTTAAATAATCGCTCATTACTACAAAAGTACACATTATGCGAGTTTGAATGATGAGAACTTTAAGATTTTATAAACTACTGAAACTAAAATAAAGTTATTAATCATACATTTATGAATAATAACTTTTGTAAAATTGAAAAAAGATTACAATGTTTGTCACGCACTAATAACTAAAATAATAAAATCGCTATGGCTGGAGTTAATAAAGTAATTTTAATTGGAAACTTGGGTAAAGACCCTGAATTAAAATATTTAGAGGGAAACATTGCTCGCGCTAATTTTAGTATAGCAACAAGCGAATTTCATAAAGATAAAAGTGGTAATAAAGTTGAACAAACCGAATGGCACAATATTGTTTTGTGGCGAAGTATGGCAGAGAGTGCTGAAAAATTATTAAAAAAAGGCACGCAAATATATATTGAAGGTAAATTGCAAACCCGCCAATGGATAGATAAAGATAATATTAAACGTAATATTACAGAAATAGTTGGAGAGTCTTTCTTAGTTTTGCAGCGGAAAGAAAATAACACGAATCCAAATCTAACAGAAAATAACAGTAATGTAAACTTTGATGATTTAGGCAAAAAAGACGTATTACCGTTTTAATTTTAACTCATTTTTTTAACCACATCGGCACATAAAAATAAAGTATCGAAATTTGAATCTAGTCTACATAAGAAAGCTACGCTTTTTATCTATGATTTAATACTTATTATTTATACCTAAGTTCTTTTAAACTCTAAAAAAGCCTATGTTCCTATGTGGTTAAATTCCTTAAATTTGTAATTATGAAAAACCCATCATTTAAAGTCTTTTTCAAAACCCTCGTTGTTTGCACATTAATCATTACATTTTCTTCTTGTGATGATGAGGACGATGAAGTGTTTATTCCTAAACCAAAAGGTTACCCAAGAATTTATTTTCCAGAAAAAAAGTATAGACTATATGATAGTCTTTGTCCTTATAGTTTTGAAATTCCAACTTATGCAAACATACTAAATGACAGACATAAAGGCGCTGATCCATGTTGGATAAATGTGAACTTCCCAAAGTATAATGCACAAATTCATTTAAGTTATAAAATCATAACCAATAATTTAGATACCGTTTTAGGTGAATGTAGAGATTTTGTGGTGAAGCATCAAGTAAAATCTACTGGTATAGATGAAACAATTATTGTTAGAGACAGCTCACAAGTTTACGGCTTAGTGTATGATATTGCTGGAAACACAGCTTCCAACGTGCAATTTTATTTAACAGATAGTACACGCCATTTTATGCGTGGTGCCTTATATTTTAATGCAGTTCCAAATATTGATTCGATGAAAATTGTAGTTGATTATTTAAGAAAAGATATTGTACACATGATACAAACCTTTCAATGGAAGGGAATTGAGAAGAAGAAACTCAAAAAGTAATTCATTATTCCGAACTTGTTTCAAGGCATCATGAGGTGCTCAAACATCCCGATAGCTAAAGGGACAGTATGACTTAACTTAACTGATCAGCCAACAACTCCATTTCATGCTTGGCATCTTTATGATTATAGATAATGTTATTTACAGCATTTGTAATTGGCATGTGAACATTATATTTTTTGTTAATCTCAGCAACACACTTCACGGCATAATAGCCTTCGGCAATCATATTCATTTCTAACTGCGCATTTTTTACACTATAACCTTTTCCTAACATCGCTCCAAACATTCTGTTTCTGCTAAATTGCGAATAAGCCGTTACAATTAAATCTCCTAAATAAGCCGACGCTTTTGTATCTCTGTCTATCGGATGAACTGCCGCCACAAAGCGATCTATTTCCTGAATGGCATTACTTACTAATACAGATAAAAAATTATCGCCATAACCCAAGCTATGACAAATACCACCAGCTACTGCAATCACATTTTTTAATACTGCAGATAATTCTGTCCCATAAATATCATCACTACTCGAACATTTAATATAACGACAACGCATGTACTCACATAAATCATCTGCTTTTGTAATATCTCTAGAAGCTAAAGTTAAATATGATAATTTTTCAAGCGCTACCTCTTCCGCGTGACAAGGCCCAGTAATAACACCAATATTATCCAAAGGAACTTGAAAAACGGTATTTAAATATTCGCCAACAATTAAATTATATTCGGGAACAATACCTTTGATAGCAGAAAAAAAAGTTTTGTCTTTAAAAACTTCTATGGGAATGTTTTTTAGCGTGTTATTAATAAACGCTGAAGGAACGGCTAAAATAATAACCTCAGCTTGCGTTAAAGTTTCTAATAAATTAGAAGATAAATTTAATTTATTTATATCAAATTGCACTGAACTTAAATAACGTGGGTTATGACCGTACTGATTCATGTGGTCGATATCCGATTGATTTCTAAAATACCAATTGACTTTATTGGCGTTATTACACAATATTTTAATGATAGCGGTTGCCCAACTTCCATTTCCTATCACTGCTATTTTTTTTTCGTTTGTCATGTTTATTTATTTTTTAACTGGAGAGAGTAAAGAGTTTTTTCGCAGAGAGTAAAGAGAATCAATTACGATTTCTTTCTCTGCGTTCTTTCTTTTTTGTCAATCAATCTTTGCATTCTTTGCGGTTAAGTTTTATGTATAAACTATATCAGCATCCTGTAAAACCTCAAATCCTTTTAAAGCTTGATAAATACGTGCTAAAGTAACGACGTCTTTAATACAATACGTTTTAATTCGCTCAATATTTTTTTCTTCATAAAATACTTGTGCTATTTGACTGCCGTCAATATCGTCCTTTGGAGAAGGTATATTAAATATATGAGCCAATAAATTTAAAGACGTAAAATTTTTTATATCTCCAAAACGCCACATTTCCATTGTATCTAAATGCTTTACCTCCCAAGGCTTAAATCCTTGCATTTGCAGTAATTTTGGTAGTGGCATTTTATTAACTAACATTCTGCGACATAAAAATGGATAATCAAATTCTTTTCCATTGTGCGCGCATAAAAAATGATCTTTAGTATTAAAGTGCAATTCTAATAATTTAGAAAACTCGCTTAAAATATCTTGCTCATCATCTCCTGCAATTGCTTTTGTTCTAAATTTTCCGCCAGCAATAAATCCCAGTCCAATGCAGACTACTTTAGCAAATTCGGCAAAAATACCAGCTTTAGCATATTGTTCTTCAGGAGTAGAATCTTTAACATAAAACATTTTCTTATCCCACAATTCTTTTTCAGTTTCTGAAAGCGAATTGTACTGATAATGAATTGGCGCAGTTTCAATATCAATAAATAAAATATTTTCTAACTTAATTGAACTCATTTTCTATCAAATTTTTGAAATGTATAATCAAATTTATTTTTTTCGTCTGCTACATGTTTCTCTTCCCATACTAAATCAAATTTAGTTTTATCAATTTCCGGAAAATAAACATCTGCGTCAATAACTATATTCACCAATGTTAAATAAATAGTATCTACAGAATCCATAGATTGCTGATAAATTTCTCCACCACCAATAATGAAGACTTCGTTCTCGGAATGCAATTTAACTAAAGCTTCATCTAAACTTCCAACAACCATTAAATCAAATTGATTGTCTGAGTTAAAATTTTTATCTCTAGTAATGACTACATTTTGTCTGCCAGGTAAAGTTCTGCCAATAGATTGAAAGGTTTTACGCCCCATAATCACAGGGCAACCCATGGTTGTTGCTTTAAAAAATTTTAAATCTGCAGGCAAATGCCACAATAATTTATTGTCTTTGCCAATAGCATGATTTAAGGATGTGGCTACTATACTGGATACGATCATAGTTTCAATTTGACAATGCGACTATTTGACAATTAGATAAAAATTATTGAATCGACTCATAATCTAATTAACTAATTAATAGGCTAAATCTTCAATAAAGAAAAAGAAAACAACAGCTCCTACCCACTCTTTTCTTACTCCTTTACAATCACCTATTTTAGAACCGTTCTTATAAATATCACCATCTGATTCGATTTGACCAATCTTAGATCCATTTTTATAAACGTCGCCATCGCTTTCAATCTGACCAACTTTACTTCCGTTTAGATAGATATCTCCGTCTGATTCGATTTGTCCTTTTTTTGATCCACCAACATAAACATCTCCGTCACTTTCAATATTTCCTTTTTTAGAACCTCCGATGTAAACGTCTCCATCAGATTCAATTTCACCTTTTTTACTTCCTTTAATATAAAGACTTTGAGCCGAAATAGTTGTGCAGAAAAATCCTGCAACGAGAATTAAAATTACTTTTTTCATATTAGTTTAAGTTTAACCGCAAAGATGCAAAGCAGTATTGCAAAGTTCGCAGAGGGTTAGTAATCATTGATTTATTTATTAATCTCTGTATTTAACTTCAACATTATGAAGTTCAATAATTGGTTTTAAAAACTCTTCTAAATCAGTAACGCATAATTGAGAAGCTGCATCACACAAAGCTGTTTCCGGGTTAGGATGTGTTTCAATAAACATACCATCAATACCGCTTGCAACGCCTGCTCTTGCTAATACCGGTAAAAACTCACGAGCTCCACCTTTTTTATCAGAACTAGGAATACCGTATTTACGAACGCAATGTGTAACATCAAACACAACAGGGTAGCCAATATTATTCATATGGTAAAAGGCACGAGGATCAACTATCAAATCATTATATCCAAATGAATATCCTCTTTCCGTTAAAATAACCTGATCGTTACCACTATCAATACATTTTTGTACCGGGTGTTTCATATTATCGGGTGCTAAAAACTGACCATGTTTAATATTAATTACTCGACCTGTTTTTGCAGAAGCAACTAATAATGAAGATTGCATACATAAGTAGGCTGGTATTTGCAATACATCGCAAACTTCTGCGGCAGCTGCTGCTTGATCATGAGAGTGAATATCAGTTAAAACCGGAAAACCAAATTGATTTTTAATTTTACCTAATAATTCGCAACCTTTAATTAAACCTGGTCCTTGGTAGTAACTTAAACTACTGCGGTTATCTTTTGTGAAAGATGATTTATAGATAATTTTAATATTTAAACGTTCCTGAACTTCTCTCAACTTCTCAGCCGTTTTCATCATAATAGATTCTTCTTCTATGACGCACGGTCCAGAAATTAAGAATAACTCATTACCACCGCATTCAATATCTCCTACTTTTACTATTTTTTTGCTCATTGTGTTTTTATTTTTGCTCCCGCTGATTTCGCTGATTGCGCTGATTGTTTGTTTTCTAATTATTTAATTCCGTGAGATTTGCGTGATCTGCGGGAAAATTTTTAAAGCCTTCTAAATAAATCTTTAATATAATCCATCGTGGCAATTTCTTTGTAGTTATCGCCAAATGCATGATTCCACATAAATGGTAAATTATAAGAAACAGTAGCCATGGCTGTAATCTGTTCTTCAGTCCAATCTTTACTTAAGTTTTGAGGTAATACAATGTTATGCTTTTCAATCATTTGCATAAACTCGCTATGACCTTTTAAATATATATCTCCTAAGTGTTGAAATATAATACAGTTTGCGTAACAGTGACGAGTTCCTAAAACCATTGATAAACCATAACTAATTGCATGGCACGCACCTACTTCACTATACGTTAAACTCAAACCTCCCATTAAGGAAGCTACCATCAATTTATCATCATTTTCGGGAGTACGTCCTGCGTTTTCACCTAAATATACTTCTCTGCAAAGTTTTAACGATTGCTCGCCGTAAGCAAGACTGAAAGCGTTATTACGAATTCCTGTTTCAGATTCAATGCAATGAATGTAAGTATCCATACCAGTATAAAACCACCAATCTGTTGGAACAGATGCAATTAATTCTGGATCTAAAATTACTTGGTTAAAAACTGTCCAATCACATTTTAATCCTAACTTTTTTTCAGGTCCTGTTAATACTGCCGTCATTGATACTTCAGCGCCAGTCCCAGAAATAGTTGGAACGCCTAAATGATAAATACCTGCTGTCTTTATTAAATTTAAACCTTGATATAAAGTTGATGAACCTTCGTTAGTCAACATTAATGATAGAGCTTTCGCGATATCCATAATACTACCACCACCAATTCCAATCACACCACTTGGTAACCCTTGCTTTGCTAAAATTTCATCTCTTAATGAATCTATTTGTTCTGTTTTAGGCTCATGCGGGTCAACATCAATATAATAAATTAAATCCTCAGGCTTGTTTTGTAATTTATGAGATAAAGGTTTTCCTTTAAAATAATTATCGACAACGTAAACAAAGTAGTTTTTATTTTCTTTACGAATAGGTTCTACAGTTTCTGCTAATTGAGCAAACGAACCACGACCGTAAGTTACTTTATCAATATTTTTAAAATTTTTGTGTAACATGTTTTATTAAGCATTAACTGGCTTCATCGCCTTAGTAGCACATTCAGAAATTTTAGCAGCTAAGGTTTTCAATTCTTCCTCTGTCCAAGTACAACGAATACCAAACGAAATTAAACGACCAACAACTGCCTGAGTTTTAGGTAACTCTAAATTATTATAATCTTGTGGTGCACCTAGCAATTGAATTGGCAATTTAGCAGCAGTTTTTAAATTTTTTATGTGTTCCCATTGATTAATAAAGTGGTACATATTTGTAAACCAATAATTAAATCCACCAACACCTGCTTTATTAAATTCATCAATTGTGCGTTTAGCCGTCTCCGTATCAGGCATTAAAATATTTAAGAATGTTCCTGAATCTCCGTTATCATCACCTAATTTAGAAAAGCTAATACCTGCTACTTTAGATAATTCTTTTTGTAAGAAGGCTTTGTTTTTTAAGTTAGCTTCTCTGATAGCCGGAACCTTTCGAGTTTGCGCTGCACCAACTGCTGCGTGTAATTCAGAAATACGGTAATTGAAACCAATAATTGGATGATTTTCCATTCCACGGTTATTACCAACATGGTCGTGACCATGGTCACAGTAACTATCAGCAAATTTATAAATAGCTTCATCGTTAGTAACTAAAATACCACCTTCTCCTGCTGTGGCTATTTTAAAAAAGTCGAATGAGTATGCTCCAGCGCTTCCAAACAAACCAGTTGCGGTTCCTTTGTAAGAAGCAGCAAAAGCCTGACCCGCATCTTCTACTAAAATTAAATTATGTTCTTTAACAACTGCCATAATTTCATCCATGTTAGCGTTGCCACCACACATGTGAACTAAACAAACGGCTTTTGTTTTTGGAGTAATTACTTTTTTAATTCCTTCTGCGCTCAAACAAAGCGTTTCATCAATTTCTGCAAATACAGGCAAAGCACCAAGCATTAAAACGGCTTCGACAGATGCAATATAAGTAAATGGCGGACAAATAACTTCATCTCCAGTTCCAATGCCACTAGCCGCAAGCGCAGCTAAAATAGCAGCAGAGCCATTAGAAACAGCTAACGCATATTTTGCTCCCGTTATTTTTTTAGCTTCTGCTTCAAAATCTTTTGCTTTCCAAATATTGTTACGCTGCGCATCATGGTTAAAACGGAATAATATTCCTGTTGATAATACATCCTCAATTTCCTTGCGCTCTTCTGCGCCAAATAATTCTGTTCCAGGCATTTTTATAAAGTTTTAGTTTAATTTTTATTTTTTAGAATTTTGTAATCACTGCTAGTTCGGCAAAAATTCAAAGTTATTCAATTCATCTATCACCCCAAAGTTAATAGACGTTAATATTCCATTCTCGAAGTAGCAGTCTAGTCCAGCTTCGTCGAAGCTCAAACGATTTTCGCCCCATTCTTGCTTTTCAGAATCGGTTAAAATGTATTTATGTTCTTTCATTAAATCAATCAATTCCCGCTCTTTTAACGAAAATATTTTTTTATTGAATAACAACGTATCTACACTATCAACTTCTACACTACCAAACTTCATAGAGTTTTTATTATCAAAAAACAAAGAGAAACCTGATTCCCAGTAATGATAAACGGTACAAGATGTTTCTAAAATAGGATCATCTAATACTTGAATTTCTTCGGGTTTGCCAAAAACGAGTTCAGCATCCACTACTGTAACTCCGAAATTTAAGGTGCAAAAGCCTTTTAATAAATTTATTTGAGGTGTAAAGTCCATAACTGACATAAAAATAAGGCTAATCGCTAGTAAAAACAAGCCTTTGAAATAAATTATAAAAAAAATAAAAAAAGTTTTGCTAGTTACAAATTGGTTTATATATTTGCAGCCCGAAAGAACAGAATTACTCTTAAAACGATGATTCTGTAGCTCAGTTGGTAGAGCAATACACTTTTAATGTATGGGCCCTGGGTTCGAGTCCCAGCAGGATCACATCCGCTCTTTCGGAAAACATCAAAGCCTTGTAAAACACAGTTTTTACAAGGCTTTTTTTATTTACACGTTTTCGAAATACTTAAAAACAAGGCACTTAAGTTTATGGAGTATAACTATAAAGAAAAAGACCGAAGGTTAAAGAATATAAAACATTCCTTTGTAACCGAATTTGAAAACTAATTAGGGTTCACTCAAACTAACATTATTTTAAAATAGTTCTCCAAAAACCTATTTAGTCAATACTAAATATCTTTTTTCAAGTATCTCTTTGTAACGTTCCTTAAATTTATCAGATAAGAATGAATTGTCAATCCATTCAATAGCTATTGCTTTGTTTGCTTTTTACAAATTCAGCTAGTGTTTTCATAGTATAGATTTATATGCTTTTACATATAATTTACGCAAATATACAACATTTATATGCTTTTACATATAATTAGAACCAATGAAGCTTTAAGCTTAATATTATAAACTAGCCTAAAAACTTAACATTTTCAATATTAAATTTTAGTGTGTTTTGATTGTTTTTAATTAGTGAGTTTTTTATCTCTGCAATGTAAAGTTGTTCTTTCAAATATCAATAAAATCAATCAACTTATACGGTTACTAATTCGGATACCAATGAAGTTTAGATTATATAGATTGTAGTAAAATATAGCGTTGACAAGGCGTTCAAAGTTCCCAGCAGAATCAGAAAAAGTGATCGTTCTTTCGAAAAAAGGAGACAGAAATGCAGTCATGGTCGGAAGAAATTCTGACAATTTTTTGCATGTTTTGAAAAGAAGTTGAGGTTATCCTCAAAATGCAACACTAGGAAAAGAACAAATTAAATTTTTGGAGGACGCAAAAAGTATTTTTGATCATAAAAACACAAAGTAATTCTTTATAATTTTTTTACAGATTCTCTTACTAACTGGCGAGATAACTTATCTACTTCAATATTATAGTTTACAACATCTGTTGCTTTTTGATGCGCTTTAATCTTCAAAAACTCCACGTTAATGATTGACAAAAGGTGCAACAATTCTTTCACTAAATCTACATTACGAATATCATTCCCAGCTTTTGTGGAAAAATTGCTTGTCGTAAACTTTGATTGACGACCTATTAATCCAATCACGTACTGGCTATCAGAAACAATTTTAATTTTAGAAATTATCGTAAAATGTTGTTGAATGTATTTTATAGCGTTAATTACTGCCAAAATTTCCATTCGATTGTGAGTAGTATCGTTTTCTTTACCACTCAATACAATTTTTTGCCCATCTATTAATAAAACTGCCGCCCATGCGCCAACACATTGTTGGGTATGACACGAACCATCTGTGTATATTTCGGCGTAAGTAGTCAATTTATTTTCCACTAAACTAGTATTTTTATTTAGCTTTGAAAGCCTGAATGAAATTAAAATTACATATACCTATTGTTTTTGTTATCCTGCTACTATTAACAAGCTGCAACGCTTATTATAATGCATTTTATACCGATCCAACAAAATGTTTAAAAATTGCCTATTCTAAAAAACCATACGATGTCATAATCGTTCCAGGTTTTCCGCATGATTCTGGGACCGTTAACGGCATATTAAATGAACGTATTAAATGGGCAATTTTTTTATACAAAAATGGTTATGCAAAAAATATTATATTTTCAGGCTCTGCTGTTCATACGTCATACATTGAAGCAAAAATAATGCGTTTATTAGCTTTACAATCAGGAATAAAAGATGAAAATATCTTTATAGAAACCAAAGCTGAACACACTACTGAAAATTTATATTATTCGTGTGTATTGGCTGATGAACTAGGTTTTAAAACTATTGGGTTTGCTACAGAACCAGCACAATCAAGCTTTATGAAACCCTTTAGAAGAAAATTTAAATTAAAACTAGATTTTGTTCCTGTAGTTACGGATAGTATAAACTCGATTCCATTAAAACCTATTGATGAACGTTCAGCCTTTGTTTCTAATTTCATACCTTTAAAAAAACGCGAAAGCGCATTAAAAAGTTTATTGGGAACTAAAGGTCAGCGTGTAAAAAAAGAAATACGTAAAGCAAAAAAATTACGACGTAAATCAACACATGATTATGATAACAAATGATAAAGTAATACAGCAAACCAATAATTGGATTAAATCAGTAGTCATCGATTGCAATTTTTGCCCCTTTGCTGCAAAAGCTCTGTTTAATAAAAGTATACGCTATGTTGTGAAATCAAACGTAAACATTAATGAAGGTTTGGAAGCTTTAAAAACTGAGTTAGAAGAATTAGAAAACAAAACCGACATTGAAACAAGTTTAATTATTTTTGAAAATGATTTTAAAGATTTTAATGATTATTTAGATTTAGTAAAAAAAGCTGAACGCCTATTAACTAAAGAAGATTATGATGGCATTTATCAAATAGCAAGTTTTCATCCAGATTATTGCTTTGATGGCACCGAAGAAGACGATGCCGCCAATTATACCAATCGTTCTATCTATCCAATGTTACATATTTTAAGAGAAGAAAGTTTAACTAAAGCTTTAAGTTTATTTCCTAATCCAGAAGAAATTCCTCATAAAAATATTGATTTTGCAAGACAAAAAGGCTTACAATATATGCAACTATTAAAGTCTGCGTGCCTTTAACATATATTATTGATTTAGTTAACTAGCTTTTGTATATTTATACGTCAAATTAAAATATTGAAACACAAACGCTACATATTATTCTTTTGTCTTTTTATCATTGTATTGATAAGCGTTACTTGTAAAAAAGATCCACAAATTCCAACCTTTGCAGATTTCCCTCCTGGTGTAAACGAAATTTTTTCTTCTAAATGCGCAACCTCTGGTTGCCATAATTCTTCAAGTTATTTGGGTGCCGCTGATTTAGATTTGAGTTCTTATGCAAGTTTGTTCAGAGGTTCAAATAATGGTTCTCCAGTTATTCCTTATCGTAGCGATTTTTCTTCCCTATGCTATTTCATTAATACTTATAGTGAGTTTGGTCCGTCTAATAATCCAACCATGCCTTTATACGCAAATCCATTAAGTAAGGCGGAAGTTAAAACAATTAAAGATTGGATTGATAATGGTGCTCCCGACATTAATGGAAATGTGATGTGGAGTGACAATCCAAACAGAAAAAAATATTATGTTTTAAATCAAGGATGTGATGTAGTAACAGTTTTTGATGCAGAAACGCAATTACCAATAAGATATATTACTGTTGGAAACGTTCCTAATATTGCTGAAAGTCCGCACATGCTAAAAGTTTCCCCAGATGGACAATACTGGTATGTGATTTTTGTAGCGAATAATATTTTACAAAAATATAGAACTAGTGATGATAGCTTTGTAGGCGAAGTAAGTTTGGGTGCCTATCAAAGTTGGAATACTATTGTAATTAGTAATGATAGTAAAAAAGCTTATTGCGTAAGCTGGCAAGCCAGTAGTAGATTAGCAATTATTGATTTAGAAAACATGAACTTACTTTATAACCTAGGTGGTGGTAATTTTACGGATGCGCATGGTGTTGCATTAAACAAAACAAACGATACGATATACATTACCCGTCAAACTGGTAATTACATTTATAAAATTGATACTGCTTTTAATACTGGTTTTCAGGAAATCTCGTTAAATGGCTTAACCCCAAATCAAACCTCTTCACTTGATCCACATGAAATTATATTTTCACCAGATGGGACTAAATATTTTGTATCCTGTCAAGCATCCAATCAAGTAAGAGTGATGCGAACAGCAGGCGATAGTTTATTACAGATTATTAATACAGGACAATATCCTTTAGAATTCGCTAAAAGCGTTTCAAAAAATAAATTGTATGTTACTTGTCAAAATGAACCTGGATTAAATCCAAATTCAAAAGGATGTATAAATGCGATTGATATGACGACTTATCAATCCACTAAATACATGGTTGGTTATGAACCTCATGGGATAGCAATAGATCAAACAAATGGATTTGTTATTGTAGCAAGCAGAAATACGGGAGTGACAGGGCCAGTTCCTCACCATACTGGTGTTTGTGGCAGAAATGGTTTTGTAAACTATTTTAACATTAACACCATGCAACTCTTATCTAAAAAAACAGAAGTTGCTGCTGATCCTTATTCCGTTTCTATCCGACCTTAATGAATAATATTTTAAGAAATAAAACAATTTTGTTATTTGATGGGTATTGCAACCTATGTCATTCATCGGTGAAATTCGTTATGAAACAAGAAAAAAAACAAGAATTGTATTTCACCTCCCTTCAATCAAGTGTTGGATTAGAAATTTTAAATTACTATAAAATTGATGCAAGTACAATCGACAGCCTTGTTTTAATTGAAAAAAACAAAGCCTATATAAAATCTACCGCTGCATTAAGGCTAAGTAAATATTTAAAAGGAATTTATGCCTTAGGCTATATTTTCATCATTGTGCCGCCATTTATTAGGAATTGGGTATATAATTTTATTGCCAAAAACCGCTACAAATGGTACGGAAAACAAGATAGTTGCATTATACCTGACGAAAATTTAGCTAAACGCTTCTTATAAAGCTTCATTAAATAGTACATTTGTAATTATGACAAAACTTTCGGTTAACATAAATAAAATTGCAACTATTCGTAACTCACGCGGTGGCAATACTCCTAATTTATTACAGGTAGCAATAGATGCTGAACGTTTTGGTGCGCAAGGTATCACAGTGCATCCTCGTCCAGACGAAAGACATATTCGCTACCAAGACGTTTATGATTTAAAACCTTTACTAAAAACAGAGTTTAACATTGAAGGCAATCCGAAAATTCAAAAATTTGTGGATTTAGTTTTAGATGTAAAACCCGAACAAGTAACCTTAGTGCCTGATGTTGATAATCAACTCACATCAGATCATGGGTGGGATACCATTGCGAATAAAGAATATTTAACAGATATGATTTCTAAGTTTAAAAGTGCGGGCATTCGTACTTCTATTTTTGTTGATCCAGATTTAAAAATGATTGAAGGAGCTAAAGCAACTGGTACTGATAGAATTGAACTATATACTGAAGAATATGCTCGTTTATACTCAACAAAAAAAGAAACAGTCATCAAACCTTTTACAGAGGCATCAATTCTTGCTAATAAATTAGGTCTAGGCGTAAATGCTGGGCACGATTTAAGTTTAGAAAACTTAGCCTATTTTAAAGCCAATACCGAAAACTTATTAGAGGTGTCTATAGGGCATGCTTTAATAAGCGATTCACTGTATTTTGGCTTAGAAAATACAATTCAGTTGTATTTAAGACAGCTGAAGTAAAAATAATTATAAATAAACATGTCTATTAAAGTATTAATTATAGAAGACGAGTTAGCGCTTCAACAAACTTTAAAATTAAATTTAGAGTTAGAAAACTATCAAGTTGACACGTGTAGTTCTGGTGGTGATGCTATTTCTGTTATAAAAAATTTTAATCCCGATTTAATCCTATTAGACATTATGCTTCCAGTTATTGGAGGTATAGAGATTTATAAGCAATTAAGAGATTTAAAAATTAATACACCTGTTATTTTTTTAACTGCTAAAAATAATGTGCAAGATAAAATTGAAGGATTAAAATTAGGCGCCGATGATTATATCACTAAGCCTTTTGATTTAGAAGAATTATTATTAAGAATTCAGAATGTATTAAAACATAATTATCCTAAGAAAAATGAAACCAGCATTTTTAAATTTGAAAATGGTGAGATTAATTTTTCAACCTTTCAAGTAATTACTAAAGAAGGTAAAATTGAAGACATCTCTAAAAGAGAAATGGCTTTACTAAAACTTTTGACTGACAACATTAATAATGTAGTTTCTAGGGACGAAATATTAGATAAACTATGGGCAAAAGATGAAGTATCTTCATCCAGAACAATTGATAATTACATCTTAAATTTTAGAAAATTATTTGAAAAAAATCCAAAAGAACCCATTCATTTTTTGTCTATTAGAGGTGTAGGGTATAAATTTTGTGTTTAAATCTTCTCGAAGCGTTTCCTCTCTACCCCATCAATTACAAAGGTTTCTGAAAACATAGCTAGCGGTCGAACCCATAAATTCTCCCCTTCTTCTTGATAGGTAGCTTTATAAACCACCAATTCTTCTAGTGTTTCGCTGTGGCGAGCAATGCCAATCACTTCGTATAAATTACCTTTATAATGTTTATATAATCCTAGCTCCATACTAACTTGTGTGATCGGCTACAATAACCCATTCATTATTTATCTTTTTCCAAAGCAATGTAAAATATCCTCCTGCAGGCTTTTCCTTATTTAATTGCCACTGTCCTATTACATAAATACTGGTTTCAGATAATTGAGTTGCTTCTTTAATTGTAAATGTTAAAATCCCCATGGCTTCCTTTGTAGGATATCCTTTCACATAATTATCATACGTTTTTTGC
>CAITNS010000048.1 GCA_903893815.1 uncultured Bacteroidota bacterium
ACAAACACAGCCGTATCAAATGTATCTGTAACACCACTTCCAACAGTTACCGTCAATTCCCCAACCATTTGTTCGGGTCAAACCGCATCGTTAACAGCTAGCGGAGCGACTACTTATCTTTGGAATACCGGCTCTACAACAAATCCATTAACTGTATCACCAACATCTAATACGAATTTTACAGTAATAGGAATAACTAATGGTTGTACAAACACCGCCATATCAAACGTTGTTGTTAATTCAAACCCAACAGTTACAGTTAATCCACCAATTATTTGTTCAGGTCAAAGCGCGACATTAACAGCCAGTGGCGCCTCTAGTTATGTTTGGGATACAGGAGCAAGCACAAATACGATTGTTGTTTCACCAACTAGTACAACAAATTATACTGTATTAGGTGCTTCAACAGGATGCACAAGCACTGTGGTTGCTAGCTTAACCGTTAACCCACTTCCTACAGTTACAGTCAATTCACTATCTATATGTATAGGTCAAACAGCAACCATAACAGCTAACGGAGCAAATACTTACGTTTGGAATACTGGTTCCACAACAAACCCATTAATTGTATCTCCAACAACTAATACTAATTTTACTGTAACAGGAACAACTAATGGTTGCACAAATACTGCCGTTGCAATTATTTCTGTAACACCTTTACCATCGGTTTCTGTGAACTCTTCAACTATTTGTGCAGGTTTAACCGCTACATTAACTGCCAATGGAGCAAGCACTTATACATGGAGTAATGGCGCTAATAATGGTTCGCTATCTGACAATCCATTAACAACAACTAATTACACAGTTACGGGTGAACAGTTGGGTTGTATAAATACAGCAACAGCGAACATTGTTATCAATTCTAATTTATCTTTATCGGTAAACGAGCCTACAATATGTTCAGGCCAAACCGCAACTCTTACTTCAGCAGGAGCAATAACATATACATGGAGTAATGGCGCTATTGGAAATAGCATTATTGTTACGCCTACTACAACAACTTCTTTCACTGTTGTTGGAAACAATGGGGCTTGTTTTGGCTCAACAGTTACGACGGTTTTTGTAAACCCTTTGCCAATTGTAACTGTTAATTCAAGTACAATATGTTCAAGCCAAACATCCTCTTTAACAGCCAATGGTGCAACAGCGTATTTGTGGAACACTGGATCCACATCAAATTTAATATCAGTCTCGCCGTTATCTAATACATCTTATACTGTAATAGGAATATCTTTAGGTTGTACAAATACTGCGATTGCTGATGTTTCGGTAACACCATTACCAACAGTTGTTGTAAACTCATCCACAATATGTTCAGGACAAACAGCAACAATAACAGCAAGCGGTGCAACTTCTTATTCTTGGAATACCGGTTCTTTGTTAAGTACACTAACTGATGCGCCAACAACAAATACAACATATACGGTAACAGGCGCGGCGTTAGGTTGCACAAGTACAGCAATAGCAAATGTATCAGTAACACCATTACCAACGGTAACAGTAACTTCCTCAACAATTTGTATAGGACAAACAGCAACAATAACAGCTAGCGGTGCAAGCACCTATGTTTGGAATACTGGCTCTTTGTCAAACACAATAACAGATGCGCCTTCAGCAAATACATCCTATACTGTATTAGGCTCAAGTTCAAATTGTACAAATAGTGCTATTGCAAATGTGTCTGTAACGCCTTTGCCAGCAGTTACAGTGAACTCTTCAACAATATGTTCAGGGCAAACAACTACATTAACTGCAAATGGTGCTAGCGCGTATTTGTGGAACACGGGCGCAACAGGAAGTGCGCTAGTAATTTCTCCAACGGTTAATACCTCTTTTTCAGTAGTAGGAACAAATGCAGGATGTTCAAATACTGTTTCTACAATCGTAAATGTGGTTTCCTCTCCAAGTCTTTCTGTAAATTCAGCAACTATTTGTTCAGGGCAAACAACAACTTTATCGGTAAGCGGAGCCTCATTTTATATTTGGAATAATGGAACAACAACGAATACAGCAGTAGTAAGCCCGGTTGCTACAACAATATTTAGTGTTGTAGGAAGTATTGGAACTTGTAGTACCACAACAACAGTAAGTGTAGTAGTAAATCCAATGCCAATAATATCAGTTCCAAGTATAACGATTTGTGCGGGACAAAGTGCCACATTAACTGCTGTTGGAGCCTCGGTTTATAATTGGAACACTAATTCTAATCTTAATCCTTTAGTTGTTTCGCCTAATGCCACAACCACATATAGTGTTACAGGTACAAACCTTAATTGTACATCGTCAACAACAGCAACTGTATTTGTTGAAAATAGTCCAACCGTTGCCTTTAACTCAATTAATATTGCTGGATGTGCACCACTTTGTTCACAATTTAGTGATTTAAGCACTGTTGTTAGTGGTACAATTTCAAATTGGAATTGGTCGTTTGGAGATGGTTATTCTTCAACTTCACAAAATCCATCACACTGTTTCGATAACTCTGGATTATATGACGTAAGCCTAACAGTTACCAGTTCAAATGGCTGCTCAAAAACGTATACGAATTTGGATATGATACATGTTTATCCAAACCCAACGGCTGAGTTTATTAGTAATGTAGAAGAAACAGATATTTTAAATCCAATAGTTGATTTCACAAACCTTTCTTCAAATGCGAATAGTTACGAATGGAATTTTGGAAGTCTTACTACTTCAACATTAACTAACCCGTCTTACACTTATAATCAAGAGGGGATATATTCAACAACACTAACTGCTACAAATCAGTATGGCTGTAAAGACGTTGCTATACATGATATTATAGTAAAGGGAATATTTACTTTTTATGCTCCAAATACTTTTACTCCGAACGAAGATAATAAAAATGATATTTTTCTTCCTTTAGGCGTGGGTTGGGATTCAGAAAAGTATCAACTAGATATTTTTGATCGGTGGGGAAATTATTGCTTCACCACAAAAGAAGTAGGTCAAGGTTGGGATGGTAAAGCAAATAAAGGTAGCGAGACCGCACAAATAGATACTTATACTTGGAAAGTAGACCTAACAGATGTTTTTGGAAAAAATCATAAGTATATAGGAAGAGTTACAATTATTAGATAATTTAATAAATAAAAGATAAATGGTACAAGGTCAAATAACCTGGTTTGAAATACCAGTTGAAGATTTAGATAGAGCAATTACTTTTTATACGAATGTGTTGGTTATAAAAATTGAAAAAAACAAATTTCTGAACCAAGAGTATGGAGTATTTAACAGAGATATTAATACAATAAAAGGTGCTTTAGTAAAAAAGGAAAATCATCAAGCGGGAACTGGAATAGTATTGTTTTTTTATGTCATAGATCTTTCAGAGAGTTTAAAAAATGTAGAACAATATGGTGGTAAGGTGTTAATTGAAAAAACACTTTTAAAGCAACAAACAGAAGAGGGGTTTTTAGCAATAAAACAAAATCTTATTGATGACAACATTGGCTATTATGCAGAGTTTATCGATTGTGAAGGAAATAAAATTTGTTTGTATTCTAATAGCTAGTTGATATGAATTATGCAGATAAAAAAGGGCCTAAACTTTTTTCAAAAATTAGACCCGTTTCAATAATTAAAAATTATAGTATGTTTAAAATTAACGATATAAGAGATTTCCAAATAGCATTATTTAAATGCTGTACCTTTATATTTTTTGTACTTTTGGCTACTTATATTATTTTTTTATTACCTTTTTAGCTGCCTTTTTAGCGGGAGCTTTTTTTACAGGTGCAATTTTCTTTGGCTGTACTTTTACAACTTCCTTTACTAGTTCAATTTTTAAAGCCTTCATAATTAGTAATTGATTGCTAATAATTGTTTTTAGCATTTCTTTATTTTCTTTTTTCATAATATTAAAATTTATTTAATATAAAGGTACTAAGGAATTTCGTTAATCGTTTATTAAAGTTTACAAAACACATTAATAATTAACATAAACTTTACTTTAAAAGAAAATTTTCCTAAATTTCATGTGAAAAAACCATAAGCTCTAGGTTTTTATGATAACAGTTTAATAACCCATTTTTTAAGGAATTAAACAATAATTGAATTTCTTTTTATCTTTTTTTCTCCATATATTTTATATGCGAAACAAATTCTTCAATTTCTCTTTTATTGTATAGATTGGTGTAAATGTCATCATATTCAAATGGGGTATCAAAAATTTGTTTGCTTTCAAGTATTCTTGATAAACCAAAACTCGCATTATTCTCTCGCAGTAATATGTTTATTTGCCTCCAACTTTCAACATATATAAACTCAGAATTATCTGCACTAAATTTTTCTCCAGAATAGCTGCAAATAGTTAAATAGGGAATAGCCATAGTCATTGCATTGTCCTTTTAAACCCCTTTCATGATTTTCTTTGATTAGCCCGAATAATTTAGATGTAATAATACTTTTTTCAATTTGGACGTAATTAAATAGGATTTCATATAGCTTCTTTTTAAAGCTAAATTCATCGTTAAATTTTTTTAGAAATCAGAGCTTAATAAATGATTAAATATTATTTAATCTTTACTGCCAAAAACAGTACTAACCTTATCAATATCAATACCTATATGTATAACCACTCTATTCATAAAATTAGTTATTAATTACTTTATGTTATTATAACAATAACGCCATAGTTTCTGACGCCGAGAGATACATGGAATTTACATCAAAAGTAATCTGTAGTAGAAAGGTTATCGTTTTCCTTATATTATCTTTTACTTAGGATATTTTTAAGATCAGTGCACTTATGCTGCTAATAATTAATTCTATTCCAATTGCCAATACAATAAAACCCATAATTTTTGACATTGATTTTAAACCAGCTTGTCCCATATACGATAGTATTTTTGGAGCCAGTTTTAGTATGACAAAAATGCTAACACTGGCTAACAATATTGAAACAATAGCATAGGTAGAAAATTTAATATTATAATTTGTTTGGATTGATAAATTAATTAAAAAAGAAATTGATCCAGGACCAGATAGTAAAGGCATGGCTAATGGTGTAAAAGAAATATCTTCTTTTTGCAAAGATTCGCTTTGAATTTTTTTGCCGATATCTTTTTTATGTTTAGCGTTTAAAAGTTGAAATCCTGAACGACTAATAATAATGCCTCCAGCTATTTTTAAGGCATGAATGGAGATGCCAAAAAAATCTAGCACATAATTTCCAATTAAGAAAGAAACAACGCAAATAACGAAAACATTTAATGATGTTTTAAAAATTTGATTTTGTATCCATTTTTCAGGATGATTACTTGTTAGCGATAAAAAAACAGGGATGGCCCCTAAAGGATTAATTAATGAAACTAATGAAACGTAATTACTAAATAAGAAGGAGAACATTGGCACGAAAATGAGATAAAATATTCGTTATGATTTGAGAAAACAGGAACTATGAACGCGGATTAAAATCCATTTAATTTATTTATTTCGGCTTGGTAATCATTAATGGGAAAATAGCCGTGCATTTTAATAATATCCTGTCCTATTAGGGTTAATTCCGACATAATAAAATCATAAATTTGTTGGCTGGGTTTGCCATTAATGTATTGATATAATGGTCGTGTTAAAACATAATCTCCTTTTTTTACAGCAGTAACTTCATAAGGAGAATAAGCGCAAGAACCTTTAATATAAATAGGCATGGCCCAAATAGAGCCATTTGGTTTCCCATTTTCGTCCATTAAAAAACCAACTCCTGCATACCCAATACCTGATTTGTTGTTTTGCACTGCTTTCACTACATCTGCATTTCCATGAAGATGATTTGTTTTGGCTGCGTAAGGAGCTCTAATAAATTTGTCTTTTAAATAGGAATAGGTTCCTGAAGTACTATCTCTCCCATAAATTACAATAGATAAGTCGGGGCCGCCTAATTCTTTCCAATTCTTAATTTCTCCAGAAAAAATTTGTGTAAGTTGTTCGGTAGATAAACTATCAACTCCCAATTCTGAATGTGTGATAATAGCAAGTGCGTCAACAGAAAACATAATGGGAATTGGATTTACCCCATTTTTTTTAGCCCGTTCTATTTCCCAGGGCTTCATTTCTCTGGATGAATTTGCAATATCGGTTTCGTTATTAATTAAGGCCTCAATTCCAATACCACTTCCACCACCTGATATGTCAATCATAATATCTGTTCGTTCTTTTGAAAACGCTTTCGATAGATCTTTTACCATTGGTAGCTCTGTATCAGAACCCTTTATGACAATAGTACTTCGTTTAATAGTATCTTGTAATTCGGGATCTTGTGCTTTCTGTTCTTGTTTGCAACTTGAAAAAACAAAAGATGTTATAAACAATAAATAAATATATTTCATAGTATTTGCTTTAAAAATAGCGGCGCAAATATATTTTACTAATCTTATCTAGATATGAAATTAATGTTAGTTTAAATGTTATTAGATTAAACATATAAACTCGTCGATTAATTAATATTCACCACCAATAATTCGATGATTTAATTTTTCATCTTTAAAATGCGGAAGTCTTTTTGGCTTCCTTGTAAGGTTTGTTGTATCTGTTAAAGACAGCATAAATGCCTTTATATCTCTTATTTCTTGCTTAGTTAGCTGCAATGAATCAAATGGCAACGTTTGATGAGAAATATTTATTCCTATACCATTCCCTCCACCTTTATTATAGAAATCAATAACTTCTTCTAATGTTTTATAAATACCATTGTGCATATACGGAGGAGTTAAGTCTATGTTTCTAATGGTAGGAGTTTTAAACGCAAATTGGTGAATTCTATTTTTTGAAATTATTTTTCTTCCTTCATCTCCATCAATTTCTAAACTATTTTTTTCTTTTGGAACTCCAATCACCTCATACTCTGTATCATTGTATATAGGAGGAACAAGCCCATTAAATAAAGGAAAAAAGTGACAACTCCCGCACAATGCTTTTCCAGAAAACACGTTGTATCCGTTTATTTCATTCGTATTTAATTGGGTATAATCTCCCTCTAAATATTTGTCAAACTTGGTGTTTTTAGAAACCAAAGTTCTTTCATATTCGTGAATTGATTTTAAAACACCAAAATAACTTATTGAAGAGTCGGCGGTGCCAATAAATGCATTTTTAAAAAGAGCTTTGTATTCTTCGCTTTGATTTAGTTTTAAAATAATTTCCTCAATGGTCGTATTCATCTCCTGTTTGTTATGAAGCACTTCATTAATTTGCTCTACCAATTGTCTAGAACGACCATCATGGAAAAAGTTTTTTTGATAAAACACGTTTAATAGAGTAGGCGTATTTCTGTTTAAGTTATTTTTTGTTTCAAATTCTAACGCTTTTTGTAAACCATCTGTAAACCCTAATTCTGGTTTATGACATGAAGCACAAGCCCTTTGGTTGTTACCTGATAATACAGGATCAAAGAAGAGTAGTTTGCCTAATTCTACTTGCGGCTCTTTGTTTAAAGTATCATTAACTGTAACTGAAAAATAATTGTCATTAAAACTATTTAAGTTAAACGGATTTACCTTTTTTAAATCAACGGCGTAATTTACAGGAGTGTGAGGAAATAACTTATTTTGATGTAATTCACTAATTAATTTATATATGGGATTAAGATGCCGGGTAATGAAAAATAACCTATCAAACCTATCATAATCCTTATGTAATCTACAATAAGTTATTGCAGCGTTTATTGCTAGTATGGTTTTTTGATGTGTCCTGTTTGGGTATAAATTAGTAGGATAGTTTTTTTTAATATTATTTAAAAAGAGTTGGCTCCCCTTTAATGCCGAAATAGTTTCATCGATGTTCGTTTTAGTAAAAGTGGCATCGTATCCATTTAATGATAAACTCATTAACCTTATACATTCAAACTGAAGTGATTCTAATAGTTGTGAATCGCCGATAAATGATCTTTCTATTTTTTTTATGTAGGCTTCAAAAGCCTGATTTAAAAATAAGTATTCGTTTTTTAGTTTTGCGAAATCAATAGTATCTCCACTAAACAATAGTTCTTCGATTACTTGAAATCCATGAGGATCAAATGTTCTGCTCCCATATTCTAATTCTGCTTTTTTTACAAGTGGCCCATTTATAAAGTATTTAACATCAAAGGGAGATTGGTATTCAATACAATTTTCAATTTCTTTATAGATAGCTCTCGCAGTGAAATAGGATGTTTTTAATTTCTTTAAATTACTAACATTAAGTGTATCAACACAATTAATGGAGTTTTTTAGTTCTTTAATGATATTTTTTGTGTGAGTGAAAACAAGAATGTAATTGGCAGAACTTGTATGATTCTCTTTTTTCTGAAAAAAGGAACACATTATGATAAAAATTAAAAAGCCTAACAAGATGTTAGACTTTTTAATTTGCCAAAAAGCATGTTTTTTAAACATTAGTTTGAGTTTTTTACAAATTTGAAAAATGTTAACTTTCCATTTCGTTTAACTGTACCGTTATATATACCATTATTCAATTCACTTATGTTTAATGTTAATTGACTGTTATACATGTCGCTTCCTGTAAAATTTAATTCATAAGCTTTCTGGCCTAATGAATTATATAAAGTTACTGTTCCGTTTTTAATGTCATTATTTAGGAAACTTAATATAATTTGATTCTCGGCTGGATTTGGGAAAACATTTAATAATTTTAAATCGCTGTATTCAGCTATTCCAGCAGGATTAGGAGCAATAATTCTAGGACATATTGGCGCCAATGTACCAAAAACAGACTGTCTTGGTAAACTTGCAGAAGTTGTATTTCGCAAAAAACGTTCTAAGTGGTTTACATACATAGATTTTGCATGAGTATAAGCTAATGAAGAATTATCAATAGTTGTAACATAAAACCAATCGCATTGCGTGCGATTATTATTCACATCCAAAATATAAAAACCATGCTGAGATAAGTCGGCATACTTAATATGTGAATTGGAAAGCTGAATAGCAGATGCTCCACCAGGTAACGAAATTCCAGGCGAGGTAACACTTGGCCCAACAAACTCAACGCCTGCAGAACCACTACCAGTTGAAGAGTTATAACTAGCGGTTGGGATATCGTTAGCCCAGGAAGAGTGAATGTCGCCAGTAATTACAACTACATCTGAAATGTTGTTATTTAAAATATGATTCATAACCCTTGTTCTTTCAGCAGGATAGCCGTCCCATTGATCGCCATTAACTGCTTGTCCTAATACTTTTAATGGAGCGAACATAACTTGTTGAGTTAATATTTTCCATCTCGTTGTTGAAGAGTCTAATCTGTTTCCTAACCATGAAAATTGATCAGTACCTAATAATTGTCTTGTAGAGGCGTTTACTACTGCACCTGTTGTTCCACTTTGTACATCTCTTCCATGTAAACGGGTATCCAACATAATTAAATCAACTAAATTTCCATAAGTTAATTTTCTGAATAGTTGGTATGGATCAGCAGCTCCTGCTGTTTGACGAATTGGTAACCACTCAAAGTAAGCTTGCTTAGCATTAGATTTTCTAACAGCAAAAGGGCCTTCAGTTGCTGAGGTATGATTTTCGGCACCATTCATCCAAGCATCATTTGCACTTTCGTGATCATCCCAAACGGTAATAAACGGAAACTGCTGGTGTAATCTTCTTAAATCTTCATCTAAATGGTAAGTTGAATAACGCTGTCTGTAATCTGATAAAGAAATGATTTCATTTGCAGGTAGCCATTGTCTATTAACAGCAGGATTTGGAGAATACCCACCAGCTGCATATTCATAAATATAATCTCCTAAACAAATCACCGCATCAAAATCTGCTCTGTTTAGCATGACTTTATAGGCGTTAAAATACCCGGCCTCATAATTTGCACACGATACAATTGCAAATCGTAAACTATCAGCGTTACTTGCTGGCGTGGTTCTAGTTCTACCTCTTGGAGATTTTAAGCCATTTACCGTAAACTCATAATAATACCATGTGTTTGCTGTTAATCCTGTTACATCCACTTTTACTGTATAGTCAACATTATTATCAGTAATTTTGCTGCCATTTTGAACAATATTTGTCATACCGGTATCAGTTGCCATTTGCCAAGACACTAAAATTGGATTTGCAGAAACTGTATCAGGCGTAACTCGTGTCCAAATAATCACTTTATTTGGCATTGGATCTCCAGAAGCAACTCCATGATAAAAAGGAGCTAAACAAGGCTCAAGGTTTGTTGTTCTTAGTGTTTGCGCAATAAAGTTATTACATAACGTTGCAAAAAGAAAAACAAATAATCTAGCTTTGAATTTACTGTTTAATAATTTTGTAATCATATGATAAGTGGTTAATGGTTGTTTTTATAAAATAAATACCTGCAGAAATATCAGATAAATCAAGCATAATAGAATTTGTGTTTTTTAATTCTTCCGAAGAAAACGTTTTTACAGTTTCGCCAAGAGTATTTAAAATAGATATATCAGATATATTTTCAGGAGTTAAATCATATTTAAATTTAATCGTAACATAAGACAAGGCAGGATTTGGAAAAACGGTTAATGCGTATTGTTCTTTTTCATTCTCTTTAATACCGTTAGCTGTGCAAATTACTTCATAGGATCCAGGAGCAGCAGATGAAACGCTTGTTCCACCAGTCACAGAATATGTTGCAGAGATTGAAGAAGATGTGCAACTTGGAACAAATATTTTAATTCTACCGCCGCCGCCAGCACCACCTTTGTTACCAGCAAAACCATTACCACTTGTTATTGTTTCACTACCACAAAAAACGCTTCCCGAATAATTAGCGGTTGTTCCAATTCCGTTTATTCCACCGTTACCACCATTACCGCCTTTGGTTTGTAAAGTTCCAGTTACAAGAGCAATGGTTTGTGTTTCAATATAAATACCACCACCTGATCCGCCACCTGAACCTGAACCAGCTCCAGCCCCGCAAGATAAGGTTGCCTCACCTGGATCATCACAGCCATCTGAACAACAGTTTGGAGAAATGCCTCCGTTGCCGGCATTACCACCGTTAGTGCCATTCTCTCCATTAACATATATTTTTCCTAATACTTTTACTGAATCTACAGCAACTAATTTCACTAGTCCGCCACCGTTACCACCTTTGCCTCCCGCTAATCCAACATCATAAGATCGACCGCCGCCGCCAGCTCCAGCACCACCAGAACCTAAAGCAATATCAGTTGCATTTGCTGTTCCATAAACCGCACCAGCATTTCCGCCAGCTCCACCAGCACCTCCAACAACTACATAGCCTGTTGATACGTTAACGCCAGTTGCCGTATAAGTATTTGTTCCGTTGCCACCAGCTCCGCCTGATGTTCCAGCTCCACCGTAGCTTCCGCCGCCGCCGCCGCCAGCACCAGAGGCGCTACCAATCATACCACACTCATCGTCGTTATTTAAACATTGTTGTTTTGGCCCAGACCCAGTTTGTCCGTTTTGGCCCTGTAAACCAGCTCCAGTGCCAGCACCACTAGCTCCAAATTTTCCGCCCTCAATAAGTAACACCCCAGTGTTATCTTTATTGCTGCAAGTGTTTATAGCGGATTGATCGCCAGTAATACTTGTTACCGCATTACCGCCCAAACCACCAGCTCCGCCAAGGTTTCCGGCAGAATTCCCATCTATAGCCCCATCAATAATTATTTTTTGAGCATAAATTTCTAATTTACCACAACCACCAGATGCAAAACCTTTTACATAAACGGTAACATTATTTGCTACTCTAAATGTGCCGGTTACACTATATGTTCCCGAAAGAATGATGTCGGATGATACTGTCCAATCTCCAGAGACAGGAGTAGTTGCACATTGTGCCTGAGCAAATTGTGAAGTAAAAATAGAGGCAAGACCAATAATAAATTTACTCAGCGTAAAGTTTGTATGTTTTTTCATAGGTATCAGTTGTAATGTTAATAAAGTACATGCCAGTTGAAATTTTTACAGGAATATTTAATTTGTTTTTGCCTTCTTCTAAATCTATTTTTTCTGAAAACAGGTCTTTTCCATTTAAATCATAAAGTTTAATTTTTGAAGCCACACGGAAGCCACTTTCGATAACAATATAATTTGTTGACGCGCTCATATATGTAGGATACAGCTTGAAGGGGTTGGTGTTGATATCCTCAATACCCGCGGGATTACAGTTTGGATTAGAAATAACTGAAATATTAAATGTATCTTTTATACAACCAGCTAAATCAGTAGCATAATAAACCGTACTAACAGGTGTGCTTATCGTAATTGAATCTGCCTGTTGAGAAGATGGAAACCAACTTACTTGATCAGGAAATGTAGATTTTAGAACAAAAGGCTCGTTTGGACAAACAGTATACGTTTTACTTCCACCAGCATTTTTAATGATAGTGAAAGAATCAAATACAGAACCTGTTGACGTGACAAATTTTCCTTGCAATTTATTATCTTTAATGTCTATAGCCATTGAACCATAAAGTGTATTAGTGTAAGAATACATTGCTGGGTGTGGCCAGCCAGATGCGGGTGAAGAATCATTTTTGCCAGAACATCCACACACAACATAAACAGTTCCTTTATGAGAGCTGGTAGTTTGAGTTTGTTTATGATAAGCGCAACTTGCAGGGTAACTGCCAGAAGTATTATCTAATTTCATAGCAGGAGTTAAAGAGCTAGAGTAACCATAATGTCCGTCTAATAAATATGACCTTTCGTAAACATGACTATGCCCGTTTAAAATCAAATCAACTCCTTTAGCTTCTAAGATAGGAATAATATTTTGCCTCATGTCAACAAGCTCCCCATCTAAAAAATTGGAATTATCAGAATTATGGCTTCCTTTAGTGTATGGAGGATGGTGCCAGTATGCAATAACCCAAGGTTGTGTATTTGCATTTAAATCTGATTGCAGCCAAGTAGCCATCGTTCCGCTAGAAGACCTATTTTCATCAAAAGATTCTAAAACAATGAAGTGAATATTACCATAGTTGTATGAGTAAAATTTTTCTGATCCTGATGGTACTCCTCCGCACTCACCATTTGATGGTAATGAAAAAATGCTCAAATAGGCAGGTGATGGTGAAAAAGGAATGTGATTGTTATAGTCGTGATTCCCTGCTGCTGGCCAAACTACCGTGTTTTTTAATTGATTTTCATAGGTATTATTGGAAAATACATTTGATTGATACTCGCTATTAAAACCACCATCATAGGCATTATCTCCCAGCCAAAGCCATCCGTCAATTGTATGGTTATTGTTGTAAGTTATGAAAGCGTTTCTTGCATCACGTTGATTGTTATCCCCAGTTCCTGCATCACCAATTACCCAGAAGCGATAGTCGCCTTTTTGTCCGTAATTAGGCATGGTTCTAAAAAATAAGTCAGAAGCAGAAGTAACCAAAGTTGAGGTAGTAGTGCCAATTGTATAATAGTATTTGGTATAAGGCTGTAGGCCTGTAATTTTTATTTCATGATTTGTTGAAGATACGGCATCTATAGTTGATTGGTTTATTGCAGCAAGTGAGGTTCCGTAATTTACCTTTGTGTTTGTGGCGCTACTGGTTTGCCATTTAATAATAATACTACTAGGAGTAGCTTGTTGTAGATAAGGACCACGAGATACGGTTTGCGCAATAATAGCCGTGGAAAGAAGTAATAAAGCGAGAATTTTTTTCATTACGCTAAATTATTTTATTGAATTAAGGTTATTATTAAATCAGTGATAAGAAAATAACATTAATCGTAAAGGTAAATTGAGATTAATTTAACGTCACCCTTAAAATGGTAACAATAATTATACATGCTTATATAAATAAATTAAAATTCGCTGATATAGGATAACAACTCTTTATTCTCGCTAATCCAAATTACTAAACTATTATTACGAGGAGGTAATTCTAATTTTTGGCAAATACGAGAGCGATAATTCTCCACTGTTTTTTCCGATAAAAATAATAGTTCCGAAATTTCTTTAGAAGTTTTATTTTGACTTACTAGTTTTAGTGTTTTTAATTCAGCTTGGCTTAATGCTTTTAAACCTTCTACTAATTGTTGTTTTTTCTTGTCTTCAATCGAAAGTTCACTATTGTAAGGCAACATTGCGGAACCAATATAGTTCTCACCGTTTGCTACTGTATTTACACAGTCCATAATTTCATCTACAGCGTTATCTTTTAAAATATAGCCCATAGCTCCTGATAAGATGGCGTTTTTAATCATTTCCTTTTCCTGATACATGGTAAGTATGATGATTTTTGTAGTAGATTGTTCTTTAATAACATGCTTACAAACATCTAATCCATTTGCTTCGGGCATATTGATGTCTAAAATAGCAATGTCTGGTTTTTGTTTTAAAATACCATCAATGGCTTCTGCACCGTTATGACATTCAATAATTTTAACTTTCGGAAATGAGTGTTGCAATAAATCCATCAAACCTTTTCTAAAAATAGGATGATCATCTGCAATTAGTAGAGTTTTAATCGAGCTCATTTAGGCGTTGAATTTTAGTGTTAATTTAAAACTTTTATTTGTTTTATCCTCAAATGTAACGCTTCCGTTAATTATTTTTGCCCTTTCTTTTATAGACAATATGCCTAAGCCATTTTTTTGCTTCGAAGACATGCCAATTCCGTTGTCTTGGTAAACAACGACGTACTCATTATTTTTTTCAACGATAGAAGTTTTTAAAGCACTAGCTTTAGCGTGTTTGATAGTATTATTGGTGCATTCTTGTAAAATACGATAGATATGAGTTTTTGTTTGGAGAGATAATTCTTCAACCTTTTCTGTTACATCAAAACTACATTCGATTTTTGTAGAAGACTGAATGTTTTCCATTAACCTAGCAACAGATCTTACGAGGCCAATTTTTTCTAAGTACGAAGGATATAGGTTTTTGGAAATTTTTCTGGTTTGTTCAATAACTCTAGCGAGTTCAGTTTCTAATACTTTATCTTCAGAATCTTGTTTTAAAACAGTTATTTTTGATTTAATCATTGACAACGATTGGCCAATATCATCGTGTAAGTCCATGGATATTCTTAAACGATCTTCTTCAATGTTTTCTATGAGTTGTCGGCTAAAAGAAGCTTGTTTTTCTCTAATTTTTATAGAATATAAATAGTAAACAGAACCGATAACTAAAATCAAAACGATGACCGCAATACCTATAGATAGCCACTTGAAAAAACGCTCATCTTGATGTTGTTGTTCTAATAATAAGTTTTTAGATTTTTCTTTTTCCAATTCCACTTCTTTTTT
Source organism: uncultured Bacteroidota bacterium (assembly GCA_903893815.1). Lineage (GTDB taxonomy): Bacteria > Bacteroidota > Bacteroidia > B-17B0 > Aurantibacillaceae > UBA4416. Next base: position 15,219 of record CAITNS010000048.1, read on the forward strand.
CTGGACATTATATTTTAATTGCAGTTCTTGTAAAAGCTTACCATTTAATGTTTTTTCAAGACTATCTTTAATGTTTTCGTAGGATAAGTAATAATTTAAAGCAGACTGATGTTTTCCTTCAGAGTTCTCAATAGTATATAGCAAATAATTATAGCTTGCTTGGTTATTCAAGTTATTCGTTTTTATAAATAATGCTTTTGCTAAATCAAGATTCTTTTTTGCTTCGTTGTTTTTCTTTAAGCTTATTAACACTTCTGCTTTTCCAAGATAGCCTTCCGTTAATTCCGAATGTAATGCTGTTTTTTCTAAAATATTAATGGATGAATCAAGGTAAGCTAAAGCTAGTTCTGGTTTATTGGATCTATTAAACTCTGCACCAATATTAATAAATGCGGCCGATAATTCTCTAGGATGATTATTTAATCGGGTATAATTAATAACATCATTAAAAATCTCTAAGGCTTCTTTTACACGATTTTTCTTAACGTAAATCAAACAAATATTAATTTGAATATGGCTAGCTAAATTTTTATCGTTTTCTTTTTTAGCAGATTCTAAACCCTTCTCAAAATCAATTAACGCATCATCAGTTTGATTGGAATATAATTTAATTAAGCCAAGATTGTTTCTAAAAACAGATGGATAATGTGGTAAGCCGTGTGATTCAGAAAATGCCAACCCTTCTATATATAACTCTGCTGCGGCTTGTAATTCATTTTTCGATTCTTTTATGATTCCTAATAGGTTTAACAATTCTGCATGATTTTCGAAATCTTTAGTTTGTTTGGTTTCAAGCAGTAAATTAAGATAATCTTGCTCGGCACCTTCGTTTATTCCTAATTCGTAATCAATAAAAATTAATCGAATGTTAGCTAAAGTTTCGATGTGTTTATTTGAAAATGATTGGGCGTTTAATTTTGCTTTATTAAAATAAAACTTCGCGCGATCAATGTTACGAGTATAATAAAAATAATTTCCGTAATAAATATAAACTTCTGCTTCTGCTCCTTTATATTTTGTTTGTGAGGTTTTAAGGATGGCTTGCTTTCCAGTTTTAAAAAGGTTCACTGAGTCACCAAAAGAAGCTTCTTTTACCTCTTTTAATAGTTTATTTATTTCATAGGGGTATTGAGCAAAAACAAAATTAGAATAACAAAAAACGAAACCTATTAACAGAAGTTTTTTTATGTTTAGGTATTTTTTAATTGTCATAAAAAGCGGATAGCAATTTTTCTACCAAAGATATAATTTTTAGCATTAATTCCAATTAATTGTATCGTCAAAGGAAACACGTCTAGTAAACCTTAGAAGAGTTCTTGATTACAAAGTTTTAATTATTTGAGTTGAATAAAAAAGCCTTCCTGATATTTCAGTGAGGCTTTTGTTTTATAGTTCTTCAATTATTGAATTCCCTTTTGATCTGTCACCAGATGTCCATTCCCAAGTTTTATGAAGTCTAATTTTCCCGTTGTTTAAAATCTCAGGTTTTGATTTACAAATACCAGTCATTAACTGATGATATTTCACATAAATATTTCCGTCTTTATCTTCTAAACCAATTAAATGTCCTGTTAAGATTTTCCCACCCGAATATTCGGAACTAAGAATATTACCAACTTGTTTGTAATGAAATTTAGTTTCGTTCGCCATTTCCAGTATTGCTTATTGGTCGAAATATTTTATTGTCGTAGTTTATAATAATTTTAAAAGCAATAAACCCTATCTCCTCTTCTTATATCTTTTAGGATTTCTAATTTCTACTTCTTTGGTAGAAGGAACACCTGATACAAATTCAAAGTCTAATTGTTTTTTTACTAAGTCGGCACGTCTTACCTTAATGGTTACTTTATCGCCTAATGTATAAATACGCCCTGTTTTACGGCCAACCACGCGGTAATTATCTTCATCAAACGAATATTGATCGTCTTTCATGTCGCGCATGCTTACACGGCCTTCACATTTGTTTTCGATAATCTCTACAAAAATTCCCCATTCGGTTACGCCACTAATTACGCCTTCAAACTCTTGTCCTATTTTATCTTCTAGGTATTCTACTTGCTTGTATTTAATCGAAGCGCGTTCAGCATCCGACGCTAGCTTCTCCATTTCAGAAGAATGTTTACATAATAATTCTAATTCATCGGCTTTTAAATAATGTGTATGATTTAATTTAGCTTCTAGTAAACGGTGCACCATTACATCAGGATAACGACGGATAGGAGAAGTAAAGTGCGTATAGTAATCAAAACCTAAACCATAATGCCCTACATTTTTAGTGGTGTAAACTGCCTTAGGCATGGAGCGAACCGCTAGTAGTTCAATCATGCTTTGTTCTTTTTTATTTTTTACATCTTGCAATAATTTATTTATAGACTGTGCGGTTTTCATTTTATTTCCCACGGCAACCGAATAGCCAAAACGCTCTACAAAATTATTTAACTCCATTAATTTCTCATCCTTTGGCACATCATGTATACGATACACCACGGCATCAGAACCTTTATCGTTTTTATCTTTCTTAGCTCTATTTTTCTGGTTTTGTTGGTTGTCGTCTTTAGTTTTCTTTCCTAAAAACTCCGCTACTTTACGATTAGCCAATAACATAAAATCTTCAATTAATTTATGCGCGTCTTTTTGTGTTTTAAAGTAAACACCTGTTGGTGCACCAGCATCATCTAATTGAAACTTTACTTCGGCTTTATCAAAAAAGATAGAGCCTTTTGATGTACGTTCGGCACGTAATATTTTTGCTAAACGATCTAAAGTAAAAATCTCGTCTTTGTAAGGGCCTTCGCCTGTTTCTATAATCGTTTGTACTTCTTCGTATGAAAAACGGTGATCACTATAAATAACAGTTTTACCAAACCATTGATTTTGAATTTGCGCGTTATCATCTAATTCGAACACGGCACTAAAACAATATTTTTCTTCGTGCGGACGCAACGAACAAGCAAAGTTACTTAACACTTCAGGCAACATCGGTACACAACGGTCAACTAAATATACTGATGTGGCACGGCTTACCGCTTCATCATCTAAAATAGTATGTGGTTTTAAATAATGCGTCACATCGGCAATATGCACACCAACTTCCCAATTGCCATTCTCTAACTTTTGTAAAGAAAGCGCATCATCAAAATCTTTCGCATCGTGTGGGTCAATTGTAAAAGTGGTAATACCTCTAAAGTCCCTACGTTTCGAAATTTCTTCAGGAGTAATTTCCGTTGCTAATTTTTTAGCCGCCGCTTCAACCTCAGGAGCAAAAACCATTGGTAAACCATATTCCGCCATAATCGCGTGAATTTCGGTTTCGTGTTCGCCAGAGTTTCCCAATACATCAATAACTTTTCCGTTAGGATTATCAGAACCGCGTTTCCACTCGGTCATTTCTACCAATACTTTTTGTCCGTTTTTAGCACCATTTATATGCTCTAAAGGCACGAAAAAATCGACGTGTATTTTTGTGTAATCAGGAACAACGAATGCAAATTTGGGATTGATTTGAATGCTACCAACAAATTTTGTTTTACGACGCTGAATCACTTCTACGACTTCGCCCTCTGCTTTGCCTCGCCCCTGTTGTGGATGCACAAATACTTTAACTAAATCGCCATGCAAGGCATCTTTGGTTCTTTTAAAAGGAATAAATACATCTGGTACATCTGGCGAGATAATTACAAAGGCAGTCCCTTGGGTTGTAAAATCAATGGTGCCAGTTTGATATGTTTTTGATTCTTTAGCGGCGTATTTCCCAATGTCGGTTTCAATCACAAAGCCTTGGTGTTTGAGTTCTTCTAAGGTTTCTAATAAGGAAAAGCGATCACTTTCATTATCAATTTCCATAGCAGCGCCAAGCTGTTTGTAGTTAAATGATTTGCCATCGTTATGTTTTAAAAACGCTAATACTTCTTCGAACAAATAGCGTTTTGGTTGTTTCTTTTTTGATTTTGCCATGATATAACAAGTACATTAAATTGCACCCTATGTAAAGATAATTCAATAAAAGGCATTTTTATTAAAAATTAAAAATAAATTATGTAACAAGGAGTTTATTACGGAATCGACTTGATTTCTTTTACAGTAAATATTAGGATAAATCATTGTTATTAGTAAACTTTGGTTGCTAGTAATAATTTTTAATTGAAAAAATCGCTATTCTCCCAAATTTTTATTTTTCTCCTTTTCTTTTGGGGGTTGATACTTGTTAATACAAGTAATGCGCAAACTCATTCGTATTCCATAAAGAAAAGATTGTACACATATGCTGATGGTTTACCTGCAAGAGCAGTAAACTGCGGCGTTCAGGACAAATATGGTTTTTTATGGTTTGGAACAAGAAATGGCTTATGCAGATTTGATGGAAAAATTTTCCAAACATTTAATCAAAATGTACATGGTTTACGTGGCAGAGAAATTACGGAACTTTACTTTGATAATAATGATGGGGTACTAATTATTTATAATCAAAAAAGTGCTAATAATAAGGATACCTTAATGCACATTGACGTTATGAATATTAATACGCTAAAAGTAAAGCCTTTTGCAAGTTATTATCCAAATGCACCTTTTAAGGAAGGACAAATCCATTCGGTTAAAAAGTCATTTAATAGCGAAGCAATTTACTTTTATCCAAAACCGTTTTATACTGTTTTTTTTGAATCTAAAGTGTCTATAAAATCATGGCTACTAAATAAAAGTTTAAATTTTATAAAAAAAGAAAATGCCGTTATTAAAACCGGAAAATTTAATAGCGACAAAACTGGTAACGCAATAGTTATTTCGCCGCATACATCATCTGTTGACATCACTAAAGAATCATTGCTCATATTTAACGATAGTACGATTGTTTTATATCCCGACCATTGGGCTTATTTTGTTTACAGAAACAAAAACGGCTACACCGTTTGTCAAAATAATTCAATAGGAAAAAAGCAATACTTTCAAGTAAGTTTTAATGGCGAGTTTAAAAAATTAGATTCCTTGACTAATAACTATTATCCTTTTTTATACCCTGAAAATTATATTTATAATCAGCATTTATTTTCAGAGACAGCTTTTAATATTAGCGAAAATGATATTTTAAAAATTGCATCTTCAAAAGAAAATCTTGAAGGCGGTGAAGAAAAAATAATGAGGTCTACTGTTATCTCAGCATTTAAGGATCAGTTAGAAAATTATTGGTTTTGCACTACAGAAGGAATAGTAAAAGTAGATTACAAAAAAGTAAACTTTAAAAAGGATTTTGTGCAAACGCAGTTTAAAGCATTAGCAGATTTGTCAACCAGAGGTATTTATGCTTCAAGTGAATTGTTAATGGGATCGTTATTTGATTTTTTTGCAATTAAAAATAAAAACACAATTGAACAATTAAATTTAAAGGAGAACTTTGCTATTAAAAAAGTAAACAATGATTTTTGGTTAGGATCTTTTCGACTTCATAAATATAATGGGCTTACAAAAAAGTTGGAATATAAACTCGAATCCAATAATCAAGAGATTTGGGCCATTGAAGAATTAAATAAAAATCAATTAGTGCTTGGTTGTACTTCCGGATTATCCATATATAATATATCCAGTAATACTATTATAAAGGTAACATCAACAAAATTTACTATACCAAAATTAGTTTATCGCATTACAAAGATGAGTGCAAATCAATTACTAGTTATTGCTAGTAATGGCATCTTTTTGATAAATGCTAAAGGCCAAATTTTAAATTGTTATGCGGATGTTGTTAAAGGTAATTTACCATTTGACGCCATCAACGATGTATTAGTAGATAGCGACAGTTTATTTTGGATTGCCACAGCTAACGACGGACTTTTTTCGTGGGATAAAAACAAGAATAAATTTGAGCAGTTTGGCTCCGAAAATGGATTTTTATCGAATACAATGTACCGAATTGAGGAAGATGATTATGGTAAATTATGGATTAGTACAGATTTTGGATTAGCAAAATTTAATAAAGAAACTAAAACCGCAAAAGTATTTACAGAGGCAGATGGCATTACGCACAATGAGTTTAACCGGTCATCAAGCTTTAAAGCAAGCGATGGCAAATTATATTTTGGTGGTTTAAAAGGGATAACAAGTTTTAACCCTAAAGATTTTGCTATAGATGATATTCAAAAAAAGTATCCTTTTTTAGTTGATAAAGTGAGTCAGTACAATTTTAAATTAAATAGGGAAGAAGACAATACCATCAATTTTAAAAAAAGTAATGCGCTGTTGTTATATGAAAATAATAATGTTAATCTGCTTATTAAACTATTAGATTTTGAAGAAGCGGGAAATTTATTTGCTTATCAAATTGAAGGACTTAATTCGGAATGGAATTTCCAGAAGGATGAATTGATTAAATTAAATAATTTACCTGCTGGAAATTATACCCTCACGGTAAAAGCGCAATGTGTTGATGGGAGATGGAATAAAACTCAACTACACATTCCAATTGCTGTTATAAAACCTTTTTATAAATCGTGGTGGTTTATTATTAGCGTTGCCGTGCTAGCCATTTTATTAATTATTATTATTATAAATTATAGAACGCGTATTGTAAAAAGGCAAAATGATAAGTTAGAAGCCATTGTTTCTGATCGAACATCTGAATTAAAAAATTCTTTGTCCGAACAAGTAGCTTTAATGCAAGAGGTGCATCATCGGGTAAAAAATAATTTACAATCTGTTGGTGCAATTATTCAAATGCAAATGAGGGCTACTAAAAACGAAAGCAACCAATCGGTTTTAAAAGACACCTATCGTCGATTAAACTCTATGACGATGGTGCACGAAATGTTGTTAAATAAAGAAAAGATAGAATATATTGATGTAAATGTTTACATCAATGAAATGATAGTTAAGCTCAACGAATTATTTTTGGACGAAGCGAGTCCTATAAAATTCAAATTAGATATTGAAGCTGTAAAGTTTAATATTAATAATTGCGTGGCTTTAGGAATGATTACATCTGAAATTATTAGTAACGCTATTAAGTATGCCTTTCATAACATTCAATCACCTTTAATTACTATAACATTAAAGTATGTGAAAGAAGAAAAAACAATTTATTATTGTATTTCAGACAATGGAATTGGCATTAACTTAGATAAAAAAAATGCAGGAATCGGCTTACGGTTGTTAGATATTTTTTCAAGACAAATTGAAGGAGAATATGAGTTAAAAAATAATCAGGGAACTAGTTATATATTTAAAATACCATTTACTAAAAATGAATAGCAACTTAAAAATAGTAATTGTAGAGGACGAAGTTTTAATCGCAGAATTTATGAAAGACATTCTTTTGTCTTTTAATTTTACTGAAGTGAAACTTGCGCATAATAAAAAGCAAGCCAGGGCGCTGCTTACCGATTTTTTTCCGGATGCCGTTTTGTTAGATATTAGAATGAAAGGTGAATTAGACGGCATTGTATTAGCTAACGAAATAAATGAAAAATATAAAATACCGTTTGTCTTTATTTCCGCACATTCTGATAGAGAAATTATTGAAAAAGCCATTAACACAAAGCCCATAACCTATATTACAAAACCAATTAAAGAAGCGGATGTGTTTGCTGCAATTCAATTAGTAAAACAAAAGCTAAAGGACGATGCCGCCCATTTTTTGCTAATAAAGAATGGTTACGAAAATATTAAACTGTTTTTTGATGATATCTTATATGTAAAAAGCGACGATAATTATATTCATATTTTTACAACGGATGATAAACATACGATTCGAAACTCACTGGAATGGTTTAAAGATAACATTAAAAGCAATTTGTTTCAACGCGCGCATCGCTCTTACATTGTAAACAAATCTAAAATAACTAAAACTAAATCTAAAAGTGTATTTATTGGAGATATCGAAATACCACTATCTAGAGGTCATCAGATAAAACTTGATTAACACTATTTTTCAACGTTAGCATTTTTCATTCATTTGCAATCAACTAAAGCATTTTAAGCTTATCATTTAACGTGAATCATGTCATTCACATACAAAGTTAGGTTACTCACCCCAAAATGCTAAACAAATTGTTATTTTATTTAAATTAGTTTTTTAAAGTATAATTCTTAAACATGAAGGAATCAAAATATAGCCATCTCAAAAAAACAGAAACCGATGCTTTTTTAATTGGTGCCGGAATCATGAGCACGACGCTTGCAACGCTTCTTGTTGAACTATTTCCGGACTGGAAAATTCAAATAAGTGAGCGAAGAGAAAGCGGCGCCCAAGAAAGCTCTTCAAGCCTTAATAATGCTGGTACAGGGCACTCTGGCTATTGCGAATTAAATTATACTCCCGAAGATGCAAATGGTAACATTGATATTTCTAAAGCTATTAATGTTCATAAAGCATTTTCAAAATCGGAAGAGTTTTGGCAGCACTTAATAGCTAGTGGAAAAATAAAGTCTGATATCTACACTATCTCAAAACACATCAGTTTTGTAACCGGTAAAAAAGATGTAGATTATTTGCGCAGAAGGTGGGAAACAATGGCGAAATCGGATGAATTTGCAGATTTAGAATACTACTCTACAAACGAGGATTTGTTAAAGCAAATACCATTAATGATGGAGGGCAGAAATAGTATTTACCCTAGCGCAATTACGGTGCATGATGGTTATGATATTGACTATGGTAAAATTACAAAGTATTTTATTGAGAATCTTCACCAACATCATGTAGATGTAAACACCAATCACGAAATAGTTGATTTATATAAAATAGGCAATAAGTGGAACGTTATACAAAAAAATGTACTCACTAACGAACTAAGTAAAATTGAAACAAAATTTGTTTTTATTGGTGCAGGCGGTGCCGCTATTACTTTATTAGAAAAATCGGAAATCCCTGAAGCCAAAGGCTATGCCGGCTTTCCGGTTTCTGGCGAATGGTTAATTTGCGATAACCAAGAGGTTGTTGCAAAACATTTTTCTAAAGTATATGGTAGGCCAAGTGTGGGATCTCCTCCCATGTCAACACCACATCTTGATTTGAGAACCATCAACGGAAAGCAATGTTTACTTTTTGGGCCGTATGCAGGCATGTCAACCAAATTTTTAAAACATGGCAGTTGGACAGATTTTTTTAAATCAATTAGATTAAACAACATAGGTGTGTTGCTTGATGCGGGGGCTCGTAATTTAGGACTAACAAAATATTTAATGAAAGAATTATTTAAATCAAAAGCAGGAAGGTTTAATGTTTTAAAAGAATATTATCCAAATGCAAATCCAAAGGATTGGAAAACAGCTGTAGCAGGGCAGAGGGTGCAAGTGATAAAAAGAGTGAATGGAAAAGGCGTGATTGAATTTGGCACTGAATTAGTTACTGCAAAAGACGGAAGCCTTGCTTGCTTGCTAGGCGCAAGTCCGGGAGCAGCAACTTCAGTAAAAGTGATGCTTGATGTTATAGAAACGTGTTTTACGTTGGATGCAGCTACGAAAGAAAAATTAGCGGCAATGATTCCAACTTACGGTAAAAAGGTGAATGTAAAATAGTTGTTTTCCTTAACTGCTTCGTTGTAATGACGATGCTTTAAAAACGTTGCGTCATTGCGATGAGGGACGAAGAAGCAATCTTGCCCATATCATGTCTAATCATAATAATCTGTGTTATCTGCGTTCTATTAAAATGATGAAACACCGCAACAAGTTTGGAATGAAAGAAACATCCTTATTTAGTCATGCTGAACTTGATTCAGCATCTAAGTGTTTTACTTTTAATTGATATTCCTAATCCTTTCTGATCATAATAATCAGTGTTATCTGCGTTCCATTAAAATCATGAAACTCCGCATCAAGTTCGAATAATCGATATCCCTAATCCTTTTTAATCATAATAATCAGCGTTATCTGCGTTCTATTAAAATGATGAAACACCTCATCAAGTGCGGAATGGTAGAAACATCCTAAGTTAGTCATGCTGAACTTGATTCAGCATCTTAGTGTTTTACTTTCAATTGATATCCCTAATCATTTCTAATCATAATAATCTGCGTTATCTGCGTTCCATTAAAATCATGAAACTCCGCATCAAGTTCGAATAATCGATATCCCTAATCCTTTTTAATCATAATAATCAGTGTTATCTGCGTTCCATTAAAATCATGAAACACCGCAACAATTTTGGAATGGTAGAAACATTCTTAGTTAGTCATGCTGATACCGATAGCTATCGGTATGATTCAGCATCTTAGTGTTTTACGTTCAATTGATATCCCAAATCAGGTCTAATAATAATAATCTGTGGTATCTGCGTTCTATTAAAATGATGAAACAATGCATAAAAACAGCCTTAACTATATTTTATAGCACTATCAAATGTATCTGCGCTACTTTGCATTAAATCAAATTCCCAACCTTGCGGATAGGGCGCTTCTAATAATGCACCTTTTAATACATAAGGATACATTTCGGCATAGGTTTGAATTTGATTAGCACTTACGCGTCTGTAAATATGCGAGCGGTGCAAATTATCAGGATGCTCAATGCCGGCTGCCGACATTAATTCTACTGCTGCTTTCACGGTTTCGTGTTGAAAGTTTGCAACTCGTACTTTTTTTAAATCAACATCTAATCCTTTATATAAATTTGGGTTTTGCGTGGCCACGCCTGTGGGGCAAGTATTTGTATTACACTCTAATGCTTGTATACAACCTAACGATAGCATCATGGATCTTGCAGCACTACACATATCAGCGCCAAGCGAGAAATTTTTTACTAAATCAAATCCGGTATGCACTTTACCTGAAGCAATTATTTTAATATGTTTTTTTAAACCAAATCCGTTTAGTGCATCGTAAACAAACGCTAAACCTTCTCGCAATGGCATACCAACCGAATTACTAAATTCTAACGGAGCTGCACCAGTTCCGCCTTCTCCACCATCTACGGTAATAAAATCAGGCATAATTTTAGTTTGAATCATGGCTTTGCAAATGGCAATAAATTGACTTTTTTGCCCAATGCATAATTTAAAACCAATAGGTTTTCCGCCGCTTAAATCTCTTAATTGTTTTATAAAAGCAAGGAGTTCTAGTGGTGTACCAAATGCTTTATGATAGGAAGGCGAAAGCACATCTTTTCCTTTTTCTACTAAACGAATTTTGGCAATCTCATCGGTAACTTTTGATGCTGGTAAAATGCCGCCATGCCCGGGTTTTGCACCTTGCGATAATTTTATTTCAATCATTTTTACATTTGGCAAAACAGCGCGCTCCGCAAAGGCTGCTCCATTAAAAGTGCCATCTTGGTTTCTACAACCAAAATAGCCTGTTCCAATTTGCCAAATAACATCACCCTCAGGCAACAAATGGTAAGGACTCAAACCGCCCTCTCCGGTATTATGCGCAAAGCCACCAAGTTTAGCGCCGGCGTTTAATGCCATTATTGCATTTTTACTTAACGAACCAAAACTCATTGCCGAAATATTAAAAATACTTGCTGCATAAGGTTGCTTGCAATCGGGGCCGCCAACTGTAACTCTTGGGTCGTGCACGCCTTTCTCTAAAGGTAAAGGTGATATAGAATGGTTTAGCCATTCGTAGCCTGTTTCATAAACATTTAATTGTGTACCAAAGGGTGTAGAGTCTGTTGCTTTTTTAGAACGTTGATAAATAACATTTCTGCTTAAGCGGTTAAATGGCGCACCATCGGTATCCGATTCAATAAAATACTGATATATTTTTGGACGCATCCACTCGGCCCACCAACGCATACGGCCCACCACCGGAAAATTACTGATTAAGCTATGCTTGGTTTGCATCATATCTTTTATTCCTAGCAAACTAATAGGAATAATAATAACAAAGGCCCATAAAAAATTAGGATAAAAAATACTCATCGTGCCAACGCATAAGGTTGAGGCAATACATAGGTAAATAAATGTTTTTCTCATGGTGTTTGTTATTTTAAAAATATAAGTAAATGTAATCTTATATTTTTTACTTCAAAAAAACAAATTAAAGTAGGACACTAATTTTCTGATCAAAAAAATTAAGTTGCGCTAGTTTTTTTAAAAAATGATGTCATTCACATACAAACTAAGGTCATTCACCCCAAAATATAAAAGCTATTGTTATTTAATGTACATTCATTTTTTATACAAAATTTAAATCTTAAATATATGAATAATAAAATTTTATTTTTTTTAATGAATGGAATAATAGGAAGATGGTTCTTTATTTTTCTAAATGCAATTACAGTGTTTTTTAGTTTTTATTGCGTTAAATATATTGTTTACTCAATAATGGATCATTTGGAAAACTCCCATAAAGAAACGCCTAGTTTTTTGAGCTCTATGTTACATCAAATAATGCATAACACCCCACACATTGAAGCCAACGGCCTTGATAAGGTAAACATTACCATTAACAGTGTTGGAGGAGTATTAATCTCACTTGGCGTATTAATGGAATCGAGAGAAACAATTGTTAAAATGACTAAAACAAAAATAACACCTTTGCAAGAACATCTTAATGCAGTGTCTGAATATTGCGGTATGGGGCTTTTGCTAATTGGGTTATTTATCGAAATATTTACAGTTATTATTGAGGTGCCAAACGACCTTATTAATACAGTTGGTATTGAAAATTATTTATATTCAGCATGTGTATTTTTTATTGCGCTTGCTGCCATCATTGAAATAGCGTTTATAAAAGAGTTTATTAAAACCTATTTTAATAAAAGTTTAAATAATAACATAGATTAGTTTTTTAGGGACATTAATATAACCTCTAAAAAACGATGTCTAATAAAAGAATATTAAAAACATATTTGGCATTATGTTTTTGTGTTTTTACTTTAAATGTTTTTCCTCAAAAAGTTACAAATAGTATCCATAAAAAAAACGAGTTTAGTAAACCTACATTAGACTCTTTAGTTTTAAAAACAGATTCTATTCGTTCAAACTTATCTTCATTTGAAGTTGGAATAAATGGTCAGCCACAAGTAGTTTATTGGGGACGAACATTTGGTTTAAAACAAAATGGCTTAGACCTTGCACTATTATTTACTTCAAAAAAAGGAGTTTTTATTTACACCACATTTTATTATTGGAGCATGGAGGCTACGCCAAATACTATTGCTTTTGGCGATATTGGAATTGGATACGAAAAGGAGTTTAATAAAAATATTTACGCAAGTATAAGCTACGAAAAATGGCTAACCTTTAATGGCGAAGATTATGTAAACAAAGCACTCAATAATGCCATTACTTTACAAACCTCTTTTGATTTTAATTGGTTTAATTTTTCAGCTATTGCTTATAATATGTTTGGCATATATAATGTGCTTGAAAATGATTTTTTAATTAATAAAAAAATACTGCTTCATACATTTTCTAAAAAATGCGTACTATTTATTAAACCTGAAATTAGCAGTGTGTTTGCAAACAAAAACTTTTTACCAATTTATGGCGACTTTCCGCACACCTATGATAATCGCACAAATTATAAGTTGATTGATATAGAAACCAATTTGCCGGTTAGGCTTTTACTAAACAATGCATACATAGAACCCGCTTTTCATTATGCATTTCCTGTTAATCAAGGTAACGAAAACTTAAAACCTTTTTTTTATTTTACGTTTAAGCTGGCGGTTAAATTATATGTTAATCAAAAACTGCCAAAAACCCCTTTTTAATTTTTTTAAGTGCTTTATAAAAATAATGATGTCATTCACATACAAACTAAGGTCATTCACCCCAAAATATAGAACCTATTGTTTTTTATTGTACATTAGTTTTTTAAAATTAATGACACATTACCATGATGCATAAAATTATACCTTCAAAGATGAAAAATTCAACTACAAAATTACTAGCCGCCTGTAAACTAAAAACAGCATTTTTTATTTTAGTATTGGCACTTGTTTCTAAAAACATTTTAGCCGATCCTATATACCCAACATCATGGTCTTACGATCCTTGTACTGGTAATATAACTATTTCATATTTACATTCGAATGTTTGGGGTTATTGTGAGGATGATTATTTGTCAAGCGGAACTTTATCTTACAAAAATATTAGTGGCGTCAATGGAGGCTGGACTGTTTTTCATACTGGTGGTGGTACTTATGGTAGCAGTAATATGGCAACAAATAGTGCAGTTAGTGGTATGGATGGCACAACATATTCTTATGATGCGAGTGGCAACGAACAATATCGTAATAAAGTTACTTTAACTGGCAGAAATAGTGACATGAAATATCCAATAGAGCTTAAGTTTGATTATGCATGGAATAATTGGTGTGGTCCGGATCAAACAGATTATGGTACACATACTGCTCCTTTAATATACTACCAAACCATCGAAAAACCAACTAATTTAACTGCATCTAACGATGAGTGTGGTAAGGTTATTTTAGAGTGGGAAAACCCATTGCAAACATGGGAAATAACTACGAGTTGTACCAATCAATATTATGAATACGAAATTTACAAAAACAACAATTATCTTACCACAGTGCCTAGCAGTGCAGTAAGCTATACAGATAATTCTGTTGCAAATAACACTACCTATAATTATAAAATAAGAACTAAACTAAAAACAAATAATAATAGCGCTACAGGCTTTAATATTTATAGTTATTATTCATCCATAGCTAGCGGAGGCCCTCTGCCATCACCTTCCGCCCCAACAAACTTTAGCGCCTCCAATGATTTGTGTAATGGCAAGGTTGAGTTAAGGTGGGATTATAATTATAGTAATCCACAAGATTTTCTTTTAAGTAGGTCCTTGACTATAGCTGGCACTTATACTACCTTAGCTACTATAATTGCCAATGACCGTTATTATTCAGATAATACCGGAAGAGGAACAACCTATTACTATAAGTTAGTTGCAAGAAACGCTTGTAATAGTGAATCGGGGATAGGGCAAGCAAATGGCTTTTCGCCGGTAGATCCGCCCGCAGCTACAAATTTAAACATGGTAGTTGATGGTATAAACAATCAACTGATTTTAAACTGGAGTGATAATTCAACTAACGAAACAAAATTTCAAGTTGAACGCCAAGATGATTTAGGAAACACGGTGTTTTTTGATGTGAACCCAAATACAACTAGCTATACTGATAATGGTGTGGCAGCTTGCCGAAGTTACAAATATTATGTAAAAGTATTTTCCGACTGTGTTTTAAGTGGCTTACGCTCATCAACCTTTGTAACTGGTATTTTACCGCCCCCTAATTTAAATACTACTTTTGATGCAACTAAAAAGTTAACTGCCTCAAAAGGTTATTTTGGAAACAGAGTAGAGCTTAGCTGGAGTAATAATAATGGTATTAATGTTGATTTATTTAAAATTTACCGTAAGGAATTAAATTCGGTAAACGATTCGGTGCAAATTGCATCCTTACCAGGTGTAAGTGCTTTTTACATTGATAATACCTGCGATGCGCGTGTGTTTTATAGATACACCATTGTGGGAATAAAAAATTGTTTAAGTACCGAAATTTTAACAAATATATCTTCTGATATTGGCTTTAGAAGTCCTGCCGGCATAGTGAGCGGCCATATTGAATATACAGGTGGCGTAGCAGTGGGTGGCGCAAAAGTATTGGTACAACAAAATGGTGCATTAACAGGCAATTCGTTATACTTTATTCCGGGCTCAAGTTTAACGATTATTGATAATGCAAAATTAGAACCCGGTAATGAACTGCGATTAGAGTTTTGGCATAAACCTTTGTCTGTTACAACAACAGGAACAGTATCAATTGTTAAAAAAGCAAATGCCTTTGAATTTAGTTGTACGGCAACAAATTATGAGGCAATAATTTATGCGGGAGGTGTGGCAAAAACATTAAGTATGCCTTCAAGTTCATTAGCAGTTGGTCAATGGAGCCATGTGTCGATGGTTTATAATGGAGCGGTGTTTAAATTATTTGCTAACGGCGTGCTAACTGCGTCAGTTTCTGCTACCGGAACCATTGACGATAATTCAAATAATTTAGTTATTGGAAATGCATCATCTATTTTCTTAATGGATGAATTTCGTTTAATTGGAAAAGCTGCTACTGATTCGGTTATATTCGTAGAACAAAACAGAATTTTAAATGGCAACGAATCTGACTTTAAATGTAACTTACATTTTGATGAAGGGATGGGCAACTATGCGTAT
Source organism: uncultured Bacteroidota bacterium (assembly GCA_903893815.1). Taxonomy (GTDB): domain Bacteria; phylum Bacteroidota; class Bacteroidia; order B-17B0; family Aurantibacillaceae; genus UBA4416. Next base: position 31,346 of record CAITNS010000048.1, read on the forward strand.
GATGTATCAAAAGTAGTAAACACCTTTAATGCCAATCATGCTGTTATGTCGGGGTCTGTTGTTGCAAGTTCTGATATTCCAAGCAATGCTCAGTTAGGTTATTTTGGAGTAACAGATGCCTTAGGTAATTATAATGTAACCGGTATTCGGTATGCTGGCTCAGGCGAAAACTTTAACATTGTTCCTTCTATTGCTACCCATTCATTTTCTCCAAACTCCAGAGTGGTTTATGTGGGCGATGCGTCTTATGTTTATAATAACCAAGATTTTATAGATAATTCCTCTTTTTCGTTTACCGGTGAATTGCGCTATAAAAATCCTAATGGAAGCCCATCTTGCCCTGTACCAGGCGCTACAGTTAAAATAGATGGTTTAGCAGTGGTAAAAAATGGTGCACAGGTATTAACCGATGCCACTGGATCTTTTTCAATTAGCGTGCCAATTGGTAACCACTATGTGACGGTTGAAAAGTATGGCCACACTATGCAAGCCGGACGTTATCCTCCACTCTCAACTGGTATTACGCATGATTTTCAGGAGCCAGTTAATTCGGTGCAATTTATTGATAGTACTAAATTAAAATTAGTTGGTCGTGTTGTGGGTGGCACGGTTGAAGCTAACAAAGCACCTGGCATGGGCCGTTCTAAAAACAACATTGGGAGTGCTAAAATATTTATAAAATCACAAGGTGTAGCTTGTTACAGAGATACTGTAATTACCGATAGCATTACTGGCGAATATGAGTTTAACGCACCGCCTTTAATTTATGAAATAGAAAATGCTTACGTCATCACTAATTCAGTAACCATTAATAAAACCAAATTATCAAATACTAATTCATTAATTGATTTAACTAATTCGTTTTTAAAAACAACCGTTATTGATACTTTATTTGATAGTAATGGTGGAGTTTTAGATATTGACTCTATAAAATACAATAAACGTTTGGATATGGTTTATCGTTCAGATCCAAACATTGATATGACCATGTTGGATGGCTCAAAATTTATTGGAGACGATTCGTTAAAAGTGGGTGCTACAAAAATAAGCATCAAGCCAATCGCCGGTAACATCGGAACTTATGGAAACTATGGTTGGGGACCATTAAACTGGCCGGTTTTTACACAAAACAAAACCTATAAAGCAAAAATAACGGCTAACGAATTATATACAAATGCTGACATTTCAACAGCCCCAGATAAAGACACTGTTTTATTAAGTGGTACTATTTTAGTAACTAACGATTTAGTAGATGGTATTGATCCAAATGCTGCCTTTAGTTTTCAAAACGGGGTTGGTACCTATTCGTTTGTATGCGGTTCTCCAAATATTGCAGCAACCACACCAGCTTCTAATTTAGATTATACAAAAAATATTCAAGTAGTGGTTGTTCCCGACGGAGCAGCCTCAGTGCCATGGACACCAAATACGACAAATACAGCCGCTAATCCATTTTATCATGCTTTAGTAATAGGTAAGCGAATTACAGGAACAGGTATCTCCACACAAGGTCCCGAAAAAGTAGATTTTATTTTACGTGACCCTCCGGGTTCGGGTAGTTCTTCTAAATGGACATCCGGCAGTACAATCACAAAATCCACCTCATTAAGTAATGGAGATGGAAGTGATAAAGGTGTTTCGGTAGATATTTTATTTGGAAATAAATCCTTGATTGGTATAGGTGTTGCAACTGCAGTTGAACTTGAAAACACACTTTCGTTGGGATTAAGCACTAATATTAGTTCAAGTTCAGATTCATCACTTACCGAGGTGATTACTTCTGCCAATTCAGTCGCAACGCGTGATGATGCGGATTATGTGGGTGCAGATGCTGATATTTTTATCGGACGTTCTCGTAATTGGTTAGTGGGTCCAACGGCTAATATTGAGTTAGCAGATGCGCAACAATGTCCTACATGTTTCGGACCAATATTGACTGTAGGAGGAGACCTTAAACGGTTAGCATTAAAACTTGGTTACGCAGTAGCACCTGATAATGTACGGACTCGTTTTTCTTATACGCAAGAAGAAATTGAAAACACCGTGATTCCTCAGTTAGAAGCAATCAGAAATACCTTATTAATAAATAGTCCAGGTAAATATACATACACCCTTTCTCCAACAGATCCAAGGTTTGCTTCTAATAACGATGATCCATTGTGGGGTGCCTCTAAAACTTCAAGCACACCGGCGGTTTATGATCCAGCGGATAGTACTGGAAGTTCTTATACATTTAGAGGGTATTCTAATTTGGTAAATAAAGACACGGTTAGGATTTTAAATACTCAAATCGCTTTATGGAAGCAAGCCCTAGCACAAAATGAACGAGAAAAATTAGCCTGCGTCAATAATACTGGAGGCGTGTTAATTGATAATTTTACTCTAGGTTCTGCTATTGTAAACAACGTGTATCAAGCCGATAATGAAACAACTATAACAAGCGATTGGGAATTACAAATTAATGAAGATATTGCAGGAGTGCTGGGTGGATCTGTTGCTGGAGCGGGAGTGCTTGTAAAACCTAGTCTTTCTTTTCATCAAACCTCAGGAGGTTCAACTAGCAATAGCACTAACTTAACTAATACCTTTGATTATACATTAACGGATGGAGATCCGGGCGATATCATGAGTATTGATGTGTATAAATCTCCGGAAGGAACTGGCAATATTTTTGTGACACGCGGTGGGCAAACTATGTGTCCATACGAAGATGCTGTGGTTTGTCATTACTATAATCCTGCCAATCCAAATGGCTACATTGGTTCACATACTTTTAATGCAACTGGTTTTGCAACTATTGCGAATGCAACAGTTCAAAGAGAGATGCCAAACATTGCCATTACACCTTCCAATCAGTTTAACATACCATCTAACCAAGCAGCGGTTTATCAGTTGGTATTAACTAATCAAAGTCCGTTAACGATAAATAATAATATTGATTTACAGATTCGAATAGCTAGTCAAAGTAATCCGAATGGTGCAGTCTTAAAAATTGATGGGCAAAATGCGAACACGATACTTAATATACCTAGTGGTGGATCTGTAGTGAAAACATTAACCATTGAGCGTGGTCCCATAGAAATAAACTATGATAGTTTAATGGTAATTTTTAGTTCGGCTTGTAGCACTGATATAGCTGATACAGCTTACGTGACTGTACATTTTATTCCAACTTGTACCGATTTATCAATTACAGCTCCAGTAAATAATTTTGTAATTAATAAAAGCAATAACGACATCAGTAATATTGTTATGGAAGATTATAATTATAATTACGGCTCTGTTGCAAACACAACACAGGTTTCAACTGGAACTTATACATACATTGCTACAGCTACTAATACACTCTCTGGTGCTACTACCACAGCAGTAGCTACAGGAACTAATTATGCTAGTGTGCCTGTTGCTGCGCACCCTAACTATGGTTTTGAAAAAATCGGCTTTGAATATAAACCATCAAATTCAAGCGCATGGTTACAAATTCAAGATTTTTATGTAAGCCCAACAGCTGCGCAAGCCGCAGGTACAAGCACGCTATATACAATTCCAAACGGGCAAGTATATACGCCGTATACCTGGACTGTAACACCAAGCAATTATCCTGATGGCAATTACGAAATTCGCGCAAAATCATTTTGTTATAATAAAGACGGAAGTTATGCAACGGTTTATTCTCCAGTATTAGCAGGTGTTATGGATCGTGTAAACCCAGCACCATTTGGCACACCAACACCGGGTGATGGTATTTTAGATCCTAACGATGATATCTCTATTCAATTTAACGAACCCATAGATTTAAGTAGTTTATCTACCCTAAACTTTGATATTAGAGGCGTTTTAAATGGCAGCACTATTCGCCATGCCGAGAGTTTAAACTTTGATGGTGTAGCAGATTATGCTGAGGTAACTGGTGGAGCTAGTTTACAAAAACGGAGTTTTACTGTAGAGTTTTGGGCTAAATTAAACGCGGTAGGTATTAACCAAACCGTTATAAGTCAAGGAACAGATCCAGTACAAAAAATGACGATCGGCTTTGATAATACAAACAAATTAAAATTCACTTTAGGCAACCAAACCGCCACGTCAACATTTACAGTTCCAACACCAACCAACTGGCACCATTATGCCATTGTGTATGATTATGCAAATACGGACGCTATTTTATATGTAGATGGAACATTAGCTGGGACAAATAATAGTTTCTTTATTGACTATACAGGTTCTGGTAAATTAGCTTTTGGTAAAACATTGCCAACTAATACTAATTTCTTAAATGGTAATTTACAAGAAGTAAGACTATGGAATGATGTAAGAACAACTACCGAAATACTTATTACCATGAACAAAGTATTAAGCCGCAATCAATCTGGCTTAATGTATAATTGGAAAATGGATGAAGCAGATGGAGTAGTTTCAAACGATGATATCAGAAGTAGAAATGCCGATATTTATGGAGCCACTTGGCAAGTAAATCCAAATGGGTATGCTGCACAATTTGATGGTGTTGATGATAACGTGCAAGTATCTGCCGGCAACATTACCATTACTAAAGAAATGGACTTTACCTTAGAATTTTGGTTTAACTCCACACAAAGCGGAGCAGCCACCTTATTTGCAAATGGCAAAGGAGATGGAGTAGGAGCAGATTCGTTAGATTCATGGAACATACAAAAAGATGCAAGCGGTATGATACATGTGTATCATAAAGGGATAGATTTTGTTGCTACTAATACCAATAACTTTGATGGAAATTGGCATCATTTTGCTTTAATCATGAACCGTTCGGGTAATTTATCCTCTTACATAGATGGTAATTTACAAAACTCAGTGCAAGGTTTAGCGTTTAATAATTTATCAGGAGCTTACTTATATTTAGGTGCCCGTGCTTATCAAACAGGAACAATTACAAATTATGATAATCATTTTGATGGTAAAATAGATGAGTTTAGATTGTGGAATACTGCCCGCAAAGCAGAGCAATTAAAACGCGACAAGCAAAACAGATTATTAGGAGATGAATACGGTTTGCAAGCATTTTTACCATTTGAGAATTATGCTACAGTGATGGGTACACCATCCTTAACACCTACATTTAATAATCAATCTGTAAATACCTTAACCGTTAGTGCGCAAAATGGAGTTGTTACAACAAACCAAACGCCAACCATCAAATTACCTCGTCCTGTTCAGGCAATTAATTATACGTGGTTATTAAATAACGATAAAATTATTTTAACGCCAACAACAGCGCCCGAGTTATTAGAAAATGTAACCTTGGATGTAACAGTAAAAGATGCGTATGACTTGCATGCTAACAAAATGCAATCTCCAAAAACATGGATTGCTTATGTAAATAAAAACCAAGTGAAATGGCAGGACGACATGTTTGATTTTGAAAAAACAGTTGATAGCGTCATAACTTTTACGGCGCCAATCATCAATACAGGTGGTGCCTTAAAAGCATTTACAATTGATGGTTTACCAAGTTGGATGACAGCTAATATCACGAGTGGCGTTATTGCTCCAAACAGTGTTCAAAATGTTGTATTTACAATTCCTGCCGGAGGAACCATTGGAGATTTTAGTGCAGATGTTAGTGTAACTACTGATTTTAATTATGCGGAGATTTTGCAAATTAATTTAAAAGTAAAAGGAGTAAGTCCAACATGGGTTGTAAATCCTGCAAACTTCCAATATTCGATGAATATTTTTGGGCAACTAAAAATTGATAATGTAATTGCTACAAACTTAGAAAACAAGATTGCAGCGTTTAGTAATGGTGTTATTTGTGGCGTTGCTAATTTACAATACTTGCCAGCGTATGATAGATATGAGGTTTTCTTGAATGTATATAGTAATTCAATTACAGGCGACTCTATTAACTTTAATATTTATGATGCAGCAAGCGGATTAACCTTTGTAAAAGTGACTCCTAATTTGATGTTTGTAGAAAACGACGTAATTGGAACAGTTACAAACCCTATTACATTTGTAGCTAATACCGAAATTGAAATTAAAATACCATTGAACAATGGCTGGACGTGGTTTTCGTTACCACTGAGATCAACTAAGTTAGCAACTAGTAATTTATTAATGAGTAACTTAAATTCAACTACAGGCGATGTTGTATTAAGCAATTCTAGTTTTGATCAGTATGATTCAGGCTTGAGTTGGTTAGGAAATATTTCTCAAGGAGCAGGATTTTTTAATAATCAATCTTATAAAATAAAATCAGCTAACACAGATACGCTAGTGCATATTGGAACACGTATTTCTCCGGATTCATCCATTGCAACAATTAATGTTCAAGCTGGTTGGAATTGGATTGGTTATGTTTCTACAAAAAACACAAGCATTTCTGAGGCCTTAGGAAACTATAATGCTGCAACTGGCGATTTAATTAAGAGTCAGTATGAGTTTGCGTATTATGATAACTTAATGGGTTGGACAGGAAGTTTAACGAACATGAAACCTGCTATGGGATACATGCTTAAGTCAGCCAGTGCAAGTACATTTAATTATCCTTTATCTACCTACATAGGAAGAATGACTAATCCTCAGAACGTTAGTTCAAATCAAACACTATTTCCTTTTACTCCTGAGGCATATGATAATACCATGTCGGCTATAGTTACTGGAAACATTTGTAATGAAGCATTAGATCAAGGTAATGTATTACTTGGTGCTTTTGATGCTACAAATACCATGAGAGGTTTTGCCTATCCTATAAAAAACACAACCACTAATATCTACAATTACTATTTAACACTTTATAGTAATACGGATGGAGATGTATTAAACTTAAAATACTTTAATACAACAGACGGTTCAGTGTTAAGCACAAATAGCAGTTTAACATTTACAACCGATGCATTAGCCGGATTGCCATCAGCACCAGTTGTAAGTAATGTGGCGGATTCTGTATCGTGTAAAGTGGTTAATATTGCGACATCCTTAACTAATAGTACAAGTTCCGACTACGTTAGCATTTATCCAAATCCGTTTAGTGATAATTTAACCATAAGTTTTGGTAAACCTAGTTCTTGTAAAATTGAATTAGTTGATTTGTTGGGCAAGGTACTTTATTCAACTAATGTTAAAGATAAAAAAGAACAAACTGTAATACAAACAGGGAATCTTAATTTGTCAGCCGGCATGTATTACATTCGTTTAACAGGGGATGTTAATCAACAAATAAAAGTAGTTAAGACAAAATAATTTTTTAGAATAAGGGAGTTCTTTTATCCATTAAAAGAACTCCCTTTAAATAAAATTCTCAATCCGATATGATGAAGAAAACAAAATATGTAGTATTAATTTTAGTTTTATTGCAACTCACAAAAATTTGTGTTGCACAAGTGCCAGCTACTTGGACGGTTAATTTGGCAACATATCAATATCAAATGACAATGACCATAAAGGCCAATGAAGCTTGTATTGATTTGGCAGACACTAACAATTACGTGGCTGCTTTTGTTGGCGCACAATGTAGAGGCGTTGTAAAAACCAGAACCACAGTTGGATTAAATAAATTAGCTTTACTAACTATAAAAAGTAATGCGGTTAGTGGCGAAAAAGTAAAATTTCAAATCTACAAAGCGTCGAATAATACGGTATTAAATGTATTAGATTCTACTGTTTTTGCTCAAGGTAGTCAGCAAGGTACACTTGCAAATCCAATTGTATTATATACTAATCATGTTCCAACAGACATTAGTATTAGCAATTATACCATAACAGAAAATTCAGCGTTAGCAACCCCTATTGCCACATTATCGGCTACCGACCAAGACGCAGGAACAGTATTTAATTACTCATTAACAACTGGTCAACCAGAAAATTCTCAATTTTCTATTGTTGGAAATCAGTTAGTAGTAAATGCTAATTACGATTATGAAACTGATTCGGTTAAAGTAATAGAATTAAAAGTGGATGATAACGGAGGTTGCTCGTATATTGAAACATTTACGATTACCATTATTGATGGGAACGACGCGCCAACAGCTTTGAACTTAAGTTCGCCATTTATTAGTGATCATCAACAAGCAGGAAGCTTTATGGGAGAGTTTTCTACTATAGATCCCGACTTAAATGATTCACACACCTATAGTTTAGTGGCAGGTGTTGGCAGCGCAGATAACTCACAATTTTACATTCAAAACGACACACTGTATAATGTTAGCATTTTAGATTACACTGCTCAATCTATTTATCTTATTAGAGCGCGCACTACTGATTTTGGAGGTTTGTTTATTGAAAACACATTTACATTAACTGTTTCAAATATAAATGATGCGCCAACGGATATTTTAATAAGCAATTTTATTATTGATGAAAATATGCCTTTGGCAACACCAATAGGAACTTTAACCGTTATTGATTATGATTTGGCAGATACGCATACATTAACTGTAGAGTCTGGACTTGATAGTGCAAGTGTAACTATTGTTGGAAATGTTCTCAGTACAAATGCATCTTATAATTTTGAGCAAAAAGACACGTTGTACGTTAATGTAAGAGGAACAGATCCATTTGCCGCGTATTACGTAAAAACATTTACAATTGTAGTAAATGATGTCAATGATGTTCCAACAAATATTGCGCTATCAACTGATAGTGTTCAGGAATTGTCTCCTGTTAATACACTAATCGGTAATTTTTCAACTACCGACGAAGATGCCGGAGCAACTCATAGTTATTCACTAACTTCAGGAACAGGCGATACAGATAATGGTTTATTTGTTATTTCAGGTAATCAATTACAATCAAATCTTAGTTATACATATACTGGACAAACATATAGCTTGCGCGTAAAATCAACAGATAACGGTGGCTTGACAGTTGATAAAGTTTTTTTAATTAAAATTTATAATAGAAATGAAGTTCCTTTAAATATAATTATTGATACAACAGCAGTAACTGAAGATAATGAGCAAATGACTTATGTGAGTAAAATACGCACTATTGATACAGATAATCCTGATTATTTTACGTATGATTTAGTTGCTGGTTCGGGCGCCGAAGATAATGCAGAGTTTATGCTTGATGGTGATAAATTAATTATTCTTACTAAAACAAACTATGATGTAAAATCAGTGTATCATATCAGAGTTAAGAGCACCGATTATGAAGGATTAAGTTTAGAAAAAGCATTTGATATCACTATAACAGATATTGCTGGTAACACAATTCCATTACCATCTACCAATTATGTTTCTCCAAACGGCGATAACAAAAATGATTTTTGGAAAATAGAGAACGTTGATATTTATAAAGACTTTGCTTTACAAATTTTTGATCAGTTTGGTCATATAATTTACGAAGCACCTAATAATTATAATAACGAGTTTGATGGAAAATTAAATGGTAACCCACTGCCAACTGGCAATTACTATTATGTTTTTAAAAACGAAAAAATTACGTATAAAGGAAACATCACCATTGTAAACTAATTTAACTAACACAACCTATTATGAAGAACCTATTATATATTTTATTTATTATTACAACACTACAAGCAAAATCGCAAGTGTTATCTTATGATTTTTATTCGTTTAAGCTTAACAACATGTTTAATGTTAATCCTGCTTATACAGGAAGAGAAGAAGGCTTGAATATTATTTTAAGCGCACAAACTCAAAACAGAGGCGTAGCATTTGCTAATAAAAATTATATGTTTGGTATGCACTCAAAAATATCTAAAAAACAAGCCTTAGGAACAAGAATCATATCTGACACACGTGGTGCCTTTCAGTTATTAAAAGCGGATTTATCTTATTCGTATTTAGCAAAAATTTCGGATGACATGAAATTTACATTAGGATTATCAGCAGGTTTATTAAAAAATAGTCTTTTAATAAACCGTATCGATAATTATCAGTCATTAGATCAATCAGATCCAACCTTAACAAAATCGTATTATAATACAAATCAGTTTGCTGCTGGTGTCGGGTTTTTATATAATTACAAAGGGTTAGATGTTAGTTTTTCAATGCCCCATATAATTGCAACAAGTCAGCCAATAAATAGTCATATTAACACCGCCGTATTTTATACCATCAATGCAGGCGAAGATTTTAAAATTACTCCATGGTTGTGCTATCAAAACATGCCTATCACAAAAAACGTAGGGTCGTTATTTGTAAAGGGAATGTATAAAGATGCTATTTGGGTACAAGGTGGTTATCAAACCAATAGAACGTTTTGTGCAATGTTTGGTGTTAATGTAGAGAATTTAAGTATCAGCTATGGTTATAAATCAAGTAATAGTCAATTTAAAACAATTACCTCTGCATCACACGAAATAACCTTTGCTTTTAAAATTACTGAAACTCCTGCTATTTTAAAACGTTGGTTTTTGCCCCGAATGTAGGTTAACATGAAGATTAACATTCAATTTAAAGCATTTTATTTACTAAAAAAAAGCTTCATTTTTTTAATTTTACTTATTAGCGAAAATCAATATGCGCAAAAAAATTTATTAAATGAATGTCAGAAACTTTATAAAGAAAATAAATTTAAAGACGTTGTTCCCCTTATAAATAAGGTAGTTAAAAACTCTGAAACGAAAAACAACTCTTTTGCTTTTAATCTCAGAGGAGCAACCTATTTTCAAATATTTAAATCGGAGACCGTATATAATTCCTCAAAAATAGATTTGCTAGATAGCGCAATGAATTCTGTTTTAATGTCTGTTAATATAGATTCTATAGGCAATTATAAAACAAGTAATAATAGTCTATTAAAAAAAGGCGCTGATTCGTATTACAAAATTAGTTTGGGTTTATTAAAAGACTCATTGAACAGTGAAAAATCCCGGAGAGCTTTTCTAAATTATATAAAATTTACTTATTTGTATAATCCTAAATTTAATTTTAAAGACATAGAAATAGATTACTATAATAAACGCGGAACTTGTTTTTTAGATTTTTATTTAAAAAACGATCAGAGCGATAAATATGCAGATCTCGCAAAAATGGCGTTTATCCGCGTTTTCGAATTGGATAAAAACAATGTTTTGGCAAATTCAAACTTAGTAATTTTACAAAAACATCAAAATGAACTTTTAGAAAAAGAGAGAGAAAACCTACTCTCCTTAGAAATTAAAAAAGTTGAAAACTTAAACAAAAGCGAAATTCAAAACAAAGAGTTAGAAATTGAATCCTTGCTTAAAGACAATGTTATTTATAATTCAGAATTAGAAAGTAAGCAAGTAGAGAATAAAAAACAAAAACAAAAAATAAAAAGTATATCTAAACAAAAAGAATTTTTTGAAACAGAAAATAAAAAAAACAGGGAAATAAGAAATTTAATTTTCATAGTACTTATTTTAGTAATCATTTTTACAATTTATAGTATTATTAATTTGATTAAAAATAAGAAAGCAAAAAAATTAATTTCAGCTCAAAAGCAAGAAATTGAAACCAAACAAAAAGAAATTTTAGAGAGTATTTCTTACGCTAAATATTTGCAAGAAGCGATTCTACCATCTCAAGAAGTTTTGAATCAAAATTTCCCAAATAATTTTGTTATTTATAAACCGAAAGATATTGTGGCCGGAGATTTCTATTGGTCTGAAAAAGTTAATGATTTATGTTTTCTTGCTGTTGCTGATAGCACCGGGCATGGAGTGCCAGGGGCAATGATTTCAATTGTTTGTAGTAATGCCTTAAACCGGGCTATAAAAGAATTTCATTTAATAAATACTGGTTTAATTTTGGATAAAACAAGGGAGTTAGTTATCGAAACGTTTGAAAAAAGTATCCGTGAAGTTAAAGATGGCATGGATATCTCGTTACTGAGTATTGATTATTTAAACAAAAAGATTACTTGGAGCGGCGCAAACAATCCACTATGGTATATTCAAAACAACGAGCTAAAAGTTATAAAAGCCAATAAGCAACCTATTGGTAAGGTTGAAAAAACAATAAGCTTTATTTCTCATGAAATTGAATATTTAGATAATACTACTTTTTATTTATTTACAGATGGATTTGCAGATCAGTTTGGTGGCGAAAAAGGCAAGAAATTTATGTATAAAAAATTTTCAGACTTATTACTTCTAAACAGTGAAGCTCCGCTTAATCAACAAGCAATTATTATTAATGATGTTTTTGAAAAATGGAAAAGCAATGTTGAACAAGTTGATGATGTTTGTATAATGGCTGTAAAAATTTAATGGGCTAAGCGTAGTTTTAATTAAACCCCAAACTGCGTAAAGTGATGATCGATGTGTTTGTAAAATTGATTACTCCATTCTTTAGCCTTCATTATTCCAAATGCAGGATTTTCTCTTCTTTCAAAATAAGCAGCACCTTTAGCTTCGGTTTGTTTGACGTAATCAATAAAGATAGATTTCTCTTTTACGAAATCACGTTCGTTGCTGATAATAAAATCATGGCCAGTTCGTGAGTTTTTTGGATACGGCTTTTCGCTTGTTACTATTCCTTTTACAAACAGTTTCATCATTAACTTCGAAAAAAACGAATGATGAGCTATTGTTTTACTATAAGTTAAATCATACGTCACATTTAAATGCGCTAACATCTGTGCTACATTCATTTTGCCCCATTGAGGTTTGCTCATGTAGTTTAGTTTTTCTAAACGCTCAAATGTTTTTTCTGTTGTTTTAGGGTCGAAAGTGTTTAAAAGTAGCATCGTTTAAGAGTTTTGTGGCGCAACTGCCTCGCTAGGGTTAATGTGTTTACTTTCTTGTTTAGAACGGTACATCATATAAAGGCCAACTAATATAAAAGGAATACTTAAAATTTGTCCCATATTAATTGGTAACGAAGCTTCAAACGCTTCTTGATTTTCTTTCATAAACTCCATACCAAAACGGAAGCCGAACATTAATATGCAAAATAACCCAAACATAAATCCTTTTCCAAAATCGTTTCGTTTGTTTTTCCAAAGCCAGTAAAATAACACGAACAAGAAGAAATAAAAAATGGCTTCATACAATTGTGTGGGGTGACGAGGTAATTCATCTACTTGATGAAACACAAAAGCCCAAGACACATTGGTTGGTTCACCAATAATTTCGGAGTTCATTAAATTCCCAAAACGAATCATAAATGAAGCAAAAGGAACCACCACAATTAACCGATCAAACAACCACAACCAACTTTCTTTTGTTTTTCGGCAGTATAACCACATACCAATTAAAATCCCAATACCGCCACCGTGGCTTGCTAATCCGCCTTCCCACACTTTTAATATTTCGAGTGGGTGTTGCGAATAATATCCCCAACCATAAAATAAACAATGACCAAGACGAGCGCCTAAAACAGTAGCAATTACAATGTATAACGTTAAAACGTCTAATTGAGCCTCTGTTCTGCCTTCCGCTTTATAAATGCGATTCATAAAAAAATGACAACCTATAAAGGCCATGGCCCATGATAAACCATACCAACGCACAGGCCAATCAATGCCTGGTATTGTAAAAATATCTGGACTTGGATTCCAGTTTATAAAAAGTGATAGCATCTTACAAGTTTAAGTTTTTTATTTTATAAAAGAGGTTAATTTCCTTAATTATTCTTCCTCTATATCTATTTTAAATTGATGTAAAAAGCGATGAACAATGGGTCCAAAAATTACAGCAACGCTTGTCAAAAAAGCGACACCACTGTAGATGGCGTATATTGAGGAAAACCATTTAGCGCCATCCGTTTCTGCCCTATCCACAGGCCCCATCCCTGTTAAAATCATGCTGGCATTTACCAAACTATCTAACCATGTGATATTAAAATAATAGTGATAACCAACAACACCAATAGCTAGTGATACAATTAAAAAAATGGTTCCTAAAACAATACTCTTAATGAGCTTGTTATAAAAATGGGATTTATGTGGTAATTGTTTTATTGCCATGTTAATCTAATTGAAAACAACAGTATTTAATATCTTCGCCTCTTCCTGTAAATAAAGTTTCGTAATACGTTTTAATTCGGGTTAGTTCTTCTCTGCCTTCGGGACAATTTTTATATAGATCGTTTGTAGAAAACAACAAATTTAGTTTTCGTTCTTTAATCATGTCCATAGTATATTCATAAAAAAAGGTACTGTCAGTTTTTAAATGAACTAATCCACTAGGCTTTAATATTTTTTTGTAACGGTTCAAAAAGAAATCAGGATTGGTTAAACGCTTGCGAGCTCTGTTTTTTTGTGGTTGGGGGTCAGGAAAGGTAATCCATATTTCAGACACTTCGTTTTCAGCAAAACATTGGTCTATAAAATCAATGCGAGTTCTTAAAAAAGCTACATGGCTCATTTTATTTTGCATCGCTTTTTTTGCACCCGTCCAAATACGATTGCCTTTGACATCAACTCCAATAAAATTTTTAGAAGTATTGTTTTCTGATAAACCAATAGTGTATTCGCCCTGTCCACAACCTAACTCCAACACAATAGGATTTTGGTTTTTAAACATGTCTTCATGCCACTTTCCTTTTTTAGCAAAACCGTTAGGGATGTCAAAATGGTGAAAAGCAAGGGTATTAGAAAAGGTATTTAGTTCGGCAAATTTCTCGAGTTTGTTAGGCATAATGGTAATAAAAAGGGCTAAGGTACAAAATTTGATGATGATTTAATAGGTTGTTTTATTTTTTGGGCGTGTCCCGAAGGGTCGGGCTGTCGCTTCAATCTTTTGCCGAACTTCGGCTCCGCTCAGTTACCTGCAAAAGGATTTGTGCTCGCATCCCTCACGCAGATAAGTTTTGTTTACGCAACTGCATACGTTGGTAATAGTGCGGTTGGTTTTGGCGAAAGAGTGCAAACCGCCATTCAGCTGAGCCTTTGCGGGGCAAATGGGGGTTGGTCTTTCGCCTTGAATTTTTGTTTCTTTTTGTTCAAGCAAAAAGAAAAGAAGAAAAATTCACCTAATAGATAATGATTTAATAATGCCGTTTTTTGCCTCAAAATTATTACATTCGTGTGCCAATTTATCACTATGAGCTATACTTATAACAAAACAAAGATTGTGGCCACAATGGGCCCATCAACTGAAAACATTGCCGTACTAGAAGAATTATTTAATGCAGGATTAGATATTTGTCGTATTAATTTTTCGCATGGCGATTACGAACCGATTAAACATGTGATTGATAATATTAGAATTTTAAATAAAAAATTAAACCGTCACGTTGGTATTTTAGGAGATTTACAAGGTCCTAAATTACGTATTGGTAAAGTAAAGGATAATGCCGTTGAATTAATTAATGGTCAGGAAATTATTATTACAACCAAAGAAAGCGAAGGAACGGCAGAAAGAATATTTATTACCTATCCTCAGTTTCCACAAGATGTAGCAGCTGGAGAACTGGTATTAATTGATGATGGAAAAATTACGTTAAAGGTTATTGAAACCAATCGTAAAGACGAAGTGCGTTGTACTATTATTGCAGGTGGAACCTTATCATCTAAAAAAGGAGTGAACTTGCCAAACACCAAAATATCTTTACCATGTTTAACTTTAAAAGATTTACGTGATTTAGATTTTGCCTTAGAAAATGATTTTGAATGGATTGGTTTATCCTTTGTAAGAAGTGTAACTGATATCGTTGAACTAAAAGACATTATTCGTTCAAAGAAAAAAAATGCTCGTGTAATTGCTAAGATTGAAAAACCAGAAGCTATTAAAGAGATTGATAAAATTATTGAAGTGACTGATGGCGTGATGGTGGCTCGTGGAGATTTAGGTGTAGAGATGCCAATGGAACAAGTGCCATTATTACAAAAGATGATTGTAAATAAATGTATTGCGGCTTCAAAACCTGTTATTATTGCTACGCAAATGATGGAGAGTATGATTACAGCATACACACCAACTCGTGCCGAAGTAAACGACGTAGCAAATGCTGTGTTAGATGGAGCAGATGCGGTAATGTTGAGTGCTGAAACATCGGTTGGTCGTTACCCAGTAAAAGTAATTGAATACATGCGTCGTATTATTACGCAAATAGAAGAGAACGGCGCTATTTATTATAAAGAGCATGAGCCTGAATTAAAAACGGTTACTTATATTACTGATAGTATTTGTTATAACGCCAGTGTGATGGCTAAGCAAGCAAATGTATCTGCTATTATTTCTATGACACATAGTGGTTATACAGCCTTTAAATTAAGTAGCCACCGACCAAAAGCAAACATTTATATTTTTACAGACAACAAATCTTTATTAAACGCTTTAAGTTTAGTGTGGGGCGTTAGAGGCTTTTATTATGACAAATATGAAAGCACCGATCAAACCATTTCAGACTTAAAAGATTATATTAAAGAAGGTGGTTTTGTGAGAGCGGATGATTTGGTAATCAATTTAGCAAGTATGCCTATGAAAGAAAAAGGTCGTACAAATATGTTGAAGCTGAGTTATATTCAGTAATTAAAACAGGGACGATGCAAGTGTTCAAAAAAATCGATTATTATAAAACATGGTTTTCCATGTTGGATATAGATATTCAAGCTGAATTTATTGCACTTCAACAAAAAGAATTAGATCCACATAGTTTTACGTTTTATACTTCTGTTTCTGTTATGAGTTCTTCAAAAATTGAAGGAGAAGAAATGGAAGTAGATAGTTATGTGAAGCATAAAATGTTAAACGTTGAGTATCTTCCTGAATTAACTCAAAAACCAAACGATTTATATAATGCCTATTTGTTTGCAAAAGATAATACATTAAGCGAATTAAATTTTAGTAAAGCGCATGCGTTAGTTTCAGAACACTTATTGCCTTTAAACCAAAGAGGTGTTTTGCGAAATACAGAAATGTTAGTGATGGAGCATAAAACTGGTAAAATTCAGTATGAGGCTACACCAAAAATCATTTTAAAAAAAGAATACATGAACTTTTGGAAGGAAGTTGCTGCTTTAATAAAACAAGACTTAACAATAGAGCAAGTGTTTTACTATGCAGCAATTATACATTTAGTTTTTGTGAATATTCATCCTTTTAATGATGGTAATGGCAGATCGGCAAGGTTATTAGAAAAGTGGTTTTTAGCTGAAAAATTAGGTGAGCGTGCTTGGTATTTACAAACAGAAAAATACTATTACAAAAATGTAAACGAATATTATAAAAACTTATCTAGGTTAGGTTTGTTTTACGAAGTATTAGACTACGAAAAGGCACTACCTTTTCTTTTAATGATTCCAAAATCATTGGTTTTTGATAAATAACATTAATCCCTCCTAAAATCATCCATATCTCGTTTATCTTTTTTTGTAGGACGGCCAGCGCCTCTGTCTCGCTGCATGTTGGGCATAAAAAATACGGATGGCATACGCTCTAGTTTTTCAATAGGTGGAGAGTGATCAATATAGTTGGCTTTGGCAATTTCAAAACTTTGGCGTTTATCCATAATGCCAGTCACTTCAATTATTTTTTTTACGCCTTGAGGATAAGATAAGGTATAACGTTCACCAATTTTTACAATATGAGCTGCTTTTACAATCTCATCATTTAGTTTTACTTTATTACCCTTAATAGCATCGCTTGCCAACGAACGTGATTTATACATTCGTATGGCCCATAAATAACTGTCTAGTCGTATGCTTTTATCCATTGCAACTCAAAGATAAAAACTATTTTGAATGTTTATGAATCGTTTCCTTAGCACGTTCGCTATAAAAACCCTTATTGTTGACAATGGTTTGTAACTGTTTTATAGCCTCATCCGTTTGTTTTAAATTGAGAAAGCAAAGTGCTTGGTAAAATTCAGATTCTTGATGAAAAATATTATTGACGTTATCTAAGTTTTTTTGAAAATAGGTTTCTGCGATACCGTATTTATTTAATTGATAGTAGCACATACCTAAATAAAACTGAGCGTTTGCATCGTCTTTATTGTATTTATATAAAATAGCTAGCTCTTCTATACAGTTTACAATATGTTTTGAGTTAAATAAACGCATAGCTTGTGCAATGACTTTGTGAGCTAAATAGGTGTTTGAACTATTCATCATAGGTTTTTCAATTTCCGCTTTGCTGCCGTACTGGGCTGCTACTCCTGTATTAATCGATAAATCGATAGCTTCGCTTTGTCTAAAATAATACATGCGGTAATTAGTTACCTTTAAATTACTGATAAAAACCACTGGAGCATTAGGAGTAAAGGCAAACACAATGTCTTCTTCTTTATCTTCGATAACAGGTAAACTCACCGGCTTGCTTGGCAACATTTCTGGCATTTCGGAAATCGGCTCTTCTTCAATTTTTTCTGCAATAGTATTATAGTGTTCCACAACTTTATGTTCAATTACTGGAAAAACGGTATCTGTTTCGGTAACGTTGTTGTTTAATTTTTTGGCGGCTTGTTCTTCTTCAATAGATTGGTATACCGAAGGATGATTTTTGCTTTTTTGAAATATCACGAAAAATATAGAGATTCCAATTAATAAGCCACATAATAAACTAATAAAAATAGTATTGAATGAAGAATTACTACTACCTTTTTTTTTGTCTAGTAAGCTATTTAATTTAGTAATTTCTGAATCAGAAACTTTAAATTGTTCGAAGGCAAGAGATGACAAATAACTTAAATCATCGTGTTGCATGTCTTTTTCTAAGGCCTGCTTCTCTGTTTTGCTTAGGTTATTATAGTTTGATATGTCTTGGGGGTTAAGCATTTTATTTATTTAATCGGGTTTGGTCTTCAAGTAACAGCTTCAAATTTCGTTTACCGTTTTGTATGTAACTTTTTACTTCGTTCAGTGTAAATCCTGTTTGGTTGGCAATATCTTGATAGCTTTTGTCGTTCAGGTAAAACAACTCTACACATAGACGTTGATTTTCTTTTAATTTAGGTAAGCATTGTTCCATGTTTTCTAACATCACATCATCGCTTACGGTATTTATTTTTTCTTCAGTTACGTAATTAGCATCCTCATATTCAAATTCGTAATAAGACTTTATATTCTTGCTTTGCGATTTATTCTTTCTGATAATCGAAATACAATGGTTTCTTACCACAAAACTTAACCAGCCTTTAAAATTGTCAATCTCTCGGTTATTTATATCTAGCATCAACTTTTCAAATAGTTGCATAGTAGCATCTTGAGCTTCATCTTTATCCTGCAAGTAGAACAAACAAGTCCCATATACAACCGACACGTGTTTTTTAAATAAGTCCGCAAACAAATCTTTGTTGCCACTTTGCTTATAGTGTTTCAACAATTCTTCGTCGCTGCTATATTCTTTTTTCTTAAAAAGCCACATATCTGTTTAATAGACGCATCACTTCACCTATTCCATAAAAAATCATTTTCATTATTTTTTATGGAAAGAATAATGCTTCACGTCTTAAAGTTAAAGAATGCATTCTGAATAAAATATAATTAACCATTAAAAATAAGAAATATGAAAAATTTAAAACACAATTTAGCCGCTATTCTGATAGGAATCAGTAGCTTTTCGGCTTTAGCTCAAGGTTCAACGGGAGCTCTTAAAGGTCAAATATTAAATACCGACCATGAGCCCGTTTTTGGCGCTACCATTAAAATATTGCAAGGTGGCTCTTTGATAGGAGGAACTAGCACAGATGTGGATGGAATGTATACCTATAAACCTTTAGATGCAGGTAGTTATGATGTATTGGTAAGTAGTGCGGAGACACAATCTAAAAAAGTGACTGATGTTAGAGTTAGTGCTGAAAGAACCACTTATCTTGATCTATCAGTATCTACAAACACACTTATTGAAGTAGAAGTGATAGCTTATAGAAAGCCTTTAGTTGATAAAACCTTTATGGATATCAAGGAAATTTCCGGAGATGATTTAATTCATTCAGCTTATGATAGAAGTGATTTAGGCAGCGTTATTGTTAATATGACCTCAGAAGCGACAAGAGACGAGAATGGTGATTTTCATGTAAGAGGGGGTAGAGGAGATGCAACAGCCTTTATTATCGATGGCGTAAAATCTCCTAACATTTCAGGAGTACCATCTTTAGCTGTAGAAAATATGGCGATAATAACGGGAGGGATTCCAGCTCAATATGGCGATAATACCAGTGGAGTGATTATTATTACAACCAAAGACTATTTTAGTATGATGCAAGGTCAACGAATGAGACATAATTATATTATACAAAACAAAGAACGTGTGAAAAGAGAAAAAGATGCCATTCAGCATCAAAAGCTTCGTAAAAAAGAAATCGAAGAAGAACTTCAACGCGAAGAGCAAAGTAAAAATAAAGGTTAATAAAAAAGCCCTAGTAGAAATCCTACTAG
Source organism: uncultured Bacteroidota bacterium (assembly GCA_903893815.1). GTDB lineage: Bacteria > Bacteroidota > Bacteroidia > B-17B0 > Aurantibacillaceae > UBA4416. Next base: position 51,581 of record CAITNS010000048.1, read on the forward strand.
GGCTTTTTGTTGTTGTATGTTGTTTATTTTTTATAAACCATCACGTTAAATACAAATGGTTGAATTTTTTTAATTTGTTCGCTACGTTTTAATCCTTTTAAATTAGAACGTTTGGTTACTAAGCTTAAGTCTTTTTTCAACGAATCGTTTTCTAATTTTTCAATAGTTTGTTTAATGAAGGTAGATTTAATAGCAAAACCAGTAGCCTCTGCCGAACTTTGTTTACCACGAATCACACCAATAATGTTTCCTTGTTCGTCCATTAAAGGTCCACCGCTATTACCTGGATTTACAGGAATGGAAATTTGGTACATGGTTGTATCATTATTAAATCCAGTCATTGCGCTTAATGCACCTTCGCCATAAACTGCATCTCTACGGGGATAACCTAATGTAAAAATTTTATCGCCAATTTCAGAAGTATTATCCTTAAATGAAAAAGGAAAAGTCAAATCTTTAATGGCATCTATATTATCTATTTTATAAATAGCAATATCTAAAGTTGGTTCGCTTGCTACTAATTTTGCAGAAGCTCTATCTAATATACTATTTGTTACAAATACAGAATCTGCATTTTTAACCATGTGGTAACTTGTAATAAAATAACCTTTGTTGTTTAAAGCAAAACCAGTTCCCTCGATATTTGCTGGAGCATAATTTTTGTTACGTTTGTTTGTAGCACCCGTGATACCTTCAATAATGGCATCCTGAGAATATTTTAATTCAGTAACATCGCGTTTTAAATCGGTGATAGCATTGCTTTGTTGTTTTAATAAATACCCACCAGTACTTAAAATTGTTACCGTGCTAATAACAGCAATTACGGCTACAGATGCAGCAACTGCAAATGTTTTACCATGCTTTTGAATGAAATTTTCCTCTTGTTTTATGGAAACGATTTTTGCGTCGCTACCAAATTCTTGTTTATGGATAGTCGATAAAATTTGTTTTAAGTTAGCGCGTTGTTCATGCTGATTGATGCTTTCAATAATTGTTTTGTGTTTATCAAACGCATTAGCAAATTCCGAATCTGTTTTGATTCGATTTTCAAACTCTTGTTTTTCTTCGGCGCTTAACCCTCCAAAAATGTAACTGTCAAATAATTCTGTTGCTCTCATGTCTCTCACTATTAATATACTCTCTCTTATTTATCTTCAAAAAAATAACGTTTTAAACGTTGTAAACATTTGTATTTCTGGGTCTTTGCATTGTCTGAATTTGTATATCCAAATTTCTCTGATATATCATCCATGCTTAATTTATAAACATAAAAATCTTTTAATAGGGTTTTGCAAGGCTCTCCTAAATTTTCCATGCTTGCATTCATCTTTTCAATATCAGATTCTTTTTTCAAATGATCCGATATTTCATCTGTTACGTCAACTACTTCTCCTTCTTCATCTTCTTTAAATCGGGTGACTTGCCCATTGCCTCGTAATTGTTTTAGCCAAAGACGTTTTGAAATAGAAAAGATAAAGGTTTGTAATTGGCAATTTAGCTGAAAAGCAGGCTTTTGGACATTTTCATATAAAACAATAATTGTTTCCTGATAAATGTCGGCGGCAGCTTCACTGTTACCACTATTGTTTACAACATATTTAAGAACGAGATTGTAGTACTTTTTGTATAAAGCGCGCAACACCGCATCGTTGTTATGCTTGAGCCCTTCAATAAATTCAAGGTCTGTGTACGCTACTTTAGCCATAAAGCCACTGTTTGTATTAATACCCTTTTGGGCTAAAGGTAACCCTGAAGCCCTTGTAAAATTACTAATTATTTGATTTTTAATAAGTTAGGCTAATGATTTATTTAGCCATTAAAGCCTCTATTTCATCTGCTTCTAATGGTATGTTTTTCATTAAGTCATTATTTCCAGTTGCTGTAATGATGTAATTATTTTCTAAACGTATTCCTAAATTCTCTTCTGGAATGTAAATTCCAGGTTCAATTGTAAATGCCATTCCAACCTGCATTGGTTCTGCAAAAAAACCAACATCATGTACATCTAAGCCAATAAAGTGAGAAGTGCCATGCATAAAGTATTTTTTATAGGCAGGCCAAGCTGGATTTTGGTTTTTGACATCTTCCTCAGTAATCAATCCTAACTGAATAAGTTCTCTAGTCATCATATCGCCAACGGCTGCATTGTATTTTTCAAATGTATTGCCTGGTTTTAAAATAGCCGCAGCGCCTTTCATTACTCTCAATACGGCATCATAAACTTCACGTTGACGTTTAGTAAATTTGCCACTTACTGGAATACAACGCGTCATATCACTTGCATAGTTTCCGTATTCAGCAGCTACATCTAATAATATCACATCACCATTTTTACACTCTTTATTGTTTTCTACATAATGCAATACACAGGCATTGCCACCACTTGCGATAATTGGACCGTATGCAAAACCGCGGCTTCTGTTTCTCACAAATTCATGAATTAATTCTGCTTCAATTTCGTATTCCATCACTCCGGGTTTTGTAAAACTCAATAAGCGGCGAAATCCTTTTTCTGTAATATTACAAGCTTGTTGCATCAATTCAATTTCAATTGGATGTTTAATGGAACGAATGCGGTGCATGATAGAAGCAGAGCGTTCAATATGATGTAATGGAAATTGAGCCATTATTTTTTTATTGAAACGCATTTCTGCAGTTTCCATATCAATGTATCTGCGAGTATGTTCATTGCTGTTTAAATAAAAGTGTTCCGCTTGAAAACCAATGGCCTTAAAAGTTTTTTCAAACTCATGAAACCACATAATATTGATAATTCCACTGACATCTGTTGCTTGTTGTTTGGTTAATTTAGCGCCTTCCCAAATAGCAATTAACTCACTAGTTTCTTTAATAAATAATATTTCTTTTTGTTTTCCATCTTTTGCATCAGGATAAATCAGTAAAATAGTATCTTCCTGATCAACGCCTGATAAATGAAGTAAATCACTATTTTGAATAAAACCCAATGAACCATCTCCATTTGTTGGAAGTATATCATTACTTACAAATAACGCTAATGAATTTGGTTTTAAATGCTTTGAAAAATTTTTGCGATTATCAATGTATAAGTCTTTTTTGATAGCAGAGTACTTCATATTTCTAGTTTTTTAGATAAGGACTAAGGTATAAGTTTTTATGAAGATTAGCTAAAACAGCGCAAAAAAATAGCGAGAATACATCTCGCTATAAATAGATGGTTTTATATGAAAAAGGATTAGTCTAACGTTATATAAACTGATAAGTGGTCGCTGTAACCATTATAGTATTTTTCTCCGCTATATGTACGATTTGGTCTTTCCTCACCCGTTTTAGCGTTTTTAAACAACACAAAATCTTTCTTTAAAATAAAGGCATTTTTTGTATTAAACTTATAACCTTTTTTAGCGCCAATAAATCCTTGCGAAACAATAATTTGATCTAACACTCTCCACTCTTTATCATAATAGTGTGTGCCTTGTTTAGCTACATCTAAAGTTTGATAAGCATTGTATAATTCACTTTTATCTTTTGGCTTATTGTTTGCTTTCAATGTATTTAAAATACTATTGTTATCAGGATGGTCGTTAAAATCGCCCATTACAATTACTTTAGCTTTTGCGTCTTTCTTTTGTAGTTCATTGATTTTTGTACGAACTTGTTCGGCTGCATAAATACGACGAGGTTCTGATTCTTTTTCGCCTTCTCGTCTACTTGGCCAGTGGTTTACAAACACATATATTACATCGCCATTGGTTGCTTTTAGTGTTGCGAATAACACGTTACGTGTTTTATAATCACCTAAAGAAGGATTTGTAGCATTTAATTCTTTGAATTCTACTAAACTAAAAATAGATTTATCATATAATAAGCCAACATCAATACTGCGTTCATCAGGACTATCTGTACATAATACTCCGTATGATTTTTCTTTTAACTGAGATTTAGAGATGAGCTCTTCTAACACGTCTTTATTTTCAACTTCTACTAAACCCACTAAATTAGGTAATCCAGGACCAGCAACTGTTGAATCTAGGACTTGCGCAATTTTAGTTAGTTTGTTCATAAAGCGCGTTTCATCCCATTTTAGCGGAGACTCAGGTAAAAACTCATCGTCTTTTTTATTAGGATCATCTTTGGTATCAAAAAAGTTTTCGCAGTTATATAAGGCAACTGTGATGGGTGCTTTTGTTTGAGCAAAACCATCAGTAATGCTTAATAATAATAAACTATAGGAAATAAATTTACGCATAGAACAAAGGTAATTAAAAATATTTAGTTGCTTTAAAGGTAAGATTTAAAAAATAACACCATATTTACTTATTGTTATTATTTTATAATTTTTTAGAACATGAAGAAAAAGTTGACTCTCAAAAACATCGCTATCTTTTTAGTATTTCTTTTTTTAGCCATTCAATCTATTAGAATAGATAAAACAACAGAGCCAGTAAATCCTGCTGCTGATTTTATCGCACTAACTTCAGCAAATGCTGAGGTGGCTAACACCTTAAAAATCGCATGTTACGATTGTCATTCTAACCAACCAACGTATCCTTGGTACACCAATATTGCACCTGTTTCTTGGTGGATTAAACATCATATCAACGAAGGAAGCCAGCATTTGAATTTTTCAATTTGGGGAACTTATTCTGAAAAACGCAAACACCATAAATTAGAGGAGTGTATTGAAATGGTGGAAGAAGGAGAAATGCCGATGAGCTCATACACCTTGATGCATGGTGACGCTAAATTAACAGATGCACAAAAATTACAATTGGTGGAATTTTTTAAGGCACTTAAAAATACAATGCCTCAGCCAGAAGAAGAACAACACTAAAAATCTAACACCAAAATTTCTACTCTTCTATTTTGTTCTTGTTGATCTGCCGTTGTTGCTGCGGTCAGTTTAAATAACATTTCGTGATCGCCCTTTCCATCAATTTCTATTCGTTTTTCATCAATGCCTTGTATAGCTAAATAGTTGCGAATAGTAGTTGCTCGTCCTTTTGTAAAAGCAATAATCCCTTTTTCATCTTGCATATCTCTTCCGTTGGAGTGGCCAATAATTTTAATTCGCAAATTCGGGTTCTTCTTTAATAGCTTTGCTAAATTATTCATTGATGGAATTGCTCTTGGTAGGTATTGTAAAGAGCCTCCCACAAAATTAATAGAGCCAATAGAATATTTGTTTCCTTTTCTGAGCTTTGGTAAAACAGTTTTTAGCGCCTTTAATTGTGTGGTATCGGCAAGCGTGATACTTTTGGTAAAACTAAAACTACTATCGTTATAAAAATTTAAATTATAGGATTGATTTTTTGTGAGAGGAGCAATAAAATTGTAACTACCGTCGTCTGCTGTTTTTTCTAAAGAGATTGTATCACCTTTTTGATTCGTTAAAGCAATCTCTGTTTTAATAGCCTTACTATTATCATCTGTCACTGTTCCTTTAAATAAAATAGGCTGTGAAATCTCAAGTTCTAAGGTATGTCCATCCCCTTTTTCGTAAACATTATCTAATATTAAATAATAGATTTCTCCTTTTTTTACAGGTAGGCTTTTACAGTAGGCAGCACCAACACCGTGCTTTACCAGTTCTTTCGTTGATTTATAATTTAATCCTGTTTTGCCGTTTAATTCTTCTTTATCCCTGCTAATGCAAGCTCGCACAGGGTTTATTTTATGTTTCTGTAAGCTATCACAAAAGTTATTTTTTGCCGACTTAAACAGCATAAAATCATAATCATCATCTGCCTTGGTTGGAATAACATTCATGGTTAATTCGCCGCTTACATTTATAACGAGTTTATACCAAGACGAATTGTGTTCTTTTTCAAAAGCAAAAGTTGTTTTTTGTTTTGCGGGACTAATTTCTTTTATCTCTCCAAATCCTTTAGGTGCAATGGTTTTTCCGTATATGCTTTTACTATTAACAGGAATGACTTTGGCTTGATTACAATCACAAAAAACAGTATCTAGTTTTTTGGTTTGAGAAAACAACTGTATAGATAATAATAAAAGTAAGATTAGTCGCATAGTATCATAATACAGAAGAGGATTAAAAGTAACAAAAAACCCTCGATAATTTTACCGAGGGTTCTAGTTTCTATGTTTAGAAGAATTATAGTCCTAATAAAATCTCTTCAGGAACCTTACCACCAAATAACATACGGCTTGGGTTCTCTAACATTTCTTTTACTTTTACTAAGAAACCAACAGATTCTCTTCCATCAATAATACGGTGATCGTAGCTTAAGGCGATGTACATCATAGGGCGAATTACAACTTGTCCGTTAACAGCCATTGGTCTGTCAACTACGTTGTGCATTCCTAAAATAGCGCTTTGTGGAGGATTAATAATTGGAGTACTCATCATACTACCAAATACTCCACCATTAGTGATGGTGAAAGTTCCGCCCGTCATATCTTCGATGGTTAATTTTCCATCACGTGCTTTTATCGCTAAATCTTTAATTCCTTTTTCAATATCAGCAATGCTCATTAATTCTGCATTACGTAACACTGGAACCATTAATCCTTTTGGTGCGCTTACCGCAATACCAATATCGCAATATTTATTATACACTAACTCTTCGCCATCAATCATTCCGTTTACTGCTGGATAATGAAATAACGCTTCGGTTACTGCCTTTGTAAAGAAACTCATGAAACCAACATTAGTGCCATAAACCTCTTTAAATTTATCTTTGTATTTAGCACGTATCGCATAAATCTCGCTCATGTCAACTTCGTTGAAAGTTGTTAACATCGCTGTTTCGTTTTTCACTGCTACTAAACGCTTAGCAACTGTTTTACGTAAAGATGTCATTTTAGCACGATCTTTATCTCTTCCTCCTTGCCAGCTGTTATTTAATACTTTAGCTGCTGTTGGTAAACCGTTAGATAAAGCCGCTAATACATCTTGCTTAGTAATACGACCATCTTTACCAGTGCCATTCATTTGACCAGAAGAAATATTATTTTCTGCCATTATTTTAGCAGCAGCAACACTTGGTGTACCCGTTGCATAACTAGTTGTTTGAGATGAGTTATTAGTTGTTGGGGTTGCAACAAGGGGCTCAACTTTCTTCGCCTCTACCTTTGGGGCTTCAACAGCTGCTTTTGCTTCAGGTTTAAACGACGTATCAATTTTAACTACTACTTGTCCAACTTTAACTGTATCTCCTTCAGCAGCTAATACTTCAATTTTACCAGATTCTTCAGCATTTAAAGTTAAGGTTGCTTTATCAGAATCTACTTCTGCTAATACCTCATCTTTTTCTACAATATCACCTGTGTTTTTTACCCAACGAGCAATAACTACTTCTGTGATAGATTCACCTGGACTTGGTACTTTTAATTCTATAATTGCCATAATTTATTTAAGATTTAAGATTTATGAATTAAGATTTTTATTTCATAAATCGGATTATTTACTTCTTATATCTACAATCTAATTTCTTAATTTATTTAACTAATACTTTAGAAAAAATGTTTGTCATAATTTCTTCGTTCTCTGCCGCATGACGTTTTGCATAACCCGTTGCTGGACTTGCTGCTTCATGTCTGCCAATATATTTTAAATTCAATGAACGTAAGTTTTTATCTACAAAGCGCCAAGGCCCCATGTTTTCAGGCTCTTCCTGAATAAATAAGTATTCTTTTGCATTGCTATATTTTTTCAAAATGGCATCTACTTGTTTTTGAGGGAAAGGATATAACTGCTCTAAACGAATAAATGTGATATCATTTACGCCTTCTTTTTCTCTACGTTCAATTAAATCATAATATATTTTTCCTGAACAGAATGCGACGCGTGTTACATTTTTTGCATCAATCGTATCATCTAATACTTCTTCAAATTTAGCTTTAGTAAAATCTGTTAACTTACTTACACAAGTTGGGTAACGCAATAATTTTTTAGGAGTAAAGCATACCAATGGTTTACGGAAATCACGTTTTAACTGACGACGTAATACATGGAATTGTTGTGCTGGTGTTGTAGCATTTACAATTTGCATATTGTTTTCAGCACAAGCTTGTAAAAAACGTTCCATACGAGCAGATGAATGCTCTGGACCTTGTCCTTCATAACCATGAGGCAATAATACAACTAATCCATTCATACGGCGCCATTTGTATTCTGCTGAGGTTAAATATTGGTCAACAATAATTTGTGCTCCGTTGAAGAAATCTCCAAACTGTGCTTCCCAAATAGTTAAGGTGTTTGGCGCTGCAAATGCATAACCATATTCAAAACCTAAAACACCATACTCACTTAATAAAGAGTTATAGATTTCTAATTTTACTTTAGCATCAATATTATTTAATGGCGTATATTCTTCTTCGCTATCTTCTAACTTCACAATAGCATGGCGGTGAGAGAAAGTACCACGCTCTACATCTTGGCCGCTAAAACGAACAGGAAAGCCTTCCCTCATTAAACTACCGTAAGCTAACAGTTCGCCCATTGCCCAATCATAATTATCATTGGTAATCATAGCTTTTCTATCTTCAAATAATTTTTGAATTTTATTGAAGAATTTTTTGTCTTTTGGTAACTCTGTTGATTTTTTAGCAATCTCTAAAAATAATTTTTCATCAATGGCTGTTTTTGGAGATTCATCAAAATCGCTTGCTGTAGCCATTTTTACACCTTTCCAATTTCCTTCTAAGAAAGACGTAATTTTTGATTTCTCAGTCTTTTTAGCTTCATCTAAGTTAGAATCTAATTCGGCTTTAAAGGCAGTTTCAATTTCTTTTGCTTCAGTTGCTAACTCCGAATTTTCTGATTTTAGTTTTTCAACATAAATATCTTTTGGATTGGCATGAGCTGCAATTGCTTTATATAATTGCGGCTGAGTAAAGCGAGGTTCATCACCTTCGTTGTGACCATATTTGCGGTAACATAACACATCTATAAACACATCTTTATGAAATGTTTGACGGAATTCCATTGCTAGTTTTGAAATGAAACATAGTGCTTCCACATCATCTCCATTTACGTGAAATACCGGACTCAATACTACTTTTGCAACATCTGTACAATAAGTAGAAGAACGCGCATCCATATAATTGGTTGTAAATCCAATTTGATTATTAATCACAAAATGAACAGTTCCACCAGTTTTGTAACCATCTAACTGACTCATTTGCACTAATTCATACACTAAACCTTGTCCAGCAACTGCAGCGTCACCATGTAAACTAATAGCACACGCTTTTGTATTATCCCCATTATGGCGACTATCAATTTTTGAACGAATAATTCCTTGAACAACCGCAGCAGAAGTTTCTAAATGCGATGGATTAGGCGTTAAACTGATATGTACATTTTTTCCTTCATCACTTAATTGATCAGATGAATAACCCATGTGGTATTTCACGTCACCATCAAATAAAGAATCTTCACTTGGTCTGCCTTCAAACTCAGTAAATACATCTTTATAAGTTTTATTCATGATGTTGGTTAACACATTTAAACGACCACGGTGAGCCATTCCAATCACATAATCTTGAATACCTAAATTTGCACCGTGCTCCATTAATGCATTGATAGCTGGAATCACAGCTTCACCACCTTCTAATGAAAAACGTTTTTGACCAACGAATTTTGTATGTAAATAGTTTTCGAAAACAACCGCTTGCGTTAATTTTTTAAGAATCACCTTTTTCTCATCTTTAGTAAATGAAGGAGTATTCTTGTTTTTCTCCATGCGTTCTTGTAACCACTTCAGTACTTTTGGTTCACGCATGTATAAATATTCAACACCAATACTTTGGCAGTAAGTGCATTCTAAATGAGCTACTATATCTTTTAATTTGGCAGCGCCAATGCCAATTTCGTTACCAGCTTGAAAAACAGTTTCTAAATCTTTATCAGACAAGCCAAAATTTTCGAGCGCTAATGTTGGCTCGTAGTTGCGACGTTGACGAACAGGGTTTGTTTTAGTAAATAAATGCCCACGTTGACGATAACCAGTAATTAAGCTGATTACTTTAAATTCTTTGGTTACATTTTCGGGAATTGTGCCACCATCTGTATCATAAGAAGTACGGCCAAATTCGAAACCTTTAAAGAAATCACGCCATGATGAGTCAACAGAATTAGGGTCTTGGGAATACTGCAAAAATAAACTCTCAATAGCGTTTACATCGCTTGTGCCAACATAGGAAAATTTGTCCATTATAATTTTCGTTAAAAAACAGGCTAATTTAAGGAATTTAATGGAAATTTAGCTTACTTTTATACTGTGAAACACATATTATTTTTAATATTCGTTTTTTATCAATTATCGGCTTTGTTTTCGCAAGAAAATCAAACGCAAACGCTTTTAAAAGTAAAGGCATTACAGGAAAAAAAAGCCGAATATCATAAGCGAACAAATGGCGAAAGCGAAGGTTATAGAGTGAAAATTCACTTTAGTGCCGATAAAACCAAAGCTAGAGAAGTTCAAGCAAAATTTGCAGCAAAATATAACGATGTTAATTCATACGAAGAGTATCAACAACCAAATTTCGTGATTAATGTTGGAGATTTTAAAACCAAATTAGAAGCATATGAATTGCTTAAAAAGATTAAAGAAGATTACCCTTATGCTTTTATCGTAAAAAGTAAGGTTCGACCCACTAAATTATAGGTTTTAGACAGAAGATCCTCTCTGTTTTAAAAAATACATTATTTTTACGCACCTAAACTAAAATAACGGAATAGCTATGTCTATTTCGCAAGACAACTAAATTTTATTTATGAAAACAATCGACAGTTTAAATTTTGAAAACAAACGCGCTTTAATTCGTGTAGATTTTAATGTACCATTAAATGATGCTTTTGAAGTAACAGATGATACTCGTATTAGAGCAGCGGCCCCTACCATTAAACAAATTTTGGAAAAAGGAGGCAGTGTTATTTTAATGTCCCATTTAGGTCGCCCAAAAGAAGGACCAACTAATAAATATTCATTAAAACATATTGTTAGTACCGTTAGTAAATTAACTGGAGCAGAGGTTATGTTTGCAGATGATTGCGTTGGTGCAGATGCTTTTGCAAAATCGGCGGCCTTAAAGCCAGGGCAAGTGTTATTATTAGAAAATTTGCGTTTTTATAAAGAAGAAGAAAAAGGCGATGTTGCTTTTGCTGAAAAATTAAGTAAGCAAGGAGATATTTATGTAAACGACGCTTTTGGAACCGCTCACCGTGCGCATGCATCAACGGCAGTGATTGCACAGTTTTTTGCAGCAGATGCTAAATGCTTTGGTTATGTGATGGCAGGTGAAGTGGCGAGTATTGATAAAGTAATTAACGGGGCAGAAGAACCATTTACGGCTATTGTTGGCGGCGCTAAAGTGAGTGATAAAATTTTAATAATCGAGCAATTAATGAACAAAGCCAACAATATTTTAATTGGTGGTGGCATGGCTTTTACCTTTGTAAAAGCGATGGGTGGAACGATTGGTAAGTCGTTATGCGAAGACGATAAATTAGAGTTAGCAAAAGAGTTATTAGTAAAAGCAAAAGCAAGAGGGGTGAATTTATATATTCCTACAGATGCTGTGATTGCCGATAATTTCGCTAATGACGCTAACATCAAAGAAAGCAATATAAATTCTATTCCTGATGGTTGGATGGGATTAGACATAAGTGGCGAAACTGTTAAAACCTATAGCGATGTGATTAAAAACTCTAAAACCATTTTATGGAATGGACCAATGGGGGTTTTTGAAATGAGCAGCTTTGAAAATGGAACCAAGCAAGTGGCATTAGCTATTGCCGAAGCAACAAAAAACGGCGCTTTTTCTTTAATAGGTGGCGGAGATAGTGTAGCTGCAATCAACAAATACCATCTAGCAGAGCAGGTGAGCTATGTGAGTACTGGTGGAGGAGCCTTGTTAGAGTACATTGAGCAAGGTAGTTTACCAGGGGTAAGAGCAGTAGAAGCTTAAAAAACGCTTTAATCACACAATTAGCCGTTAATAAAATTAATTGGGCTTTAAGCTCTTAACACTTATATTTGAACATTACATAAATTAAAAAACAAACATGGAATTATACTTAGATTCAGCAAACCTTAAAGAAATTGAAGAAGGTTTTAAATTAGGATTCTTAAATGGTCTTACAACTACTCCTACCTTCATGCAAAAAGAAGGGATTACAGATATTGATGGCACTATTGTAAAGTTAAGCAAAATTGTTCCTGTACTTCAAATTGAAGCTTTAGGAAACAGCGCAGAAGAAGTTTTAGCAGAAGCTGAGCGTCAGTTAGCATTAGGCTTAGACCCAAAGAAAACTGTATTTAAAATTCCTGTATCATTAGAAGGCGTTCGCGCTTGTAAAATGTTACGCGATAAGGGTTATTTAGTAAATGTACATTTAGTGTATACGTTACAACAAGCTTATATGGCTATGCAAGCTGGTGCAACGTATGTTTGCCCATTAGTTGGTCGTTTACAAGATCAAGGACATGATGCTTTAGCTTTAGTTGAGCAATGTGTAAACGCAGTAGATTTATATGATTATGATACTAAAATCATGTTCTCATCTGTTCGTAATGCTGAGCACGTGCGTAATGCAATTAACTTAGGGGTTCACACAATTACTGTTCCACTAAAAATCATCAAACAATTAACGGAGAATAACTTCACAACTTTAGGTACGGATCAGTTTATTCAAGATACGCGTTTAATGATGGTGAAAGTGAAAGAAGCGATTAAAGCTACTAACCCTTTAGTTTCTGAAAACACTTCTGTTACAGATGCTATTGTTAAAATGACAGAATATGGTTTTGGTGCAGTAACTGTAACTAAAGCAGATGGCAGCATTAAAGGTGTATTTACAGATGGTAGCTTACGTAAATTAATCGGAGAAAAAGGAAGAGATATTTTATCTAAAAACTTATCTGATTTAGAATACCGCGAACCAATTACGATTGAAGGTGGTGTATTATTAAATGATGCTTCGGTATTATTCAAAAAAACAAATGTAGATACGATTGTTGTAACAGAAGGTGGGAAACCAGTTGGAATGTTAGACATTCAGGATATGAAAGGGTAAAAACTAAGAAGTTAGATTTACGAAGTACGAATTAAAAGCGTTGCCATTTTGGTAGCGCTTTTTTTGTTTTAAAGAATAGAACGCAGATGCCACAGATTATTTATGATTGTTTTTCTTCTCGTTCAAAGAAATCCTATTTTATCATAACCATCATAAAAATCAGCGTTCCATTTTTTATTTATCTCTAATACTTTAACTATCTTTATTATCTGATAAAACAAAACACCATGTCACACCTCACACAAGTATTTACTGAAATAGGCGGAGAGTTTATTATACCCGAAGCAAGTTTAATTGAAAAAATAAAACACATTAAAGCGTTTGTATTTGATTGGGACGGTGTGTTTACAGATGCTGGTAAAGACCACTTATTACAAAGCCGTTTTAGTGAAGCCGACAGCATGGGAACAAATTTGTTGAGGTTTTCGTATTATTTGAACCATAAAGAATTGCCGATTACAGCTATTATTTCAGGAGAAAAAAACTCCGCAGCTTTTACTTTTGTGGATAGAGAGCGCTTTCATTCATCATACTCTAAATTTGCTAATAAAATAGATGCGGCCAAACATTTGTGCGAAACACACCATATTGAATTGAATCAAATAGCGTATGTGTTTGATGATGTATTAGATTTAGGTTTAGCAGAAGTGTGTGGCTTGCGCATGTTTATTCCACGAAAATCAAATCCTTTATTTAATGAATTTGTGTTGAAACACCATTTAGCAGATTACACAACGGGTTGCACAAGCGGACAGGGTTCTGTAAGAGAAGTTTGCGAATTAATGATTGGCTTAAATGGAAATTATGATTTAGTAATTTCTGAAAGAGCCAATTTTGCTGCAAGTTATAAATCCTATTTAGATTTGAGAAAAGCAACCACTCCTATTTATTTTGCAAATCAAGAAGGTGTTGTGACGGAGGTTAAAAATAGTTAGTGGCGTTTAGCGATAAGTTATAAATAAGCTGCGTTGACACAAATAATAATGACTTTTATTAGAAATGAGAAAACATAGAGGACTAAAACGTTATTATAAAAATCTTAAGACGCAAATCGATCTAGACAAGTCAACTGGACTTAACTTTACCGATCCAGACAAATCTTGGTTCGACCTATGGCATGTCCATTTTGACAATTATGGTTATGGCAACAAAAGTTTTAAAAAACGTGAGCCTCATCTTGACAAATTGTTTCGTCATTTCGACATCTTAACTAACAAAGCAAAAATTTTAAATCGCGAATACCAAATTTGGATAACTATACTTGATTTTGAAAGTTATGACGATGCTCTGTTCCTGCACACAGCAAATCCAAATCAAGACAATTTTCCCTACAAAATTTCAGACCTAAGTGAAAAAAGTAATTTTACAAATTCAAAACTTGTTGAATATTTAAAAAAGTATCCGACATATAAAATGATGTATGGTGTAGCTGACGAAAACTATTGTGTAATTTATAAAGATAACATTGGCGTCCCATTGACCTAGGAATAAAGCATTGTGTCGCTGCCAGACACCTAACATCCCCTAAAACTTAACCCACAATTTTTTCGGATTAATTTCCTTCTGTGATTTTAATAGCTTTATTCCTTCAACAGCTTTAGCTTTATTTTCTGCAATCAGAATAACAACGGCACGTTTGTTTTTATCTAAGAAACTCACTAGCATGTTTTTTTGCGCAGGAAGATTCACTAAGTTTTTAAACATCAATTTAAGCTTTGCTACATTTTGTAATTGATTTTTATGAATAATAATCACTTGCGTTTCTTTGGAGTTTTTGATATTATCTATCGAAACTTTATCCATCATAGGAATAGAGGTATTGCTGCTGTATATCCTAAATGTTTGATGCAACGTGGTTTGTAGCTCATCTATTTCTTTAGTCACATCATCTTCAAAATACAAATCCGACGTCATAAGTAAAGGCTCAAAATCGTACTGAGCATTAGGGAATGTTTGTTTAAATAAATCAATGACTTTTAAAATAAAAGCTTTGTCCATTTGTTTTTTACTGTCAACATACTCTTCTACTAATGGAAAAATGGCTTTTGCATAGGAGTTAATATAAGAGTCGTTATACCATTCTGCCGAATCTATTTCGCCGGCTAATTCTTTATAAGCATACCCATTTCCTAAGGCGGTTGCCAAAGCTTCATCTATATAATGATAGGCAAATTTGGTATAAGGCGTAATCGTATCCGTAAAAATGCTGTCTAATTGCTGTTGTATTAGTAAAGGTTGTTCTTCAAATAATACATGACTCATTTCATGCATACCAATCGATAATAAACTAAACACATCTTCTTCGTGCGTTAGTACACCCATCTCTAAACAGTTGGCATGAGGTGTTGCAGTTGTTTGTCCGCTACCACCAATAATAGGATAAATAGCTAAATTAAATGGCATCGATTTATCCCAACTGCTGCCGTAGAAGGTTTTAAATTTTTCAAACAAGTCGTTTAGTTTTGGACTCAATCCTTTAAGTTCACGAAGCTTATCATCTACATCCGATTTGTATTTTGTATAGATAAAGCGATCATAAAAAGGTTCTGTTGCTGTTACAACATGTTTTAATTTTAAATAATCAACGTTTGGATAAACACCAATTAGTTTATTTAAAAATTCTTCATTGGTATTGGATGAAATAGCCGCTACACATAATAAATCCCAAGTTGAAGTGGTATGTTTTCGACTGCGCGGATATTGTTCTTTAACGTAATTATAATCTAATTGCATCGATTGATATTCGCTTACTAATTCTTGAAAGACGATATCTTTATTTAAAAAAGACGTATCGATTTGATGTTTAAATGTAATGGACGCTCCGTGCCCACCTTTGGTAGTTTCTAAAAATTTGATGATAGCAAAAGGTTTACTGAACTTAGTTTGTACCAATGGTTGACTAAATGCAAATTGAGTTAAAACAACACCTATAAAAAGAATAATATAAAATCGCATACCTAATCTATTAAAACAAATATACGAGTATGATATTATATGTGAGTATTTTCAATAGTTGATCGATAATACTTTTTTCTAAACCAAAAAGCTAGTTTTACTAAGGCAATTAATGCGGGCACTTCTACTAAAGGACCAATAACACCAGCAAAGGCTTGTCCGCTATTAATACCAAATACACCAATAGCCACCGCAATCGCTAATTCAAAATTATTTCCAGTAGCCGTGAATGTTAGAGCTGCATTTGTTGAATAATCTGCGCCTAATTTTTTCGCAATAAAAAAAGTAATCACAAACATCACCGCAAAGTAAATCACTAAAGGGATAGCAATACGAATCACGTCTAAAGGAATTTGAACGATTAACTCACCTTTTAAACTAAACATGACAATGATTGTAAACAATAAAGCCACTAAAGTGATAGGAGAAATAAAAGGAATGTATTTTTGCTGATACCATTCTTCACCTTTTAATTTGATTAATGAATATCTGCTTATAATTCCTGCCAAGAAGGGAATGCCTAAATAAATAAAAACACTTTCCGCTATTTGAGACATGGTGATGGCAATGTCTAATCCTTTCATTCCAAATAAGGCAGGCATTTTAGTTAAGTAGAAATATGAGTATGCTGAAAAAAGCAATACTTGCATAATACTATTAATACCAACTAAACCAGCAATGTATTCGCGATTGCCATCTGCTAGTTCATTCCAAACAATAACCATGGCAATGCACGGAGCAATGCCAATTAAAATTAATCCTGTCATGTATTCGGGATAATCTTTTAAGAAAATGTAGGAAAGAATAAACATAAAAAATGGAGCAATTACCCATGTAATCACTAATGACATGAGTACTAACTTTATGTTTTTAAATATCTGTGGAATTTTTTCGTATCGTACTTTAGATAAAGGTGGATACATCATTAATATCAAACCAATTGCTAATGGGATATTGGTTGTGCCGCTCGACATGGAATTAATGAAGGTGGCAGTAGAAGGAACAAAATAACCAATGGCTACGCCAATGATCATTGCAGAAAAAATCCACACAGTTAAATAACTATCTAAAAAGCTTAATTTTTTTCTGTTGGCAGCAGGCGCGCAGTTTGTACTCGACATATAATTTTATTTTACTTTTGAAAAAACATATAAGATTTCTAAGGCAATTTGCTTGCAACGCTCGTCGTATTTAGCATCTTGCAAAGGTGTATTATCAAATGCTTTTGGATCGTCGTAGGTTGTTCCTATTCTTAATTCAACACCTGGAATAAAGGGACAATTTTCTTCCGCATCACTACAAGTCATGATCGCTGCAAAGTTAGTTTGAGGATTTTGAGCATCGTCATATACTTTCGAAAAACAGATGATAGGATTTTCTGTTTCGTCATATACAACATGATACCTTTTGTTTGATGTTTCATCCAGAGGCTTTACATCAAAACCAACTCGTTTAATAGCATTAATAGCGTTACTATTAAAAGCAGTTGCTTCGGTTCCGCCAGAAAAGCTCGTCACGTTTTTTACATTAAAATAATTAGCCGCTACTTGGGCCCATATTTGTCCGAAATGACTGCGACGAGAATTATGTGTGCAGATATAAACTAATTGAATAGCTTGATGACTTTCTTTTTTGGAAGAAACATAATTAGATAGTTCTTCTAAAAGCGCTTGTCGTTCTTTAGGAATGGCAGCAAAGTCAGCAATGAGTTTATCACAGTACTGTTTAATTGGTTGAAGCATAAACTATTTTAATAAAAGATTAACAACATTTTCCTCCAGGCGTGCAGCTGCCTTGAGAGTTATTTGATAAATCCACCAAATTGATTTTTAATTTTTCGGGAGGTATACCGCATTTATCTTGTGCTAAACAATTGGTTTGAGTAGCTTTTAATAAAAAGTTAGTTCCATCAAAATCCAAGTGGTATTTGCCAATGGTACTGCTTTGATATTCTACTTCTATTTCGGCATCTTCTATGCCTAAAGTTTTTTCGGAAAGCGCAATGATGTTTAATAATTTTTGTGGTGCTAAACGATGATCAAAATCTCCCGCTTCCCACAATTGAAAGTTGACTGTTTTTTCGTTTCGCACAACTCCCCCGCAATCAATAAATTTTTTGTTGATTTGCCCAACTTCTGTTACATGGAAGTGAGGTGGAACAATTGTTCCGTTTGGTAATTGAAAATTGACAGCAGTTACAGTGCTTAAATGCTTTTTAATGTCTGATAGGTTCATGGCTTTAGTTTTAGGTTAGCAACATTTATTATTTTTCTTATTCAATTTTAGGGAGATAGTAGCGAAATAATTTTGCATTTTTTCTAATCCTTTTTCATCAATGCAATAGCAGATAGAGGTTCCTTCAATGCTTCCTTTTATGAGTCCCGCACTTTTTAATTCTTTTAAGTGCTGAGAAATGGTGGGTTGTGCTAATGGTAATTCATTCACAATATCACCACAAATACAAGTATCTACTTTTAGTAAATATTCAAGTATGGCAATTCTTGCAGGATGACCTAATGCTTTTGCCATCGTGGCAATGGCATTCTGTTTATCCGTGAAATATTCGGTTTTGGTAAGTCCCATTTTAATATATTATTATATTGCAATATTACGATATATAAATACAACTAATGCAAACATCACATATTTTAACAATTGAACAAGAAATTACTTTTTGTATTTTAAAGCCCACTCTTTTGCAAAGTAGGTTAAAATGATAGAAGCGCCAGCACGTTTCATGCTTAATAAAATTTCATCGCGCACTCTGTCGCCATCAATCCAACCTTTGGCAGCTGCGGCTTTTACCATGGCATATTCGCCACTCACGTTATAAGCTGCAATTGGTAAATCAAAATTAGTGTTGAGGTCTTTAATGATATCTAAATATGATAATGCAGGTTTTACCATTAAAAAATCAGCCCCTTCTTCTAAATCCAATTGGGCTTCAATTAATGCTTCCTTGCTATTAGCAGGATTCATTTGATAGGTTTTTTTGTCACCAAATTTTGGCGCACTATCCAAGGCGTCTCTAAATGGTCCATAAAATGCACTAGCATATTTAGCCGTGTAACTCATGATAGACACATCTTGATGACCAGCATCGTCTAACGCGTCACGAATAAATCCAACGCGTCCGTCCATCATATCGCTTGGCCCAATAATATCAATCCCACAATCGGCTTGAGCCACAGCCATTTTCGCCAAAATATCTAAGGTTTTATCATTGACTATTTTTCCATCTTCCACTAAGCCATCATGCCCATCGCTGCTATATGGGTCCATCGCAACATCCGTCATAATGCATGCTTCAGGAAATTTCTTTTTAATTTGCGCTAGTGTTTTTAAATACAATCCGTTTTTGTTAGTGCTTTCGGTAGCGAATTTATCTTTGTATTTATCTGTTAAGCTTGGGAATACATCAAAGGTGGTGATTCCTAACTTTAAACATTGTTCAATTTCCTTTAACATTAAATCAGGACTTAAACGAAAAATCCCAGGCATCGATTTTACCTCCGATTTATTGTTTTTTCCATCAATTAAAAATAGAGGAAAAATAAAATCATTTACCGTTACATGATTCTCTTGAATCAAGTTACGGATAGCTTCTGATTTTCGGTTTCTGCGTGGGCGATGTGTTATCATGGTTGATGTTTTAAATAATAGGAACACGGATGAAACGGATTGGGCGGATTTTCACCGATTCGTTTATCTATGTTCTTTCGAGTGTTATTATATCTAATTTTTTTAAATAAATCCGTTTAATCAGCGTTATCCGCGTTCCAATTCTTTTTCAGGTTTAAATTGTGCCACGCCTCTATGCATCATACACATACTTAGCGCCATAAAGATATGACTTAAATCGGCATGATTGAACCATACAGAATACGCTAATTTTAATACATGACAAAGAACAGCAATAACAGCTATTCCAACACCATAAATCATACTAAGGCTTAAAGGAGAATTTGTTTTTTTGTAATGAATAGATTCTAAAACAGTCACTATTAAAACTAACACGAAAGCAGAGTGTACTTCTACCACTACAAACGACCAAAATGCAAAAACACAGATAAGGGCGGTAATGACTTCGAGTATGCAAATCACCATCAATGTTTTAAATACGGATTCTCCAATGGTTTTTCGTGTGTGGTACAAGGCGGCGAATTGCGCAAAACAAGTCCCAAAAATACCTGTTACCCAACCATAAATTTTTGCTTCTATACCAAAGTGATATAAAAAAGCATGACCAATTATTGCGGCCACTAAAGTGGAAGCGCCTGTTAATAGGAAAAACCAACGGTAAATGTTTGCTGCTTTTTCGTGAGCGACATGTTTGGTTTTGAAAAACGCCATAAAGCAAACACCGATAAATAGTAAATCAGTGAGTGTGGTTATTGGCTCATCTATTCTTAAATCGCCAATATATATGGTTGGATTTTGAAAGGGCGTCATTTATAATGTATGTAAGATTGCTCTATATAAACCTAAATCATCAAACGAATAAGGTTTGTGAATTTGTTCGGCTTTTACTTTTGCTTTTAATAATGATTTTTCTGTGGCTTCACCCATCGCAATTACTTTTTGATGAGGGTGAATTTTGTTTTTATCTAAATACGATTCTGCATTACTTGGACTTGTAAATACTAATATATCGGTTGTTTCAGCAACTTCGTAAGGTACTTTTAATGCAGCATAAATTGGTAAATCAATGCAATTTTGTTGTTTAGGAAACTGCCATTGAATTGTTCTCATACTTTCGCGAGCCACCGGAAAAACCACTTTTCCTAAGCCCACTCGAGCAGAGAATTGTTTACCAACTAATTTAGTATCAGTACTTTGCCCAATAAAATCGGCACGTAAGCCTAATTCGCGAATGGCTTGGGAGGTTGATTTCCCAATACAACCAATTTTTGTTGTTCCAATATCAGGTTTTTGCATAAAGAAAAACTCCACCGCATGTTTACTACTAAAAAATAACCAGTCGCTTTTAGGCAATTCCTTAATCGTTAGTTTCTTTAAATCAATTAAACTTTTGCACTCAACATTAAATCCTAAATTTCCTAACCATCTATTTAAATGATTGCTTTCATGAGCATCACGAGAAACAAAAACAGATTTGGAACTAATGCGTTGTAAGTGTTCTACTATTTTTTCAGGAAGTTCTTCGGTATTAGTGGTTTCGTAATACAATTGTTTTACTTGGGTATTCCACGCATCAGAAGCAGAAACCCACACTTTAAATAGTTTTCTATCTTGGTCGTTCATTTCGGTATCGCAAAAAACACCTAGGGGTAATTGGCAGCCGCCATCTAATAAATTTAATACACGGCGTTCGATGTTGATATTAATCATCACATCATAATCACAAACCGCATCAAATACATCTCCTAATTTATAATCATCTTCACGAATTTGCCACGCTAAAACACCTTGTGCAGGAGCAGGAACAAATTCAGAAGTCTCTAATTGTTCAACGGTAAATTCTGAAAGATCTAGTTCTAAACGCTCTAACCCAGCTGCAGCTAATATGATAGCATCATACTGACCTTCTCTTAATTTATTAATACGTGTCGTTACATTACCGCGTAAGTCAGTTATTTCTACATCGGGCCTAAATGATAGTAATTGTGATTTTCTTCTAGCAGAAGAGGTTCCTACTTTTGCGCCTTGTTTTAAATTAAATTTTTTGGTAGTGTCTTCCGCTTCATCTCTCATGATTAACCAATCAGCAGGGTTTTCGCGAGAAGATACACCGGCAATGATTAATCCATCTGGATTTTCGGTTGGTAAATCTTTGTGTGAGTGGACGGCAACATCAATTGTTTTATTTAGTAAAGCTTCTTCTAATTCTTTTGTGAAAAAACCTTTTCCTTCTAACTTATCAAAACTCGTATTCCATTGTTGAGAGGTATCACCTTTAGTTTCAATGATTTTAATCTCTACTTCGTGTCCTTGTTTTTCTAATAAATCTTTTGTGAAATTAGCTTGCCAAAGTGCTAAATCGCTACCGCGTGTGCCAATGATAATCATAGTTTTGTATTAAAATTAGAGGCTACAAGATAAGTTATTTTTTGAATTTAACTGCAAAGAAAACAAAGAAATAGTAAAGTTCGCAGAGAGAAATAAATCTAAAAACTTTTTGGTTTTCGCGCTAAAATTTAGCTACCACTTTGGTTAAATGTTTTTATAAATCCTCTTCTAAAAAAACCTTCTTAGCCGTTTTGATAGCCAATGCATTGTATTTTTTTTCCATGTAGCTTAGTACTTTGTCAAGTACTTCTTTGCCTTGTGGATCAAGGGAATTCATTTCTTTAGCAAACACTTCGTTTAAAGCTGTTTCTTTAATGTATTTAATTTGCTTAGGTATTTCACCAAAAGCTAATTCTATTTTACGCTCCTGAAATAATTGTTTGAACTCTTCTACTTTATTATTGATAATGGCTTTACAAGCTTCAATCTCTCCTTCACGTTTCAATAAATTATCGGCAGCTTGTTTTTTTAAAGATTCAATATCAATATAATGAACATCGTTTGATTCAATAACTTTAGCATCAATATCAGCTGGAATAGCTAAATCGATAATTACTTTTTTGCTAGTATCATCCCCAATTAAAGAGGTGTAAATATCGTTTGTAATAATTGCTCCTTGAGAGGCAGTACAAGAAATTAAAACATCAAATCCTTCTTTAAAATCTTTAATATGTGATAACTCGCGAGCTTTGCCGTTTAATTCTTTAGCTAATTTTTCAGCGTTTTCTAATGTTCTGTTAAACACAGTGAAATTAGCGTATTGATGTTTTTTTAAATATTTAGCCATATTAGCATTGGTTTCGCCAGCGCCAACAAAAATAATACGAGCATTATTTTTAATTCCTAAACTACGTAATTGACGGTATGCTAAAGACACGATTGATACTGGGTTTTTAGCAATATCTGTATCTGTATAAACTTGCTTAGCGGTTTCAATAGTTTGCTTAATCGCTAAACGAATGGTATCACCCGTTAAACCTAATAAATTACAAAACTCATAGGATTTGCGTACTTGTGTAATAATTTCTCTTTCACCTACGACTAATGAATCTAAGGAGGCAGATACTTCAAACAAATGAGTTAATGCTGAATCTCCTTCGTAAGTAATAGTTTTTTCCACTAAAGCAGATAAATCCTCTTTCGTTAAACGCGAGTTAATAGAGTAAAATAAATCTGATAAAAACTCAGGAGCAATCTCACGATCGGTATTTACTACAAACTCAACACGGTTACAAGTGCTTAAAAACATCAACTCCTTTAATTCCATTCTGATTTTTAAACCACCTAAGTAATCTTGTTGGTGATTTTCATCTAAATGCAATTTTCCAATTAACTCCAAAGGAGCCAATTTATGAGTAAGTGAAATTATCTTAAATGAGTTCATAAATTCCGCATGTAAAGGTCGTGAACTCTTGTCTTTACTATGTCATTGTATTGTCATAAAACGATATTTAAATCAATTCTAAATAGTAGTCATTCCGTTTTGTTTGCTATTTTTACCTAATGAAGTTTTTCTTAAAATACGGTTGTTTTTTCCTGCTTTGTGCTTTGTTTTTCAAAACTGCTTTATCTCAAACTCGAGAATCGGATAGGTTATATCATGACTTTTTAAAAACAAAGGATATAAACCAAAAAATGATGAAGGCTCCCTCTTTAGTTCTTTTACTCGGAAATCAAAGTTCCTTTAATAGAGCCGATAGCGTCATTATGGAACTGCAAAAGTTACAGGTTAGCGGTAATGTCGGTGATTTAAGAAGTGGAATTGTTTTATTTTCTAAAGCCCTTTTATTACGAACAAAGGATAGTATAGATTTAAGTATAACATACGCTCAAAAATCTTTTGCATTTTTTAAAGACAGCAGAAATCAGCGGGCTGAAGCAAATAGTTTGATTATTATGAATTATTTTCTTAAAAGTAAATTCGATTCATGTATTCAAATTGGAAATAGGGTGAAAGCAGACGTAATGCAATCGCAAAGCGTTTTAAGCCAGCTTGAATTGTTATTATGTGTAGGAAGAAGCTATGATTTAATGGGAAATAGAAAGAAAGCGATTGAATTGTCGTTGCAGGGGGCCGAAATAGCGAAGAAGCATGGTAAGGTAATTAAACTAGCTGAATTATATATTAACCTGTCAAGTATTTATAAAGGCGAAGATGAAATTAATTCTAAAAAGTACGCTTTGCAGTCGTTAAAAGTATTAGTAGGATTAAAGAATTTTGAAAATGCAAAAGTGGTTAATGCAAGTTATCTTATTATTGGAAATGTATATTACGATGCGCATAAGATAGATAGTGCAACTTATTATTATAACCTTTGCATGAAATCGTCTGAACGAACAAAGGATAGAACGACATATTTATCTGCTATCGGCAATTTGGGAAATGTAGCCTATGAAGAAAAACAGTATTCGAAAGCACTTGAGTATAATTTACTGACACTACATGAATATAGAAAAATGGGAATAAAAACGGAAATTGCTGTTTCTTATGGCTCATTGGCTGATATTTATAAGGATATTAAGGATTACAAAAAGGCCATTAAATATTATGATAGTGCCTTGAAGGTAACAGAGCAAATCCATTCAGCAGATGATTTTATATACAATTATAAGGGCTTAAGCGAAACCTATGAAATGATGGGGAATGAAAAAGAAGCCTTAAAATATTATAAGTTATACAGAGCTTGGAATGATTCTGTAAATAATAATCAAAGTTCAAAGAAAATAAACGAAATAGAATTAGATTATAAGTATAAAGCGGAACAGAGGGAAAAAGATTTGATCCAAAAAAGCAAGGACATAATTACACAAGAAAAAATTAAACAACAAACTTATATAATTTGGGCGGCAGTATTGGGCGGACTTTGTTTAGTGATATTTTTGGGATTTACAGTTAAATCAAATGTCGAAAGAAAGAAGACAAACAAGCAACTGCATCAGTTTAATGAAGAAATATCGGAGCAAAAAAACATCATAGAAGAAAAAAACAATGAAATAACGGATAGTATTACTTACGCCAGTAGAATTCAACAAGGTGTTATTCCCGATGAGGAAGAATTACAAAAGTTATTACCACAGCATTTTGTTTTTTTTAGACCCCGCGATATCGTAAGTGGCGATTTTTATTGGGCGAGTAAAGTAAAATCAAAAACAAATCCTGATAGCAAGCGCACAGTAGTAGCCGTGGTTGATTGCACTGGACATGGAGTTCCTGGAGCATTTATGAGTTTGGTAGGGAACACCTTATTAAATCAAACCATCGGTCGCTCAGCTATCGAAACGCCTGCGCAAGCACTAGATTATATCAATGCACAGTTACCAAAAACCATCAAAAGTAAATTGAGCACAGGAACCATTAAAGATGGAATGGAAGTAGCAATGTGCGATTTTCATTTTGACGCATTAACGATGTATTTTGCTGGAGCTAATAGTAATATGTATTTAGTGCGTAATGGTGAGATTCAAATTTATAAAGGCGATAAACAGCCAATAGGCGAGAGTCTTTCAGGAACAATTGTGAAGTATTCAAATCAAGTAATATCCTTGCAAAAAAATGATTGCGTGTATTTAATTAGTGATGGGTATGCTGATCAGTTTGGCGGAGAGAAAGGTAAAAAATTCAAATACAAACCACTTGAAAATTTGTTTTGTACAATAGCTGAAAAGGATGTGAATGAACAACGCGAAATTTTAGCAAAAGCATTTGATAATTGGAAAAGTCATCACGAGCAAGTAGATGATGTTTTAATTATGGGAATAAAAATTTAGGAACTAAAAAAATAATAGACTATGATTGCAACATTTGATGAATACAAAAAGGAATATCAAAAATCAATAGAAAATCCCGAAGTGTTTTGGGATGGAGTTGCCAACGAATTTTCATGGAAACAAAAATGGACAAAGACCCTTGAATGGAATTTTGAAGAACCAAAAGTGAAATGGTTTATTGATGGGAAATTTAATATTACAGAAAATGCTATTGACAGACACCTTCCAGCAAAGGCAAATAAAACCGCTTTTATTTGGGAGCCAAATTCTGTTGATGCAGAACATAGAATTATTACGTATCAAAACTTGCACGATGAAGTTTGTAAATTAGCTAATACATTAAAATCCTTAGGAATTAATAAAGGAGATAGAGTTTGCATTTATATGCCTATGATTCCCGAAGCTGTTTTTGCTATGTTGGCTTGTGCCAGAATTGGCGCTGTGCATTCTGTTGTTTTTGCAGGATTTTCAGCTTCAGCATTAGCTGGTCGCATACAAGATAGCGATTGTAAAATTGTATTAACAACAGATGGGGCTTATCGTGGTGTAAAAGATATTCCTATTAAAGCGGTAGTGGATGAAGCGTTAGATGTGTGCTTGAGTGTAAAAAACGTATTAGTTTATAAGCATACTAGTACACCGATTACTTTGCAAGATGGAAGAGATTTAATTTGGCAAGATGTTGTGTCTAAAGCAGCCAACACTTGCGAGTCTGAATTAATGGATAGCGAAGATGTATTATTTATTTTATACACCTCTGGTTCTACAGGAAAACCTAAAGGTGTAGTTCATACTTGCGGCGGCTATATGGTTTATACGTGTTATACATTTCAAAACGTATTTCAGATGGATTCAGGCACGGAGGTTGAGCTTAGTCGAAACCTATTTTGGTGCACAGCAGATGTTGGTTGGATTACCGGACATTCATATATTGCATACGGACCATTATTAGCAGGAGTGAGTGCTGTGTTATTTGAAGGGGTCCCAACTTTTCCAGACGCTGGGCGTTTTTGGAAAGTAATTGATAAACATAAAGTCACCCATTTTTATACTGCGCCTACAGCTATTAGAGCGCTAGAGGCAGCAGGATTAGATTTTGTAAAACCATACAATTTAGATTCGTTAAAAGTACTAGGAAGTGTTGGAGAGCCCATAAATGAAGAAGCTTGGCACTGGTACAATAAAAATATTGGAAAAGAAAAATGTCCAATTGTTGATACATGGTGGCAAACCGAAACAGGTGGTATTTTAATTTCATCACTAGCAGGTGTTACGCCATCAAAGCCAAGCTTTGCAACTTTGCCAATGCCGGGTATTCAACCTTTATTAGTGGATGAAAAAGGAAATGAAATTTTAGGAAATAATGTAGAAGGTAATTTATGTATTAAATTTCCATGGCCATCTATGATTCGTACAACTTATGGAGATCATGACCGTTGTAAGAAAGAATATTTCTCAACGTACCCTGGATTATATTTTACAGGAGATGGATGCCGAAGAGATGAAAATGGGTTTTATAGAATTACAGGACGTGTAGATGATGTGATGAATATTTCTGGTCACCGAATTGGAACGGCTGAAGTAGAAAGTGCAATTAATGCTCATGCGGACGTGGTAGAAAGTGCGGTGGTGGGATATCCTCACGACATAAAAGGGCAGGGGATTTATGCTTATGTCATTGTTCCATCCACTACTAAAGATCACGAAACATTAAAGAAAGAAATCATAGCAGAAGTCAATAAAATTATTGGGCCAATTGCTAAACCAGATAAAATCCAAATTGTAAGTGGCTTACCTAAAACTCGTAGCGGAAAAATTATGCGCCGTATTTTGCGTAAGGTAGCCGAAGGCGATGTGAGTAATTTAGGAGACACATCCACATTGTTAGACCCAACTGTAGTTGAGGAGATTGTGAAAGGAAAGTTATAAAAAAAGTCCCGAAGAATTTTTTCATCGGGACTTTTTTGTTGTTAAACTTTACTGCTTATGAAAACGCATTAAATCCAGTAATATCCATACCAGTAATTAATAAATGGATATCGTGAGTTCCTTCGTATGTGATTACAGATTCTAAGTTCATCATGTGGCGCATAATTGGATATTCTCCAGTAATACCCATACCACCATGTATTTGACGAGCTTCACGAGCAATTTGTAAAGCCATGTTAACGTTGTTACGTTTAGCCATACTAATTTGTGCCGGCGTTGCGCGGTGTTCGTTTTTCAATACACCTAAACGCCAAGTTAATAATTGAGCCTTTGTAATTTCAGTAATCATCTCAGCTAATTTTTTTTGTGTTAATTGGAATGCGCCAATTGGCTTACCAAACTGAATACGCTCTTTACTATAACGTAAAGCACTATCATAACAATCCATTGCAGCACCAATAACACCCCAAGCAATACCAAAACGCGCTGAGTTTAAACAACCTAAAGGTCCTTTTAAACCTTTTACGTTGGGTAAAATATTTTCTTTCGGAACTTTTACATTATCAAAAACTAATTCACCAGTTGCGCTAGCACGCAAACTCCATTTACCATGAGTTTCAGGAGTTGTAAAACCTGGATCACCTCTTTCTACAATTATTCCTCTAATTTCTCCAGCTTCATCTTTAGCCCAAACTACTGCAATATCAGCAAAAGGCGAATTACTAATCCACATTTTAGCGCCATTTAAGATGACATGTTTGCCATCTCCAGCATCTTTGAAGTTAGTTAACATACCCGATGGATTACTTCCATGATCTGGTTCTGTTAAACCAAAACATCCCATCATTTCGCCAGCGGCTAATTTTGGTAAATATTTTTTCTTTTGTTCTTCGCTTCCGTATGTAAAAATTGGATACATTACTAATGAACTTTGAACAGAAGCAGTAGAACGTAAGCCACTATCACCACGCTCTAATTCTTGCATAATTAATCCATAAGATATTTGATCTAAGCCTGGGCCACCATATTCAGCAGGAATATATGGTCCAAAAGCACCAATTTCTGCCAATCCTTTAATCCATTGTTTTGGAAAAGTGGTTGTTTGACAAGCCTCTTCAACAATTGGAGTTACTTCTTTTTTTACCCATGCACGGGCAGTATCACGAATTAATTTATGTTCATCACTTAATAGTTCGTCCATTAAATAATAATCGTGTGCTTGAAAGTTATCTGTAGCCATTTTATGTTTTTTAAAAGTTTGTAATATTACGAAAATCCTACTGAACCCACAAAAGAAAAGCCGCTCTTTATTGGGTTCTCATCTAAAAACACAAAAGCCCCACAATTGTTGCAGGGCTTTTGATGTTTTGTCATTCTGATACCGATTGCTGTCGGTATGTTTCAGAATCTCTTTTAAGTATTAATTGAGAACTAAATTATTCCCTCACCATTTTCTTACTATCAATCACTTTTCCATCAGCCACTAAAGTGTAGTTGTATAAACCACTTGATAAATCGCTAGCAAAAACATTTACTTTGCCTTTTCCACGAGTTTTGATATCAACCGTTTGTATTACTTGACCATTAATATTAAAGAAAATTAGTTGAGCTTTACCAACACTAGCTGGCACATTATAAGTAATAGTTGTTTGCTCAGCAAATGGATTTGGAACGTTTTGATTTAAAACAATCACATCTTTATCGCTTAACTCGATGTCCAATTGATTAATAGTTGAGTTTGATTGACGAGCAGAAGTTGTATTTGAACAACAAGAATTAATTTGATTACTTAATGCGGCAATTAAAGAATCTTGCTTTTTAATCTGTGCTTGTTGTTCTTGCATGCCTTTTAACATAATACCAAACAATGCATTGTAATTTACAGTTTTGTAATCTGTAGCCTGCGTAATAACATTACCAGCAGTATCTTTTTGTGCATTTTGGTGTGCTTTACCAACTAATTCTGGCATTATGGTTTCTACATCCTGGGCTATTAAACCATATTGTTTTTTACTACTAAAGTTTAATCCATAGGCATTTGTAGTATCATAATAAAATTGTTTTGGTTTTAATAAATTTATGATATTAATAGCATCAGAAATAGTATCTACATTTGTTTTAAACATAGCGTCCGATGCCATTAAGTAGCCAGTACCACTAGTTGGGCCATTTACATAAACGTCACCATCAAAATAACCTGCATAATCTTGAGGTCTATTTATATCGACTTGCGCATAAAGTGCAATATTAGCTATTGGGTTTGGACCAAAAGCCAATGTACTCACACCTATATTGCTTATTGTGGCAAATGGTCCTGATACGCTTGATATTGACTGAAATTGTCCGGCAACATTACTTAAACTAGCGTTATTAGCATAAGCCCTCATACCTGTATTGTTTAGTACAGGGCTCGTCGCATCGAAAAAGCCTCCAATATTGTCCTGAGAGACATTATTTCTTGCTACTCCGTAAATCCCAAAATTACCTTTAATAGCATTTACATCGTTTGCTTCACCATATACACCAACTGTTCTAAGAGTAACAGGGTCTGCTAAACTGGCTACAGAGTAAACTCCAAAGGGCCCTTTTTTTGCAACAACATTAATTCCAATACCATATAAATCTGTATTAATAACATTTAAAGCTGTTGTAGCATTACTGCCAGAAGTTTCCAGAATATCCAATTTAGCAGCTGGAGCACAAGTAGTACCAATACCTACATTGTAATTAGATGTCCCTTGACCTCCAAATAAAAAGTTATGGTTGTTTAAAGGAATTTCCCAATCGCTTGCTAATGGGTTTGTGTTAGTATTACAAATATTACCTAATGCACTACCACCAGCGTTTGCAGGCACCAAAATAACATCACCTAATGCATTAACTGACAACACAGATGTGCTAGGGTTTGTAATTGGAGTATTACCCGAATGCAAATCTCTAAATCTTAAACCACTTGTACCAGCTGCACCTGATGGCGAAGGATTTAAACCATTTACACCAGCATCAATTTCTAATCTGTTTTGAGGGCCTTGAGCAGGTGTAAAATCATTTGATAAACCAATACCAACATTTACCGCGTTGTTCCCTAATATCATGACATCGCTTCTTCTAATTTGTGCGCCATTGCCTATTGCCGTTGAATTGGTGGCAGTATTACCAACACCAATAAAAGGATTGCCTGTATTAGCTCCGACATATGTATTATTTGAACCTGTAGAATTGAAAAAGCCTGCTCTTTGCCCCATAAACACATTATCGTTACCTGTAGTAGTAAATAAACCAGAGGCCCAACCGCTCATTGTGTTTCTTAATCCTGATGTGCATTGAGATCCTGATGCTGTTCCAGTAAGTGTATTAAATGAGCCGCTGGTGCAATTACCACCTGCATTTACTCCACTTAAGGTGTTACCATTACCATTAATTATATCAGCACCAGCAAATGCTCCTAAAATAGTATTGTCACTTCCTATACCATTTGCTACAAATGGTCCAGTTACAGTATGAGCACCGAAAAAAGAATTGTTAGTGCCACTTAATTGCCTATCGCCAGCTTGCTCACCAACAAATGTATTGTGATTACCTGTTGTAAAAAATCTCCCAGCCTCTGTTCCAATAAATGTATTAAAATTTCCAGTAGTTGCATTTTCCCCAGCATTTGCTCCCATAAAAGTATTACGTTGACCAGTTGTATTTGCAAAGCCAGCTCTTGAACCAATAAATGTATTCTCGAAAGCAAGCGCGCTGGTAGTGTTTGCACCCGCAGCTACACCAACAAATAAATTCCTTACCTCACCATTATGCCATAAAATATTATTGCCGCCTATCATGTATGCTTGCGGACTGCCAGCTACATTTGCACCTGTTCCCTGCCCTATATTAATGTTCCCATTACGAACATCAACCAAATGTAATGGGTTAAGGAAACCAACACCAATGCCTGTATTGCCGTTAGCAAGAATACTCATTTTTACTGTACCGGGCGCAGCCCCGTTTGTTGAAAAATACAAGGCATCGTTTTGCTGGTTTGCAATGAATGCACTATTGCTATTATTAAAAAGCCCAACTAACATGCCGTTACCTGCTGCTAAACCAGTTGAGGTATTTGTGATTTGCAACTGAGCATCTACACCATCATGAATTTGTAATATTCTATTTGGAGTAGTTGTTCCCATACCTACAAAACCAGCGGTGGCTCCACCGCTTCCGTTAATTATCATTCTTTGAGCACCTCCAGTAAAAAAATTAATGGGTTGACCACCGAAGTTGTTACGAATGTCGAGAGGACCTGGGTTTGTACCACCTGTCCAACCTAAAGGAGCTGGAAATGGTCCTCTAAGATTACCTAATCCACCACCTTGTCCAAAAGTGTTTTCTGTGAGAATTGCTGAAAAGAACAGTGACATTACTAGTGTTTTTGTTTTCATGCTTTTTCGTTTTAAGGTTTGATTATTTTTTTAGTTATTGATTCATTGTTTTTTGTAGTTACTTTTAAAAGATACATACCACTAGGGAATTCAGAAAAGTCAATTTCTGTTTGATTGCCGATACCTATTTTTTTTATCACTGCTTTGCCAAAAGCATCATAAACACAAACCTCTTTTATTTCACCTTGCGATAGGGTTACCATGCAAAAATCGAATAGAGGATTAGGGTAAATTGATAGCTCCTTTTTAGAGTTTAATTCGTTAAGACCTACTGTGCATGGAATAGCATCAATGCCACCATTTGCAAGCAATGAATCGGTGGAAACGCAAATATCATCGATAAAATAATATCCAAAATTATTAAGACAATTAGGACAATTCCAGTACATAGTATCAGTATGAGCATCATCGTAAAAATTTCCTAACATCACAAATTGGTAAGCGGAATCCGCAACTATACTTCCCGATACCTTTGTCCAATTTACAGTATCACTAATTACCGCAGTAGAGTTAAGATGTGAAAAATTATCTATGGGGACAGGATTACTGGCGTCATAAGCAACATTTGAAAACCGCATTCCTATATTGTTTGTAGGTACATTATAATAATCACCTCCTAATAACTTGTCCAATCCCAAAACGGCATAAAAAGAAAGGAAATATTTTTGACCAATAACCATTGGAGAACTAAGCTGAATTCCAATATGTTCTCTTGCATCTGTAGTTGCGTAATAAAAAGTTAAAAGTCCCATATAGGCTCCACAACCACGATGGTCAATTTGGAAGCCACAACAATTTTGAGGAACACCAAAAGTTGTATCAGAAGAACATGAGTTATAATAATCGGGTGTTGAGTTTACGGGTACAGAGTTACTACTGCATTTAAACCATCCTGTAGCATAGTCTACTTGGTCTTCACTATTAGGGCATGCACTATACTGCTCAAAAGAGAAGTTAGGGATAAGGTTCTGAGCATATCCTACAACCACATAAAAAATAAAAGCGATATGTAGGAGCAATGATTTCATATAGCTAATGTATAACAATAAATTAAATACGCAAGTTTATTAGCGTTAATAAGCGGTTACTTTTTATTTGGTAAGCCAATAATATAATTAGCCGTTGCAACTTTTAGTGTTATCGGATTTCTCAAAGGTAGTTCGAGTATTTTCGTTAAAGAGGTTTAAAACAAAAAAGCCCCACAATTGTTGCAGGGCGTTTGGATATATATTTAATTTTAAAAATTAGTGGTGAGCGTGCTCTTCAACTTTAGCAGGTGCAGCAGTAGTATCGTGAGCCGCAGGTGCTGTTGTATCTGCAACAGCAGCAGGTTCTTTAACTACCGCTTCATGAGCTTCAGTGCCATGTTCGGCAGCAGTAGCTTCTGTTCCGTGACCAGAATGATCGCCTTCTTCACATTTTTTCATGCATTCTTCTGAACAATCTTCTTTGCATTCGCAAGAACCGTGATGCTTGTTATCGCAAGTACTCACTGCTAATAAAATAATTAATATGGTAACTAAACCCATAATTAATGGTGTACGAAATGCTACCGTTTTTGGTTCAGTTGAATGGTTATTCTGGTCGTGATGAGAACTCATATAATGGTTTTATAAATTTTGTGGTAAAAATAATTTATTTATTTAGTATTCAAAACTATTGTATCGAAATTTTTAAGGATTGTTTGCCTTCTAAATTAGATAAATTCAAAATATACAATCCTTTTGCTAAAGACGAAACATTTAATTGATGTTGATTAACCACATTTGAATTGTTATCTAATGCGCTAGAAAGCACTTGTTTCCCTTGCATATCAATTAACTCAGCTTTTATAGAGCCTCCATTTTTTGGAGTAATGATAGTTATTTGGTTAGATGAAGGATTTGGAAATACAGAAAGAGCTAAAGTTTGATTTTCTTCCTTTATTCCAACCCAAGATCTTAGTTTATCTCTGTATCTAGCTTGTGTTGCGGTAAAATTACCTCCAATAATATTACCAGACACTTCTAAATAGGGAATTTTTTCGGTTAAAGTTAACCATTGGTAACTGCGAACATAGTTTGGAAAACCAAATTTATTGAATGGAGCAGGCAGTGCGCTTATCTTTATGGTGTCAATTGAATATTGTGTGGTAACTACTCTTAAACATGCTTCTGTGCCATAAGGTGTCGTAATCGTTCCCCAGCCATCTACATCAGTAATACGGTAACCATGTTTTTTATAGGTAAATGGGATTGCACTAAACGTAGGTGTTGAAAAATTAAACGTACTTGAATCATGGTCCAAATAGTTTAAAGGAAAAAAATACAATTCATCATCGTTATTACCTTGAGCAGTTGTGCCTATTGGAATACCCGATAAAGTTAAGCCTAATCCTTCTGCATTAAAAGAAGTTGTTCCATTTTTTTTATAGAAACTGTAAATGTTTGTAATTGAAATGGGTATAGTTATACCTGGAAATGAAGGTATTGGAACGGTATCCAATGTTTTTTCGCCATATTTTGGCGGGAAGAAATAAAACGCATAAGGAGTTGCACTTGAAGGCTGAAAAAAGCGCATTCCCTGTCCTGTAGAATCCAATGTGCTAAAATCCCAATTATGATTAGCCCCTGTTGTGGTATAATCTCCAACACTACTTAAACTAGCGTTGCTATAACGCCCAGTATCGCCGCTAACAGGCATATTAACGGATGTAATGCTAATTTGTGATTTTAAAGCTAGGCTTATAATGCCGAGAGTAAAAAAAAGTAAATGTTTAATCATGTTGCATTTTTATTATATATAAATATAGAAATTTATTATTACCAACTACCACCTGAGCCGCCTCCTCCTCCAGAGCCGCCTCCGAATCCGCCAAAAGAAGAACCGCCACCGCCACCACTAAATCCACCAAAGGATGAACCGCCACCGTAATAGGTCATTCCGCCACCTCTGCCGCCGCCATTTTTAAACATAAGAATGATAAAAATCACAAGGAAAATGATAAATAAAATAGGATGTTCAACAATAAAACCCTTTAAAACAGGTTGTTTTGTGTTTGTTTTTTCGTTGTATTCGCCTTTGGCAGCTTGCATTAACGCCTGACAACCAGCTTCTAAGCCTTCGTAAAATTGTTGTTCCTTAAAATAAGGAACTATTTGATTTTCGCGAATATGTTTGGTTTGTAAATCGGTAATTGCGCCTTCTAAACCATAACCAACAGAGATAAATAATTTGCGTTCTCCTGAGCCACCAGTGGGTTTAACTAATATAACCACTCCATTGTTTTTACCTTTTTGCCCAACGCCCCAACTATTTAAAACACCTACGGCAAAAGAGGCATCATCTAAGCCATTTAAATCGTCAACAATAACTATGCAAATTTGATTAGAGGTTTCTAAACCAAAATCTTGTAATTGGCGTTCAAGCTGCTCGGCTTGTGGCGAAGAAATAAAGTCTGGAAATTCCTTTGATAAATTATTATATAAACGATCGGGGTTTGGCCTTTCGGGAATTTGCGCTAAACAAGGTTTCACAAAAAGTGAAATAAAAGCGATTATCCAAAAAAGAGCTTTCAATTAGTAAGAAATGGTATTAGAAAGTTCGTTTTTATCGTTAGTCTCAATAGGAAAGTGCAATTTTAATTTTTCTCCGCATAATTCTACAGCTTTTTCTATTCCAAAAACATAATTGTTTTGTTTAAAATAACTGATAGCGCAATCCGTAATGCTTTTCCAAAACTCATCACTTACCTTTTGATGAATAGCTTCATCGCCCCAAACAGCAAATGATTTGGATTCAATAGCTAAAAAAAACAAAATGCCATTACGGTCTTTTGTTTGGTGCATGTTGAGTTTTGCAAAATGTTTTTTACATTCCTCTAAAGCATCGCCTTTGCAAGTTTTTTCAATATGTATACGTATTTCGCCCGAGGTTTTTGCTTCGGCTAATTGAATCGCTTTTACCAAGCGTTCATCATCTGTGGCAGATAATAATCGTTTTTTAAAAAACATACTTATTTAATATTCATCTCTACTTTAGGTGCTTTCTCAGCACCAGCCTCTGCTTCAAAATAAGTAGCATCTTTATAACCCCAAGCAAATAAACTTGCAGGAATTTTTTTAATGCTTGCATTAAATTCTCTTACCACATCGTTGTATTTCATGCGTTCTACGGCAATTCTGTTTTCGCAACCTTCTAATTCTACTCGTAATTCGCTAAAAGCTTGGCTCGATTTTAGGTTAGGGTAATTTTCGGTTACCATCAATAATTTAGAAATAGCAGATGATAATTCTCCTTGAACTTGTTTAAACTGATTCATGTTTTCAGCGGTCATATTTGTAGGGTCGATAGTAACTTGAGTTGCTTTTGCACGAGCTTCTACAACGCCTGTTAATGTTGATTTTTCAAAATTTGCTTCAGCTTCCACTGTTTTAACAATGTTTGGAATTAAATCAATACGACGTTGGTATTGACTTTCTACTTGGTGCCATTGAGCGG
The DNA here is from genome assembly GCA_903893815.1 of uncultured Bacteroidota bacterium. Taxonomy (GTDB): domain Bacteria; phylum Bacteroidota; class Bacteroidia; order B-17B0; family Aurantibacillaceae; genus UBA4416. The sequence continues at coordinate 88,190 of CAITNS010000048.1, forward strand.
ATACGTTTTCGTTTAAATCCACAAATCGGTTACGCGTACTGCATCCATAACCCATAAGTATTAACAATAATGCCCCAATTGCTCCTATAATAATAATTCTTTTCATAGCGTTTTGTTTGTGTACGATGATGCTCGTTTTATTTGTAATAAAAGGATTGGTTCGTACGTTTTAATGTATTAAATAATTTAGTGTGAAGATAAAAATAATTACCTTAGAAGCTATTACCGTTGGTACAGAAATTAACATATTTTATCCTGATTGTGTTTTTGGCAAAACTGCCCTTAAAAGCACAAGTTGCTTATAAATTACAAGTGATAAACACAGATAGTGCGTCGGTTTTTAAAAAGATAAGTTACAAAAAACAATTTTCGGACAAAGCTTATATCGAAAAAGAAGCTAATAAAATTTATATGTCCTTAATTGATGCTAGTTACATTTCGGCAAGTTTGGATAGTATCAAAAGAGATTCTTTAAACTATAAAGCATACATCAGCGCGGGTAAAAAATATAAATGGGTAAACTTATATTATTCTAAAAAAGACCAAGCCATTGTTAGTAAGCTAGGATATAATGAACGTTTTTTTACAAAGCGCCCTTTTAAGTTTTCGGAACTTTCAAAGTTTATGGAGAAAATTATTACTTATTACGAAAACAATGGTTACCCTTTTGCTTCCGCTAAATTAGATAGTGTACGATTTGAAAATTCAAATATTGCCGCCAAATTAAAAATTGAGAAAAATGTGTTTATAAAGCTTGATAGCCTTATTACAGAAGGAACAGGAAAAGTAAGTCAGAAATTTTTGTTGAGGTACTTGGGTATTAAAAATGGAATGCCCTACAATACCGAAGTTTTTATGGGCGTTTCAAAAAAAATAAAGCAGTTGCCATTTGTTACTGAAAAGAAGTCGCCTATTATTCAACTAACCGACAAGCAAAATAAACTGTTTTTATTTTTAGAGAAAAAAAATGCCTCGCAGTTTGATGGTATTGTTGGGATTTTGCCCGACGATAAAGGTAAAACAGTATTTACCGGAGATTTAAAAATTAAGTTGGTTAGTACTATTTTTAAAAGCGGCGAAACGGTAGATATTCAGTGGCGTAGATTACAAACCCAAACGCAAGATTTAAAAGCTAATTTAATTTATCCATACATTGGAGGCCTGCCTGTTGGAGTGGATTATAACATTAAAATTTACAAAAAAGACACCTCCTTTATAGATGTGAATAATGCGATTGGGTTAAACTATTATTTTAATGGGTTAAATTATGTAAAACTGTTTTACAAACAACGAAATGCCAATTTAATTTCTACGGCCGGTTTCGCAAATGTTACAGTGTTGCCGGATTATGCCGACGTTATTACAAAAGCTTATGGTTTAGGATTATTTATAGAAAAATTTGATTATAGATTTAACCCTCGAAAAGGGTTTGGAATTAATATTCAAGGCTCGGTGGGTAGCCGACAGATCAAGAAAAACCCAAAAGTAAATGATGTGGCTTATTCTACATTAGCTTTAAAAACATCGCAATACCAAGTAGAGGGAACACTTGTTGGCTATATTAATTTAGTTAAAAATCATGTGGTTAAATTATCTTCTCAATTTGGAAGTGTATTTGGTAATACCATTTATAAAAACGAGTTATTTAGAATTGGAGGCTTAAGAACGTTAAGAGGATTTGATGAAGAAAGTATTTTTGCTTCATCTTATGTGATACCAACGATTGAGTATCGCTTTTTATTTGAAAAAAACTCTAATTTATTTGTGTTTTACGAGGGGGCTTGGTATCAAAATCATAGTGTGAATAGTAAAATTGACGACACGCCCATGAGTGTTGGCGCGGGCATTAATTTTGAAACCAAAGCGGGCATTTTTAATTTAAGTTATGCTATTGGAAAACAACAAGGCAATGGCTTTGATTTGCGAATAGGAAAAATACACGCGGGTTTAACGGCATTGTTTTAGTGTCTAGTATAGTTATATCAAACTTTGTAATGCTAATTTCAAAAAGTAATTTATTATTTTAGTATATGATAAATTTTAAATCCATACCTTTTTTAAAAATCTTACTACCTTATTTAGTTGGGATTATAGCTTTTTTTTATTTTGGTTTGTTTCAAAAACTACATGTGTTTTTTTTAAGCGCATTAACTTTATGGTTATTAGCTTTTATCGTTCAAAAATTTTATACTCCAAGAGAGCACTTTAAAAAAGGAATTTACATCCTTCTTACAAATATTTTATTGTTTTTATTAGCATTTGAAGCTTGTTATTTATACAATGATAAAAATAATAGCAATCATTATTCGCATCATGTATCTTATCAACCACAATCTTTTATTGCAACAATAACAGATATTCCGGTAACATCCGAAAAATTTATTAAAATCCCAGTTCAAATTAATTGTATCGAAGAAAATAAGCAATGGCATTATTCAGAAGGGAATTCGATTGTTTATTTGAGAAATGATTCTAGAGTAAAATTTAATCTAGGGAACACACTTTTATTGAACACAACGTTTAGCCATATAAATGAACCCAAAAACCCGAATGAATTTGATTATAAAACGTTTTTAGAAAACAGAAACATATTTCATGTGGTTTATTCTACAACTAGTAAAACACATGTTTTTTCTAAATCCAACACTCATTTTAGTCTAACTGGTTTAGGGGTTCAAATTAAATCGCATTTAATTTCTGTTCTTCGCAATAGTAATTTATCTCAAGATGCTTTTTCTATATGTTCGGCTTTATTAGTTGGTTACGATGATGAAATTGAAAGTGAGGTGATGCAAAGTTTTTCTCATTCAGGCACTTTACATATTTTATCTGTTTCCGGAATGCATACAGGTGTGCTTTATGCTATTTTAATTTATATATTTTCTTTATTCGATAAGTATGATCGATATAAGAAAACGAAATTTGTTTTTGTATTAAGTTTATTGTGTTTGTTTGTCGTCGTTACAGGTTTATCGCCCTCGGTTTTAAGAGCGGCTTTAATGTTAGGCTTAATATTATTTGGAAAAACATTTTATAAACAGGGAAACGCCTATAATACGTTATTGTTTTCTGCTTTTTTATTATTGCTTATTAATCCTTATTTAGTAAAAGATGTTGGTTTTTTATTGAGCTATTGTGCTGTAGGTGGCATTATGTATTTGTATCCTATTTTAGCAAAGCTTTATGTTTTTCAAAATAAAATAATTCAGTGGCTATGGACCAGCGTTTTAATTTCGGTTGCGGCCACTATATTCACATTACCGGTTTCATTGTATTTCTTTCATCAATTTCCTATTTGGTTTGTGCTTTCTAATTTATTAATTATCCCTATTAGTATGCTATTGATGCTTGGAGCTGCCTTGTTTTTAATTCTTTATAAAATTGCATTTCTTAATCAACTATTAGTTTATCTCATTAATGGAACTACCTCTTTAATGCTATGGTTAGCTCAATTAACCGATAATCCACAATATGGCTTTGTTGATTTTATTACTTTTACAAAAACTGACATATTGTTTTTGTCTTTAGTAATTGCATTAAGTTTATTAATTATTGCAAGTAAAAAGCATAAGCATGTATTGATATTGTGTAGCGTTATAATTACTTGGTTGTTGGTTTCAATTTTTGATACATTTCAGCAAAAACAAGAAAAGGAGTTTGTAGTTTTTCATGTTAAACAAAAAACCGTTTTTGCATTACGACTAGGCCAAACTATTTACGCTCATTTTGATGACATTAGTTCCAAAGAGTTTCAACGATATGTGAAGCCATATTTGTTAACCATTTCTAATTTAAAGGTAGTAGATACTAAATCCAATGTTTTACAGGTGGATTCTACTTATATTGTAAATAACCATCAAAACGGTTCTTTATCAAAAACACTAACTGCAAAGTATATTTTGATAAGTAAGGATACGCCATTAGAACTCACAACTAATTATAAAAGTAAACCCATGGTTATTGCCGATTGCAGTAACAGTTATAAATTTGTAAAGCAATTAAAAAAGCAATGTGCTTTATTAGAAATACCTTTTTATTGGGTAAAAGAAAACGGAGCTATACAAATAACATTATAGAATATGAAATAGCCATGGTTTGTCTAAACACAACCACAAATGATTAATCCCGATTGCTATCGGGAGGGTATACCATATGACAATAAAAAAACAATAAATAACTAAATATGAAATAGCCATGTGCCTGAACGCACAAACACAAATGAAGATACATGGCGTATACCATATGACAATTAAAAAAAATAAATATCTACATATGAAACTAAGAATAGGAGATAAGGTTCGTTTTTTGAATGAAGTGGGAGAAGGAGTTATTACAAGATTTAAAGATAAAGAAACGGTTTTTGTAGAAATGCAAGATGGCTTTGAAATCCCTTATTTGTGCAAGCATTTAGTGCCAATACACACCGAATTGATTTTAAATCCAGAAGTAGAAAACATGGAGATGGAATTAGAAACCATTTTATCTGATTCAATTTATTTTATCATTGAGCCAGATCATGATATGCCCGCTCTGGTGAGCGATTATAAATTTTACTTATTTAATTCATCTTCTTATAACGTGATGTTTTCTTATTCAGTCAAAGATGACGAGTATTTTCAAACATTGAAACACGGAGAGTTAGGCGCGTACCAAAAAATATTTTTGAAACAGGTTAAGAAAAATTTCTTTAAGGAATATGCTTATCATAAAATAGAATGTTTGTTTTATAAAAACATGCACTATAAATCACAAATTCCATTAGCTGAGATTTTATACATCAATGATAAAATCATGTCGCAGTCAACCTTAATTCAGCATAACGAATTTAAGTTTCCAGTGTATGCTTATATTTTAAAAGAGAACTTTTTAGATAAAGAAATTGTTGAGAAATCGATTACGATGGAAGACATGACTCGATTAAAAGCCATTAAGGAATTTAAACAACCACAAAAAACATCTGTTGCTAAGCAAAAAATAAAAGACCTTACTCGCGAAATAGATTTGCATATTGAAGAGTTAGTTGACTCGTATAAAAATTTAACTAATTACGAGATCATGTCTATTCAGCTCGAACGTTTTGAGAAGGAATTACAATATTGCATAAGTAATGGCATCAAAAAACTGATTGTTATTCACGGTGTTGGAAACGGAAAACTTAAACAAGAAATTACTTTAATTTTAAAAACCATAGATGATATTGAATATTATGACGCATCCTACAAAGACTATGGCTATGGGGCTACCGAAGTGCGAATATATTAATATAAAAAAGAGTCTGTCTCAAAAGTAATTTTGTTAGTTTTTAATCGAATATAAAGCCCGCTAATCGTTAAATTGCGGGCTTTGTCTATTTTGTCAGCATGTTTTTGAGACTATTGAGACAACCTCTTTCATTACCGGAATTTTAATTACTTAATCACCCCTAACTCTTTTCCTACTTTTTCAAAAGCCTTAATCGCCTTATCAAGATGATCTTGATTATGGGCAGCACTGAGCTGAACACGAATGCGTGCTTTGTCTTTTGGTACTACCGGGAAGAAGAATCCTATAACATAAATACCTTCGTCAAGTAATTTTGCAGCAAATGTTTGTGCTAATTTAGCATCGTATAGCATCACTGGTACAATGGCACTATCACCATCTTTAATTTCCAAGCCAATAGCTTTCATTCCATTCTTAAAATAGTTTACGTTCCATTCTAATTTATCGCGTAAATCAGTTGAGGAACTTAAAATATCAAATACTGCTAAACTTGCACCAACTATGCTTGGAGCCAAAGAATTACTAAATAAGTATGGACGAGAACGTTGACGTAATAATTCAATAATTTCTTTCCTACCAGAGGTAAACCCACCCATAGCGCCTCCTAGGGCTTTTCCTAATGTGCCAGTAATGATATCTACTCGTCCTATAACATTTTTTGCCTCAATAGTTCCTCTTCCTGTTTTACCAATAAAGCCACTTGCATGACATTCATCTACCATTACCAAGGCATTATATTTATCTGCTAAATCACAGATTTTATCTAATGGTGCTACAAAGCCGTCCATACTAAACACGCCATCTGTTACAATGATACGGTAACGTTGAACTTGTGCTTTTATTAATTGTTCTTCTAAATCTGCCATGTCGCAGTTTTTGTAGCGGTAACGTTGAGCTTTACATAAACGTACACCATCAATAATCGAAGCGTGGTTTAGTTCATCCGAAATAATGGCGTCTTGTTCATCAAATAGAGGTTCAAATACTCCACCATTTGCATCAAAAGCTGCAGCGTACAATATGGTATCTTCTGTACCAAGAAAACTTGCAATTTTCGATTCAAGTTCTTTATGAATGTCTTGAGTGCCGCAAATAAATCGAACGCTGCTCATTCCGAATCCATGAGTATCCAGAGCGTTTTTGGCGCCTTCAATTACTTTTGGATGAGAAGATAAGCCCAGATAATTATTTGCACAAAAAATAATAACATCCTTGTTATTTACTTTCACCACGGCATCCATTGGGGTAGTAATAACACGTTCTTTTTTGAACAAACCATTTTGTTCTATTTCATTTAATTGACTTTGTAAATGCTCTTGAAATTTTCCGTACATAATGCTAGATTTTGAGATACAAATTAAAGAATATTCACTGATTTTATAGATTTTTTGACCTTAAATATTCGATAAATTGTAAAATTTCGTATATTTGACCTCCTAAACGCGCACGTGGCGTAATTGGTAGCCGCGCCAGACTTAGGATCTGGTCCGTGAGGGTGGGGGTTCGAGTCCCTTCGTGCGTACTTTTTGTGTCGCTAAGACACACAAAATCCAAATAGAGTTTTCTCTATTTGGATTTTTTATTTCAATAACTTGATTTTCTGTGTTGCCATGTTTTACCTTATTGCAATCACTGAATTATTTTGTCTAGTCCTGAAAAAAGTTGACACGGGTTAGATTGTAAAATTACATTAAATTAAACCTCGGAAGTGAAAACTTTCGAGGTTTTTTTCTTCCATTTTTTTATTTGTATTTCTTGTTGTAAATGAGTTTGATTCGGCGTTAACATTTCACAGCTTAAATGTGGGCGTTCATCATTATATATGCCAATA
>CAITNS010000049.1 GCA_903893815.1 uncultured Bacteroidota bacterium
ACCTGATCAGATAAAGCAAATTATGCAGCTCATGATGAGAGGATATTAAGATGTTAAATAAAAGTTTGTGTAGTTCTCAGATAAGTACCCAAAAAGCTAGATTTACCAATAATGCCGAACCAATTTTAACCACTGGTAATAATTTTACTTCAAAAACAATTTTCTTCACCAAAAATGATTGATCAATAATTGCATTACTTGAACTCAATATGGCATCACTTAATAAAAACCAAGGAACAAATGTATCATATCTAAAAGTTAGGGTAAACTATAAAAAAGTTATTACCCAATGATCATTATTAGTGTAAAATACTTCCTCTGTACAGCAATCATAAAATAAATCACAAGCGCGAATTATTTAAACAATGGAATGAGATGAAATTAAAGGACATTAATAAGCAAATTAAGCAAGTAGCAAATCAGTTACCAACTGACTTATGTAAGATTGCGCCAATCATGCTACTTAATGAAAAATCCATATCTATTCTCCAAAATGGTATCACCTTATCAGCAAATTTAGTTGAAAACATACATGCCGTGATTACACTATTAGCAGAAGAAAATCAAAATCTACGTGATGAAATTGCAGAATTCAAGGGTGAACAAGGTAAACCAGAAATTAGATCACAATCTAAATCAAAAGATGAGGATAACAATAACAATATTGGTGATGACCAGTCTGGTAAGTCCTCAGATAATAATAATGACTCTGGTGATACCAGTCAAAATTCAAATAATAGCACCGATATTTCCTCTGAAGATGAAAGAAAAGAAGGCAAAATACCAAAGGATAAGCGTACTAATGCTGAGATTAAGGTAACACGAATAGAAAAACTATTTTTAGATAAGAGTATCTTACCGTCTGATGCGGTATTTAAAGGCTATCAATCACATATTGTACAAGGCATCATATTTACAACTGATAATGTTCATTTCAAGCGAGAAGTATATTATTCGCCATCGAACAACTGTTCATATGTTGCTGATTTACCAATTGGTTGGAATACAGGTGGGTATAGCGACTCATTGCGTGCCTTTGTTATTGCTTTACATCATGAATATAAAATATCTCAACCTGAAATCCACAAAATGTTAACTAACATTGGCGTGTTAATCTCTAGGAGCACTATATCAAGAATATTGCTAGATAATCATGATATATTCCATGAAGAAAAATCTGATGTTGTGCTGGCTGGGTTAATGGCAAGTAGATACGCACATCTAGATGATACTAGCGGTAGAGTTAATGGACAAAATCATTACGTACACATTTTATGCTCTGAGTATTTTACAGCTTACTTTACGCGCGAACACAAAGATCGCATGACAATTATTGAAATATTAAGTCAAGGTATTGTACTACATATATTTGATGAAACAACATATAAATTAATGCTAGGTGTTGGAATATCTGAAAAACTTATCACTCAATTGCAACCATTATTACCACAAGAGTCCTCAACATCAGAATTAACCAACCTATTAGACACAGCGTTTCCCAATAGTTATGCAACAGCAAAAAGACACATTATAGAATTAAGTGCAATGGTGGCCTATCAGCAATTACCGCAAGCAATTCAAGTCTTGGTATGCGACGATGCGCCACAATTTAAACAAATCACTGAATTGCTAGCGTTATGCTGGGTACACGCTGCACGTCATTACAAAAAGCTTATACCAATTGTTCCAGAGCACAAGCAATTAACGGAAGCCTTCATTGTAGACATATGGGAATATTACCGTAAATTACTTGCATTCACTAAGAATCCCAAGGAAGAAATGAAACAGTTGCTGTCATCAGAATTTGATAGACTATTTAATACGATTACTGGTTATGGTCAATTAGATTCAAGAATTGCCAAAACTCGCAGCCAAAAAGATCAATTATTAGTTGCACTGGACTATCCAGAAGCGCCATTACATAATAATCTAGCAGAACGCGGGGCAAGAGCACAGGCTCGTAGGCGTGATATTAGCTATCAAACCAGAAATGAAAGAGGCACCGAAGCCAAAGATACCTTTATGACTATTATTAGTACAGCAAAACAATTATGCGTAAATATTGTTGACTACATCACAGATCGTATTAGTGGAGCCATGCAAATGCCATCACTTGCTCAGGTTATTGAACGTAAGACAAACGAAAATTACATGGCTAAATATAAGCAATTTTTTGACATTCATGAAATAAACACAACGTAAAACTAAAAATGATACTGGACTAGTGATTTGGGATTTTTTGCGATGATTATATTGTAAACTTTTGTGGTATAAAATTGTGGTTTACCCTAACTTTTGGATATGATACA
>CAITNS010000050.1 GCA_903893815.1 uncultured Bacteroidota bacterium
ACCTCTTTTTTCTGCTAACACATCTAAGCTTAGCATAACGCTAGCTTGAATTAATAAGCCTAAGGCTAAACCCTTCCAATAGGTTTGTGGTGAAGAATAAAAAATAATTAGCAAAATTATTGAAGCAACAATGAGAATGACTTCTATCCATTTATAGATTGTAAAGTTATTCATTACCTTTTCCATCCTTGGTAGTTCTTCTGTTTGTATTTTTTCTGGCTTATATTTTATGAAATGGGTTACTCTTTCTATATCTTTCAAAGAACGATTATAAACACTGATGCCAACCGTTAGCTGAATGAGACCAATCATTAATAAAGGGATAGACATTCCTTTAAAAAAGGAATATTTAATGATGAATAAAAAAAAAGCTGATAATAAAAGTGTGACACTACCAATAATAATGAAGAACAAACTCTCAATTCGTTCTTCTGTAAAATAAACGTCTACAAAATGTATAGTGTTTTCCATTTTAAACTAGGGGAATATCAATAATGACAGTTGTCCCTCTTCCAATAGAAGAATCAAAATGTACACTACCATTTAAAAATTCGATGCGTGTTTTAATTCCTTTTAAACCAATGCCTTCAAAATCATCTAACTGATTCGTGTCAAAGCCCTCACCATTATTTTCAATCATAATGTTTAGCTCCGTTTCGTGACGTATTAATTGCATGCTAATTTGAGAGGCTTTGGCATGTTTAATAATATTGTTTACGATTTCTTGAATGACTCTGTATAAAACAGTTTCCACTTGATTATCTAATCGTGTGTCTAAACCAACTATTTCTAGATCTACTTTTAATGTAGGAGCTTTCCCTAGTTTTGTGATAAATTCTCTTACGGCACTTGCCAAACCTAATTTAATTAAAGTATTAGGCATCATATTGTGTGATACAGCGCGCACTTCCTTGACAGAGTCATCAACTAAGCTTAAGGCATTTTGTATAGCTAATTTTTGTTCCTCTGTTTGAGTGGTGATTTTAGAATCGAGATTACTTAAATTTAATTTTGCAGCACTTAATAATTGCCCAACACCATCATGTAAATCTTGGGCAATGCGTCGGCGTTCCTTTTCTTCAGCTTCTAAAATAGCTTGTTTTACTTCGTCGCCAACTTTTTCAAATATCTTCAAGGATTTAAAGTTAATGGCTAGGGCTTCTTCAAATTTACTTTGACGCATTAAAACCGTTGCAATATTTGTATAAATGCCAGCAACCTTTACATCTTGTTTTAATTTCTCTCTAATACTTAAAGCTTTGTTATAATGAATTAAAGCAGTATCAAACGAACTTTTTCTATTGTAAATACTTCCAATGTCACTTTCCGACTGAGCTATATTTGCTTCTTGTTTTTTTTTAGTAGCGAGTTCTAGCTCTTTGTTAGCAAATTCAAGTGCCTTATTCATATCACTGCCCATAAATTCCCAAGCAATATCACCATATAGTTTTATTTTAACGGAATCGTGAATGGATGTTTTATTGGTTTCTTTAATTAAACTATCAATGAATGAAGTTTGAGCGAATGTATTTAAAGAGATAAAGAATAAAATAATCAGCCTTTTCATATTTTAAATGTACTATTTTCTCATTAAATTATAGCTATAAAATGGTATCTTTGCCATATAATGAAGACAAAAACTCTTAAAAAGAACAAGGTAAATGTTGTGACATTGGGTTGCAGCAAAAATATTGTAGATAGCGAAGTGTTGATGGGACAGCTTAAAGCTAATAACTTTAATGTAGAACACGAAAGCAAAGATGATAACCATAACATTGTTATTATTAATACTTGTGGATTTGTAGAAAATGCTAAGCAAGAAAGCATTGATACTATTTTACGTTATGTAGAAGCTAAAAAAGAAGGCAGTATTGAAAAATTATACGTGACAGGTTGTTTAAGCGAACGTTATAAAGCAGATTTAGAAAAAGAGATCCCAGATGTTGATGCATATTTTGGAACACGCGAACTCCCTAAAATCTTAAAAACATTAAAAGCAGATTATAAAAAAGAATTGGTAGGCGAGCGTTTATTAACTACTCCTAATCACTATGCCTATTTTAAAATTAGTGAAGGTTGCGATAGGCCTTGTAGCTTTTGCGCTATCCCATTAATGCGCGGTAAACACATTTCTGAACCAATAGAAGCCTTAGTTAGTAGAGCAAAATTATTAGCTAGTAAAGGCACGCGTGAGTTATTGTTAATTGCGCAGGATTTAACTTATTACGGATTGGATATTTATAAAAAACGTCAGTTAGCAAATTTGGTTGATCAGTTGAGCGATGTAGAAGGTATTGATTGGATTCGTTTACATTATGCTTTTCCAAGTGGTTTCCCCATGGATGTATTAGATGTAATGAATAAAAGAAGCAATGTGTGTAACTACTTAGATATGCCTTTGCAACACATTACAGATAATATGTTAACGAGTATGCGTCGTGGCATTACCAAACAAAAAACAATTGATACGGTAAATCAAATTAGAGATAAGGTTCCAGGTATTGCAATTCGTACCACTTTAATTGCTGGTTATCCTGGTGAAACAAAGCAAGATCATGAAGAAATGCTGCAATGGGTGAGCGATACTAAATTTGAACGTTTGGGAATTTTTACCTATTCGCACGAAGAAAACACACACGCGCATTTATTGAAAGACGATGTGAAAGAAAAAGTGAAGAAAGAGCGTGCTGATGCAGTGATGAAAGTACAACAAGAAATCTCCTATAATTTAAATCAAGATAAGATAGGTAAAACCTATAAAGTATTATTTGATAGAAAAGAGAATGATTATTTTGTTGGTCGCACAGAGTTTGATAGCCCAGATGTAGATAATGAAGTACTAGTAAAAGCTACTGATACCAACTATGTGCGAATAGGAGATTTTGCGAATGTGAAAATTAATGATGCCAGCGATTTTGATTTGTATGGCGATTTAGTGTAATACATGTTTTCATTTTTAAAGAAACCATATCCTTATTATTCATTTTCGTTTAGAGATGTTTACTCGAACTTTTTGATTGGTTGTTTCGTTGCATTTTTTTTAAT
>CAITNS010000051.1 GCA_903893815.1 uncultured Bacteroidota bacterium
ATGCTATGGAGCAGAGATGGTGCACACAATGTTCTACAGATTAGAGCATCAGTATCCAGTAATTCATGGGATAGTGATTGGCAATATGTAGAATTAGAAGTTTATAAAAAAGTGGCATAAATCAAATCTAGTTATGCTTCCATCCTTGCTCTTTAGGGCGAGGAGGATGTCAACCATCTAGCATATATATTGGTAAAAAGAAAGTTAGTATAAAACCCAGCTAGCTTCGCTGCTGCATGCCTTACGGCATGGGTGGTTGTGGTTGGTGGTTTATTTTTGTGGTATTTTTTATCATTTTAATGGGCTTTTATGTTAAAATAATGGTTAAGTTGCATAAAATGGAAATTCAATTCTAATTTTTTTGCGATTTGATTTTGAATCCACAGAGGAGTATTTAAAATTAATATTACACTACACTCAGGGCATACCCTCAGACACTCTAATAATCTTCAAATTAATGATTTAAAGGGTGACACCGCAACCAAAACTGCGTTAATTGGCAAGATTGACAACCATAGCAGGGATGATTTTAAACAAATATGTAACCTTTTAGTGATAGGCCTTAGAGACCGTTACTCAGGCAGCCTAGATTCAGGCAAGAAAATCCACTATTTTAATACTAGTAATACTAATGGGAATCTTAAAATTACTACTGAGGGCTTAAAAACACTATTAAACAAAAAGATACCAGGCAAAGAGTTTACTGATAAAGATTGCGAATTAATATTAGCATTATGTGTACATAGGCACACAACATTATCTAGTGTTGCAAGTTATCCGTCTAATCTTGCAAATATGTTTAGTGATATGGGGCTTTCTACAGATAAGCAAGACTTGATAGCTTTAAAAAACCAACTCAACCAAAATGTTAATAGATTAGGTAGTTACGCACAAGATTATATAATGTTAGCTAATGGAAATCTAAAATTTATGGACTTGAGCGGGGCTGACTTGAGTGGGGCTGACTTGAGTGGAGCTGACTTGAGCGGGGTTAACTTGAGCGGGGCTATCTTGAGCGGGGCTATCTTGAGCGGGGCTATCTTGAGCGTAGCTGACTTGAGCGATGCTAACTTGAGCGGGGCTAACTTGAGCGGGGCTATCTTGAGCGTAGCTGACTTGAGCGATGCTAACTTGAGCGGGGCTATCTTGAGCGGGGCTGACTTGAGTGGGGCTGACTTGCAGGGGGCTATTTTTGATGATAAAACACAAATTATACTCAAATTTAGTACAAGTTTAGATCTAGTAGGTTTAGATCTAGATTTTAATCACATAAATAATGAGTCTGGCACTATATTAACAGCAATCAACTCAATAGATAACATATATAAAGATTTAAAAAATAAACTTATGATACAAGTGTTTCAACATCTTAAAGAAAAGGATATTAATAGCATCCAAGATGCATTATCTGATATTCTTTTTAATAGTCAGTCTGATTATACAGATGCATTAAACCAGGAGCCAAAATTTAGAGATAAACTATTTCAAGGATTATATAGCAAAGGTAATAATGGAGCATTATTATTAAAAGAGGAAGAAGTCATTATGTTTATGTCATTATTACAGAAAATGACAGAGGAAGATTTGAAGAAATTTACAAGTGATAATAATGGATTTTTTATTCAGTTAATCCATCAGGCATACAGTATAGCTGATAATGTTGCTGATGCTGTAAACCTTTATAAAAAATATTTGAGTTTGCATGGTATTATTAAAATAAATGAAGATGAATCGTTTACGTTTAATATAGTATGTATGGAAAGTATGTATTATGCTGATGAAGATTTTTTAAAAGATACATTTATATTTATCAATAATGATAATAAATTAATAATTAGTGCTAAATATCTTGATAAATTCTTATATCACAAACCAATCAAAGAAAATGAACAAAGTCCAGAGGATGTAAATTGGGATAATGTATTTCGCTTATCTCATAATAAGTCTCAAGTAGTCGGAGACACACAATTAGAAAAGTTATTTGATATATTTAAAGTATTTAAAGCTAATTATATGTTTGAGCTAAATAATGCTAAATTTATAAAACTACTTAATTTGTTGAAGTTAGGTAACTATACCAATGAATTTGTAACTGCAATAGGGAAAAAAGTACATAAACAGGCTTATACAGATGAAAATAATCAAAAAGAGTTCAAAAAAATATTTAATGCATATTTTCAACCTGTTATGGATAACGAAAATTCCAATACCGAACCTTGTGATTTAGCAGGTGTATACGCAAAAGATAGGCTAAATATTAAAGAAGATCATATTCAAAATATATTTGCTACTTATGAATTTACTAATAAAAATAATAATGAAAAAGCAAAGTTATTACTTCTTTTAAGTGGGATATTTGCAACCTATAGTTCTTCTAGCTTTTTTGGTAAAGAATATGATTCTCCAACAGCTCTAAGATATTATGCTTATGGTCTTATGAAAGCAGCTCAAAATTTAGATAATACAATAATACCCCAATTTAATAAAGAAGATGATAAATGGGAAAATAAATTTCTGGGTATCGGTGAAGCTTTTACATGTACAGCACTTTTATCGGTCATAATTCTAGGTCATTGTAAGAAATTTATAGATTATGGCACATTATTATCTGGAATCATGCCACCTGCTTGGGCTTAATCAGTTCTGTCGTAAAGTTGAAATAATAGAATCGCGAATGGAAGCATAACTAGATTTGATTTATGCTACTTTTTTATAAACTTCTAATTCTACATATTGCCAATCACTATCCCATGAATTACTAGATACTGATGCTCTAATCTGTAGAACATTGTGTGCACCATCTCTGCTCCATAGCATTTGCTG
>CAITNS010000052.1 GCA_903893815.1 uncultured Bacteroidota bacterium
ACAGATGGGGCTAGTATTAACGTAAGTGGTACATTACAAGTAAGTGGAGTTACCCATAATGACTTTACATCACCAGTAGTGTATACAGTAACAGCTGCAGATGGTAGTACTCAAAATTATACTGTAAATGTAACTGTTGCAATGGGTAGGAAGTAAAATTACTTTTTGAGTGGTAATCAGGTTTTACAAAAATGCCTTAAATTGATTAATGTATAAGCCAAGCACTTTAAACCATAATGGATTTCGCTAATAACCTCGAAGCGCAACAATAATCGCTTAAATTTGTCTTCCCAAGCGAATACCCGCTCAATGGTACGAAAGCGTTCTTCATAGATCTCTCTATCAAAGATTCGTTTACGTCCACGCTTTATGGTTTTGCGATTACGTTTGTTCTCATTGATATTGGGTGTCATCCCAGCATTAAAGATTCTTTTTCGATTATCTTGGCTGTCATAAACACCGTCAAGGCTCATAATGGAACCAATAATATTGATGCCCAAGGTTCTAGCGATGGTTTTTAGCGGGGCAAATGCTTCCGGAAATAATGGGCATTCATTCTTATTACCAGGTGCTGCTATAAAGGGCGCAACAACATTACAATTACGATCACAAATTGCTACCACTTTATCACCTTTGTGATGTTTGTGACCATTACGCCCCAGGTTGTCGCCCCCTTTTTTTGCAGTAGTGCACGTGCCATCGCCATGAAAAACAGAGGTATTGAGTAGGTGATTATTATTCAAAGACCCTATGCTTGCAATAAATGCATCTAAAATTGAGTGATTTAGAATCCATCGATGGCAATGTTTAAATACTTGACTGTAACTGATTTCTGGTCTTCCTGAGGCGTCCTTTTCTATAGGCACTTTCTGCCACTGACATCCAGTATGAAGAACATATAACATATAGTTGAAAACTTTAAAAAGTGGGATTTTTATACTAGGACCGCGCGTACCTAGTTTTATGTGTTCCAAGAAAAATTCATTGAACTGCGCTTCGGTTAATTCGACTGGTATTGCTGGTTTTGCTACTTTTTTTGCCATTTAGAGTCGTCTCACATTAAAATATTGTTAAAATTATAATATGGGGTTGAACTTATATACAGCAAGGCGTTTCATGAAAAACGAAACTGGAAATGAGTTGTTAGAAAAAGCCAAAAGTATGATTTTTTATCTTTTAATTTGCGAGGCACTATTTTCATTTATTATTTACTTCACATTAAGAATAACCCCAGAATCAACAATAAATGAGGAGTCATTTAAGTTGGTAACAGAAGCTGTGATTAGATTATTTTATGGATCATTTATTGCAACAATTATAGCCTATTTACTAAACTGTTATATATTTTCTAGGTTATATAATTTTTATTCTGGACAAAAATTATGGTTAAGGTGCGTCTTATCAACTGCAGCAGGTGAGTTAGTATTCTCTTTTATATGGACATTTATATACTTTTTTGGTAAAATGAACAATGCAGATAAATTAAATTTAGTCATAGACCAGTACACGTTTAAAATATTATTTGAAATAGTAACATTACCAATTACTTATTTAATTGTTTATATATTAGATC
>CAITNS010000053.1 GCA_903893815.1 uncultured Bacteroidota bacterium
ACAAGGCTTTTCATTTTTCGTGGTAAATCATATTGCTGATTAGTTGCTCTCCAGCAGAGCTAATTTACTCTTCTGACTTACGGGACTAGTATAACAATTATTTTTATCAAAAACACCAACTATTTTTGGCACCATTACCATGTTTTTTGTATTTTCAAACGTTTGGCTTTATGAAAAGCACCTTTATCGATTACAATTACTTTAAGCTCTTGATGATTTGTCAAGAAAAATTCATTAAGAAATAATTCAAAGTAATCTGTATTACAATAAGGTCATTCTAATAAAAACGAGGTTACATTAATTAGAAAAAAATTATCTGCAGCCTGCTTCTCTATAATCTTTTTTAGCATTAGGATTATCTAACACTTGAAACGACATGTATGGATCGCCAAATAATTTACAGTAGCGCTCAGGATTCTTTTCTTTTGCTTTGTGTAAAGCATCGCTAAACACACGGCTGTAAAATTTTTCTGGCAAATGAGATGCAATTGAAATATAACTGAATAATAAATCTTCACTCACATTTTCTACTTTTAAAAACGGCTCTAATACAGTTGAAGAAAATTTATAATCTTTTCCTCTTGTAAATACATAAGCCAATTTTAAAGCATTTTGCCAACTAGCTTCTTTAAAGTTATAGAAACCTTTAATCTTATTAATGCATGCTTCTATTTGCGCATCTGCGCCATCAGTAGTATCCAAAGACTCTATAATTTTAAATTGCCACTCAATATTTAAACCATCTACTAATTTCTTACTAATTTTTGATTTATACAAGGCATCAATTTCTTGTTGCATTTTCGCTTGTTGTTCTTTCGTTCCAGTAGTTGAATCAATTTTTATAGAGCAAAAAATACGATTAAATCTCACTACATCACTAGCGGGATCAATTTTTTCTATGCGCTTAAATTCCGCATAGTCATCTTCATCCACAATACTGCTATTAGCTATGTAATTGTAATACGCTTTATTATTTAATAAATTAATAAACTTTGGATTCTCTGAAATTTTAAAGCTATCCAACACATCTTCTGTATATTTTTTAGCTATTTTTCGAGTAGAAGCATATTCCATAATTTTATATGCCTGACTCATTTTATTTGCTTTGATAGCTCTGTTAAATGATACAGTTGTGAATTTTTGTTCTTTATCTCCAGAAATATCGTAAGTAACATCCATTACCATTTGCGCAAAACGTTGCTTCGCTAAAACAGGCTCTAGTTCATTTAATAAAGCACCATCGTTATTAATTTTTTTAATAGCTTTCTCTTTTCCCAATTTTACTAAATCGGCATACTTACCGTCTTCCATTTCTAACTCAAATAAAACCCATGAATCTTTAGTTTCGATATTAGGAGTAATCTTATTTTGCTGCATACTTTGTAATACATTAGTTACACTCTCTGCACGCTTGCGCTGTAACTTAGCATTTGCGCTTGCATCTCCTTCAATAGATGAATAAGCATAAATATATAAACCATCAATCATAAAATCAGGTTCATTTAGTGCTTTTATAAATGGTGCAATATCCTCAGGTTTAAACTCTGATTTATTTTTCTCGAAAGGAATGGTGAAATTTAAAATAGAACTTTCTGATTTTGGTTCAAATGCAGGCTTTAATCCAACTGTTGAATCAGCAGGAATTATACCCACAGGCGTACTACTTTCTTGATCACCTTTTTCTAAATAACTACGTGTAACGGTTTTACAAACGTGTCCATCTTGCACGACAATTAAGTTTAATTCATAAGGACCAGTAATTTTTGGGTTAAATTTACCCATCTCAATTTTTAATTTATTAATCTTAACTTTTTTCTTTGCTTTTGGATCTGGCTTAACTAAGTTCTTAGCAAATACCTGATCTTTAGCAATCACCTTACCCATAATACCTTTATTTTGGTAATTGTTATCTACAATATTATAATCTGCTTTTTCATATTGCGATTTTTGAACAACATCCACCGCTAAACCATCTTTTGTTTTCTTTAATAAACGTTTTAAATCTTTTAGGTTGGCATACTCTAAATAAATTTTTCCGTTTTCAACCTTTAAACCTTTTTGTAAAACATCGTAGTTTTTCCATTTCTCACAAGATTTACAAGATTTGGCATCTGGAGTTAATAATTTTTTAGACTTTGTATTAAAAGGTACTGCTAGTTCTTTTTTCATTTTAGCCCCTGTATTAAAGCTGTCGTAACCTCCAAACACTGCGGTTGCAACTATTTTTTTACCATCCTTTTGCATCACACATTTAATACCAATCAACATATATTGAGGCTTCAATAAAATTTCCTTATCTTTTTTGTTGTTTTCCCAACGCGTCCAAATTACTTTAGCAACTTCAGCCGTTTTATAATTATCGCGTCCTTTACTAACTGGAGATAACATAGTTACTTCCTCACCTTTTTGAGTACCGCCAGCTTTCACCAAATTCTTTTTCACTTTTTCAGGATCAACTTTAGCAACACCCGCCTTGGCAAACTTATTACAATCAATAGCCGCTGCATCAATTAAAACCTGATTAACTTCAAAAGTATCTAGGCCATTTTTTAGTCGGAATTTGTTTAATTCTCTTACCAAAATGTTAGGTAAATCGTCAATATTAAAATTTTCCTGGGCTTGAGCTACAGTTATGGAAAATAGAATAACAAAAGAAAATAGTAGTCTTCTCATAGTTGGATGCTTAGTGTATTAACAAATATTGTAAAAAGCTTTAACAAGTGCGTTTAAGAGTATTCACAAACTATTAACAAATAGCAATTTCTTCGAAAATTCTACCAATTTAAACATCTCAATCACTATATTCGTAACTGATTATTGTACTAATTAAGATGAAGAAAATATTAATTGCCAACCGAGGAGAAATTGCTTTACGTGTGATGCGTAGTGCTAAAGAAATGGGTATTAAAACCGTTGCTATTTATAGTGAAGCCGATAGAAATGCGCCATTTGTAAATTATGCAGATGAGGCAGTATGCGTTGGTCCGCCACCAAGCGCTCAATCTTATTTACAGGGTGATAAAATTATTGCTATTTGTAAAGAGTTAGGAGTAGATGGAATTCACCCAGGATATGGATTTTTATCTGAGAATGCTGATTTTGTGCGAAAAGTTCAAAAAGCAGGAATTAACTTCATAGGACCAAGCGCAGACGCTATGGATATGATGGGCGATAAATTAAGCGCAAAAGCTACCGCTAAAAAATATAAAGTGCCAATGATTCCAGGATCAGAAGGTGCTATTAGCGATTTAGCAGAAGCCACTAAATTAGCTAAGGAAATTGGATTCCCCTTATTAATTAAGGCATCTGCTGGTGGTGGTGGAAAAGGAATGCGTTTAGTAGAAAAGGAAAGTGAAGTAGAAGAGCAAATGAAAATGGCGATAAGTGAAGCTATTTCTGCTTTTGGAAATGGAGCGGTATTCATTGAAAAATATGCTTCTGGTCCACGACACATCGAAATACAATTGTTAGCGGATAATCACGGAAACTGTGTTTACTTATTTGAACGCGAATGCAGTATTCAACGTCGCCATCAAAAAGTTATTGAAGAAGCTCCTTCAGCGGTGTTGACTCCAGAATTAAGAAAAGCCATGGGTGAATGTGCTGTAAACGTTGCCAAAGCTTGTAATTACAGTGGTGCTGGAACAGTTGAGTTTTTGGTAGATGATCAATTAAATTTCTATTTCTTAGAAATGAATACGCGTTTACAAGTAGAACATCCCGTTTCAGAAATGATTACAGGATTGGATTTAGTAAAAGAACAAATTAAAGTAGCGCGTGGCGAAAAATTATCTTTTACTCAAGATGATTTAAAAATAAACGGCCATGCTATTGAAGTGCGTGTATGTGCAGAAGATCCAACTAATAATTTTTTACCAGATATTGGCACTTTAAAAACATACCGTGTACCAACTGGTCCTGGTGTGCGTGTAGATGATTCGTTTACTGAAGGAATGGATATTCCTATTTATTATGATCCAATGATTGCTAAATTAATTGTTCATGGTAAAGATAGAACAGAAGCGATTGAGAAAATGTTACGCGCTATTCAAGATTACCAAATTACAGGTGTAGAAACAACCTTACCTTTTTGTGCCTTTGTATTAAAGCACGAAGCTTTTGTAAGCGGTAAGTTTGATACTGGTTTTATTCCAAAATATTTTAAACCTGAAATGTTAAATAAATCTAATTCAAACGAAGAAGAAGTAGCCTCTATTTTTGGAGCGTTTATGGCATCTAATTTGAATAGCAAAGCCCAAGAGCAAAGTAACAGTTCTGGTCCGAAATCTAAATGGCGATTAAACCGCGTCTAATTTTAAAGGTAACCGAAGGGTTACCTTTTTCGTTTAAGGGATTAACAGAATATGAATCAACTCATCATATTTAAATTTAAACTAACAATCCTATTTAGTTGTTTGTTGTTTCAATTTTATGCTCAAACTAGTGATGATGTGATTGTACCAACCGATAAACCAAAAGTAGTTTATAAAGTTTGGGCCGAAGTGATTAATGGAGATACGGTTCCTAGTATTCGTTTACCAGATATTTGGATATACGCCGATTATCCTTACAAAAACAAAAAACAATATGAAGCTTGGAACAGAACTAAATACAATGTAAAAAAAGTTTATCCTTATGCAATTTTGGCGGCAGCTAAATTAAAAGAGTATAATCGTATCCTCGAACAAATGCCAAACGAAGCTTCTCGAAAAGCTTATATGAAAACAGTAGAGAAAGAATTAAAAGCCGAATTTGAAGAACCATTGAAAGATTTAAGCATGAATCAAGGTCGTATTTTATTAAAACTCATTGATCGTGAAACAGGAAACACTAGCTACGAATTAGTGAAAAATTTAAGAGGCGGTTTTCAAGCATTTATGTGGCAAAGTGTGGCTCGCATATTTGGTAGCAACATGAAATCGGAATATGACCCAAATGGGGAAGATATTATGATTGAACGTGCAATAAAATTAGTAGAAGCTGGGCAGTTTTAAGTTTTAAAATAGTATTTTTAATCTCATTATTTATAGCCTTAAATTATGAGCCTAAATCATATCTTCATTTCATTATTTTTAGTTAGTATTTCATTACATTCTTATTCTCAAAATAAAGATAGTATTGTTTTACGTAAACACTTTGACTATTATTTGACTCAAAGTAATTGTTATAAAAACTTAGAGTTCCTTTCCACTAAAATAGAAAGTCGCTTAAGCGGTTCCCCTGGAGCAGCCAAGGCGGTATCGTGGGCAAAAAAAGCAATGTATGAAGCAGGAGCCGATACTGTTTACCTGCAACCTTGCATGGTACCTCATTGGGTAAGAGGTGAAAAAGAAACTTGTACATCCATCAATTCAAAAACAAAAAAACAAACTAACTATAACATTTGTGCCTTAGGCAATTCGGTTGGGACTAATAAAACAGGCTTAAATGCACCTGTCATTATCGTTAATAGTTATGTTCAACTCGATTCTTTGGGAGAGAAAAATATCAAAGGTAAAATTGTGTTTTATAATGTATACTTTGACCATAAACATTTAAGCACTGGCACTTGTTATGGAGAAACTGTTACTTACCGCTATTCGGGCCCCAGTAAAGCCGCTAAGTATGGCGCCATTGCAACCATCGTTCGCAGTATGAGTTCTATTAACAATAATTTTCCACACACAGGAGTAATGGGCTACGATACGGTTTTGATAAAAAACAAAATACCTGCTTGTGCTATTAGCTTCAGCGGTGCGGATAAATTACTAGAAGAATTAAAAGCTAATCCCGCTTTGACTCTTCAATTAAAAATGAATTGCCAAATGCTAGCAAAAGAATTATCATATAATGTAGTTGGAGAAATTAAAGGCTCTGAAAAACCAAATGAAATTATTATGGCAGGCGGCCATTTAGATGCTTGGGATAACGGACAAGGTGCGCATGACGATGGCGCTGGTGTGGTGCAAGCTATAGAAGTTTTAGCGATGTATAAAAAACAAAACATTAAACCAAAACATACCATACGTGCGGTTGCATTTATGAATGAAGAAAATGGTGGTGCTGGTGGCAAAGCCTATTTTGAAGATACCAAAAAAAATAATTTAAAACACATTGCTGCTTTAGAAAGCGATGCTGGTGGATTTTCGCCAAGGGGTATTGCTATTGATACAACCATGGGGGCGTATAAAAAAGTATTAAGCTGGAAATCGTTATTAGATCCATATTTTGTTCAATACATTAAAATTGGAGGTCACGGGGCTGATATTGGCTATTTAGCAGATATAGGAGTTCCTTTAATGGGCTTTGAACCTGATGGACAAAAATATTTTGATTATCACCATACAGCGGATGACACCTTTGATAAAATAAATAAACGCGAATTAGAATTAAGTGCTGGAGTAATAGGCTCCTTAATTTATTTAATAGACACTAAAGGCTGGTAATGAAAATCCCTCAAAAATTACTTAACACATCTGTTCTCGTTTTCGTTATTGCGTTTACAATACTTTGCGCATTTCAAATTAAAAAATTAAAATTCAATTACGATTTCGAAGCTTTCTTTCCTAACGAAGACGATGAGCTAGGTGTATACGAAACACATCGCAATCGCTTTGAATGGGATAATGAATTTGTATTGTTGGGAATAGAAAATAAAAAAGGAATCTTTCAGAAAGATTTTTTAGAAAAAATAGAGAAACTATCCAATGAGTTAAAAGATATTCCACATACGGATAGAATTATTTCGCCCACTACTATCAAAAATATTTCGTTAAGTGGTTTAGCTCCAGTTCAAAAAAGATTATTACACATCGATGATCCATCTTTATACAAAGATGACAGTATTGCCATTTATAGCACACCCGAACTAATTGGTTCTTTCTTCCCTAAAGATGCCAAGTCTATTTCTATTTTTATTAAAACAAAAGATAATCTCAGTAAAGTTAAAAGCGATAGTTTAGCTCGCAATATTGAAAAAGCATTTAATAAATACCATTTCGACGAAGTTCATTTTGTGGGGCGGATTGTTGCACAAGATGTGTATTTGAAAAATTTAGAAAAAGAATTTGTGTATTTCTTAGCCATCTCTTTTGTTTTGGTAATCTTATTTTTATGGGTTTCTTTTAGATCGCTATACGGCATCGTTGTTCCTATGACGATTGTAATAGTTTCTATATTTTGGACTTTAGGTATTATGGCCATGATGAATCAATCATTAGATATTATGACCTGTATGCTACCAACCATGATATTTATTGCGGGGATGAGTGATGTAGTGCATTTCTTTTCTAAATACTTTGAAGAAGTTGGTAAAGGAACTGAAAAACAAAAGATATATCCATTAATTTTAAAAGAAGTTGGTTTCCCAACTTTCTTAACTTTAATAACAACTGTTGTTGGTTTTATATCTCTTCTATTTTCAAGCATTAAACCTATTAAAGATTTTGGCTTATACACCTCTGTAGGAATCATCATCGCTTTTTGTTTGACTTATACTCTCTTGCCAGCCCTACTCTATTTCTTTACACCAAAAAAATTAGTGGCTGTGCACGACCATAATAATAAAACGTATAATGTGATGCGTAATGTGTTGTTTTGGATTTTCAGAAACCAAAAAACAATTATTGTTACTACCTGTTTACTGTTAGTGCTTTCGGCAATCGGCGTTTATAAAATTAAAGTCAATAATATTTTATTAGAAGATTTATCCGATGGTGTAAAAATTAAACAAGACTTTGTTTTTTTTGATAAACATTATAGCGGAGTTCGTCCTTTAGAATTAGCTATTACAATCAAGAACAAAGATAAAACGGTTTGGGATTATGATGTGATGCAACAGCTGAATTCCGTGGATGATTATTTAAAGAAAGAGTATCATGCTGGCTTTATGTATTCGCCAGCTATGCTTGCTAAAAACATCAACAAAGCATTAAATGATCAAACATCTGGCGAAGGCAAATTTCCATCGGCTGAAGAATATGAAGATGTTAAAAAACAATTAAAGGATAACAAAAAAAATAAAGACTTAAAACGCATCATTACCATTGATGGAAAGTATGCCCGCATTAGTGGAAAAATGTGTGATGTTGGAAGCTACATTGTAAAAGAACAGAACATACATTTTGAAGAATTCATTAAATCACATATCAACTCAAACGACATAGAAATAAAACTTACTGGTGCTGCCCATTTAATGGACAGAAATAACGAGTACATGGTAACCAATATGGCTCAAGGTTTTTTATTTTCCATTATTGTCATTATCATTCTAACTTATTTCTTACATAAAAGTTGGCGAATGGTTTTAGTATTTATTTTACCAAACTTAATTCCACTCATCATTATAGCAGGTATTATGGGCTTTGCTGGCATCGAATTAAAAGCAGCCACTTCATTAGTGTTTAGTATTGCCTTTGGTGTGGCCACCGACGATACTATACATTTTATTTCGCGATTAAAAATAGAATTAGGTTATGGCAAGTCACTAATCTATGCCTTTAAACGAACTTATTTTGAAACAGGAAAACCAATTTTATTAACCACTTTTATTTTAATGGGCGGCTTTGTCAGTTTAATGGTGAGTGATTTTCAAAGTACCTTTTATTTTGGTTTCTTAATTTGTATCACCATTGTAATTGCGGTAATCGCCGATTTATTTTTATTACCCGTATTGTTATTTTGGATTTTAGGAAAACGAAAAAAATGATTTAAAAATGCAAATTACATTAAGACCTTGGCATTTGGATGATTTAGAAACGTTGGTGAGCATTGCTAATAACGCTAACATTGCAAAATATATGGCTGATGTATTTCCGCATCCTTACACTCAGGAAAAAGGAATATCTTTTATAGAATTTGCTACTACTAATACTACAGCAACAATTTTTGCCATTACCATTGATAACAAGCCTGTGGGAAGTGTTGGCTTACATTTACAAACAGATATTTTAAGAAAGAATGCAGAAATCGGTTATTGGTTAGCAGAAGATTATTGGGGAAAAGGAATTGTAACTGATGCTATCCATCAAATAGTAAAATATGGATTTGAAAATTTAGATATTGTAAGAATTTACGCTAGAATTTACGGGACAAATATTCCATCTCAAAAAGTAGTGGAAAAATGTGGTTTTAAATTAGAAGGAAAATATGATAAAACAATCTTTAAGAATAATGAATTTTTAGATGAATTAATTTACGCTATTAGAAAGTAATAACAAATTGGACACAGATGACGCAGATAGTTATGATTTAATATGATAAATAAATATTGATTATGAAAATTAAAAAAATCTTAAGCAACCATAAAAAAATCAGCGATATCAGCGTTCTATAAATAAATAAAAGCACATGATAAAAAAAATTGGTTTAATAACATCAGGTGGCGATTCCCCAGGAATGAATGCCTGTATCAGAGCGGTAGTTAGAACTGCTCGTGCCGAACAAATTGATGTGGTCGGTTTTTATAGAGGCTACGAAGGTTTGATTGATGATGATTATATCAACTTGACAAAAAGTAAAGTATCAAATATTATTCATCGTGGTGGTACTGTTTTAAAAACCGCTCGCAGTAAACGCTTCATGACTCCTGAAGGCATGCAAACGGCAGTGCAAACTTTACAAAAACATCAACTAGATGGATTTGTTATTATTGGTGGTGACGGAAGTTTTAAGGGGGCATTGGACTTAAGTAAACATCATAACATTAAAACGGTTGGTTGCCCTGGAACAATTGATAATGACTTAGTAGGAACTGATTATACAATTGGATATGATACAGCCATCAATACGGTTGTTGATGCCGTAGATAAAATTAGAGATACAGCTGAAAGTCACGATCGTATTTTTGTGGTAGAAGTGATGGGTCGCGACGCTGGTTTAATTGCATTAAGAAGCGCTATAGCCTGCGGTGCAGAAGCCATTTTAATTCCTGAACGAAAAAATGATTTAAAATTTTTATTAGAAAAGAAAAAAACGTGGCGCCAAACCAAAAAAAGTCGAATTATTATTGTTGCCGAAGGAGATGAAAATGGAGGTGCAATTGGTATTGGAAATTTATTAAAATTGGAGTGGCCTGAGTTTGATATTCGAATTTCAATTTTAGGTCACATACAACGCGGCGGTAATCCAACTTGCATGGAACGTGTTAATGCAAGTTTAATGGGTTACTACGCCGTAAAAGCCTTGCAAGACGGAAGAAGTAATGAAATGATTGGAATTGTTAATAAACAAGTGTGTTATACACCATTTAAAGATGCGGTGAAACACATTGAAGAACTAAATCCAGAAATGTTACGAATTTTAGATATACTATCAGCTTAAAAAACATACAAATGCGACACTTTATTTTATATTTTATTCTATTTTCTCTACTCACAAGTAACAATTTATTTTCACAAAGAGATAAATCTGAAAAAGATCCATTGTTTACAGCTGCCTATCAAAAATTTGAAGAGAAAGATTACGCTACAGCTTATATAAACTATACAGCCTATCTTACAAAAAAACCAACTGATGCGCCCGCAACATATAACAGAGGTTTATGCGCCTATGAATTAAAAGACTATAAGGACGGCATTGTAAACTTTACTAAGAGTATTAATTTAGGAAGAGTAACCGCCGATGCTTTTTATGGTAGAGCCTTGTGCAACTATCAATTGAAAAATTACGATTTAGCTATAGCTGATTTTGATACAGCAATTTCCGCAAAACCAAACTATGTAGAAGCTTTAACTTTTAAAGCCGCTAGCTTAAACGAATTAAAAAAATACACAGAAGCTCTTGATGCATTAAATAAAGCAGTCAGCTTTAATTTAAATTATCAATATTCATATTATTACAGAGCTATTTCCAAATATTATCTAAAAGATTATGAAGGGGGAATAGAGGACTGTAATAAATCACTTGCTATAAAACCTTATTACGAAACGTATTTTTGGAGAGGGTTGCACTACCTTAATCTAAAAAAATATAAAGAATGCATTGCAGATTATGACACGGTTATAAAGCACGAACCAAAATATGCCAAAGCCTATTATAATAGAGGAATTGCTTATTATGATTTAAAAAATTACGAAAAATCATTATCAGACAATAATAAATCTATAGAAATAGATCCTACAAAACCTGAATCTTACTATAATAGAGCACTCACAAAATATGAAACAGGAAAACACAAAGAAGCAGAACCTGACTTTAATGCGGCTATAGATTTAAAATTAAACGACGCAAAACATTATTTATGGAGGGGAATCAATTATTACTATCTAAAAAAATATGCTTTAGCAATAGCTGACCTCAATATTGTTATTCAGAAAGACACAAAAATTGAACTTGCTTATTATTATAGAGCTTTATTAAGATACTTTGAACTAGATGACAAAGGCGTAATTGAAGATTGTAATAAAGCATTAGAGCTTAAAAAAAATGCAAGCACTTACTATCAAAGAGGAATTAGTAAATATAATCTTAAAGATTACCAAGGTGCCTTAGATGATTTTAACGAATCCATAAAAATAAATCCAGACTATAAATTAGCTATTTTAGAAAGAGGTGTGGTTAGCTTTATATTAGAAAAAGATAATTTGGCACTCATTGATTTAAATAAATACATTGAACTGGATCCAAATTCGTCCAGAGCATTTTATTATAGAGGAAAACTTAAAAAATACATGAATGACCTAACGGGCTCTTGTACAGATTTAAAGAAAGCGCAATCTCTAGGAGATATTTACGCGAAGGCAGAATTAGTGAAAAATGGTTGCAAGTAAAAAACAAGCCTATCCTTTTATAGCCCAACGTAACTTAGCTGAACGTGCACGTGGGTTGGTATAACATTCGTCGGCTGATGCACGAATAATATCAGGCGCAACACCCGAATAAATTCCAGCGCGTGATAATGATTGAAATGATTTTTTAACTCGCCTATCTTCGCCCGAATGAAAAGAAAGAATAGCAACTCTTGCATTAGGAGCCAATACATAAGGTAATTTTTCTAAAAAGGAATCTAGCACACCAAATTCATTATTAACTTCAATACGCAAGGCTTGGAAGCAACGTTGACAAGCCTTTTTAATCTCTTCTTTACGAGAGGCCTCCGGCAAAAATACCAAGGCTTCGGCAATGGTTTCTTGTAAATGTGTGGTAGTGGTTATAGCAATGCCGCTATTAATTTTAGCCATAATGGCTAAAGTAATCACTTCGTAATGCGGCTCGTCTGAATTTTCAAACAACAACTCAGCTAATTTGCGTGGAGCAATTATTTTTAAAAGAGCGGCTGCTGATTTTCCACTATGAGGATTTAATCTTAAATCTAAAGGTCCGTCAATTTTAAAAGAGAAGCCTCTTTCGGGATTATCAATTTGCATAGATGATACACCTAAATCGGCTAACACAAAATTTAAAGGTCCAGATTCTAAAGCCACAACATCAATCTCAGAGAAATTCATTTTTTTGAAAACAACTTCCTTTTCTCCATAACCCAAAGCTAATAAACGTGCTTCTGTTCTTGGTAACTCAAATGGATCAACATCCATGGCATACAATAATCCATTAGGCGACAAACATTTTAAGATCTCTAAACTATGTCCGCCATAACCCAGTGTAGCATCCAAACCAATCTGACCGGGAACAACTTGCAAAAACTCCATAATTTCTGAAACACAAATAGAGCGATGCATACCAGCAGGCGTTTTACCTTGCTGCATAATTTTTTCCACATCCTCCAAATAATTTTCGGGATTTAGTTCTTTGTATTTTTCTTTAAACGTTTTTGGATGCGTGCCATTATACCTCACACGTCTGGGACCTTTTGCTTCATCGCTCATACGTAAAGCTAAGGTTTAAAATTTAACTTAAACGCTTATAACCAAAAAAGCCTGTCTACTTTCGCAAACAGGCTTTCTATATTTATTGACTTAAACTTAACTTAGTTTGATAATTATTTTTTAATTTGATAAGCTTCAATTGTAAATTCAACTTCAGCAGTTCCATCCATATCAATACCAAAATCTTTACAAGTTACATTAAACTCTCCTTCAAAACCGGCAACATTAATTTTAACCTCATTTCCATCAGCATCATATTCAGTTGATAATTTTTCACCAACATAATTAAACATTAAATCAACATCTTTAGCTACACCTTTAAGTGTTAATTTACCTTTAGCAATGTAGGAGTATTCTCCCATTTCAGAATTTTTAACTACTTCAGTTGCTTCAAATGTTGCTGTTTTAAATTTAGCTACATTAAAATAATTTTCTTTATCTTTTAAATGTCCATCACGCATACTGTTTTGAGTATTGATAGAAGCCATATCTAACTGAATAAATAATTTTGATCCAGTTGCTGCATCTATATTTACAAAGCCACTATCAATTGTTATTGAACCTTTAGTATCAACTATTGTATGCTCAATGCTAAATCCTAAAGAACTATGAGCTCCATCAACATTATAAAGACCAACTAATTCAGCAATATCTTTTTGGTTAGCAGTCATAATGCTATCGCATTGTGCTTTGCTAGTACAAGTATATTCTTGTCCGTTAATGTTACATTTAATAACTTCTTCAGTTGCACAACATGCTTTCGTTTCATTCATGTTAACTGCGATATAAGGTGCAATTACTAATGATACGATAGACATTAATTTAATTAAGATATTCATTGATGGACCTGATGTATCTTTGAATGGATCTCCAACAGTATCACCAGTAACTGATGCTTTGTGTGGCTCCGATTTTTTGTAGAACATCTCACCATTAATTAAAACACCTTTTTCGAAAGATTTTTTAGCGTTATCCCAAGCACCACCAGCGTTAGATTGGAAAATACCCATTAAAACACCTGATACCGTTACACCTGCTAATAAACCACCTAATACTTCTGGTCCGAATACGAAACCAACAATTAAAGGAGTAATTAAAGCAATAGCACCTGGCATCATCATTTCGCGGATAGATGCTTTAGTAGAAATAGCTACACATTTTTCGTATTCAGGTTTTGCTTTGTATTCCATAATTCCTGGAATTTCGCGGAACTGACGACGAACTTCTTGCACCATGTCCATTGCCGCTTTACCAACCGCTTGAATACATAATGCAGAGAAAATAAATGGAATCATACCACCTACAAATAAACCTGCTAACACTGGAGCTTTGTAAATATCAATTGCATCGATTCCTGCAATTCCAACGAAAGCTGCAAATAAAGCTAATGATGTTAAAGCTGCTGATGCAATTGCAAATCCTTTTCCTGTAGCTGCTGTTGTGTTACCTACTGCATCTAAATTGTCTGTACGCTCACGAACTTCTGGAGGTAATTGACTCATCTCTGCAATACCACCTGCGTTATCGGCGATAGGACCAAAAGCATCAATTGCTAATTGCATAGCTGTTGTTGCCATCATACCTGCAGCTGCAATAGCTACACCATATAAACCTGCAAAGTAATATGAACCCATAATACCAGCTGCTAATGTTAATATAGGAATAACAGTTGATTTCATACCTACTGCTAAACCACCAATAATATTAGTAGCGTGACCAGTAGAAGATTGTTGAATAATAGATAAAACAGGTGCTTTACCCATTGCTGTGTAATACTCCGTTACAATACTCATTACAGCACCTACCACTGTACCAACTACAATAGCAAAAAATACATCTAAATTAGAAAACTCGTAACCGCGTAAGTTTAATGTTTCTGGTAACATCCACATAACTATAAAATAAGAAGCAATTACCGTAATTAACATTGAAGCCCAGTTACCTAAATTTAATGCGTTTTGTACGTTTGATTTATCATCTTTAATAGTAACAAACCAAGTACCAACGATAGAGAAAATAATACCTAAACCACAAATTACCATTGGTAATAAAATTGGCGACATTCCACCAAATTTATCGGCAGATGCATCAATTTCTTGACCTAATACCATTGTAGCTAAAATAGTTGCTACGTAAGAACCAAATAAATCGGCACCCATACCTGCAACGTCACCTACGTTATCACCTACGTTATCTGCAATAGTTGCAGGGTTACGAACGTCATCTTCAGGAATACCTGCTTCTACTTTACCTACTAAGTCAGCACCAACGTCAGCAGCTTTAGTATAAATACCACCACCAACACGCGCAAATAATGCAATTGACTCAGCTCCTAAAGAAAAACCAGTTAATACTTCGATTGCTGTTTTTACAGTATTCTCTCCTAAATCTCCGAAGATTCCTAAGAAAGCGATAAATAAACCACCTAAACCTAAGATTGCTAAACCAGCAACACCTAAGCCCATTACTGTACCGCCAGTAAACGATACTTTTAAAGCTTGTTTTAAACTTGTACGAGCTGCTTGGGTAGTACGAACGTTAGCTTTAGTAGCTACTTTCATACCAATGTATCCTGCTGTTGCAGAGAATACCGCTCCTATAATAAAAGCAATAGAGATAATCCAACTTGAGTGGATTTCTTTGCCATTAACTTCATGAATTGTTCCAGAATATGCTAATAAAGCCGCTGCAAATACAACGAAAATACTTAACACCTTCCATTCGGCTTTTAAGAAAGCCATTGCGCCATCAGCTATATAACCAGCTAATTCTTGCATGTTTTTATCTCCGGCATCTTGCTTACTAACCCAAGCAGATTTAATTGCCATTACCACTAAACCTAAGACTCCTAATAACGGAATCATGTAAATTACTAAATCGTTCATATGTTTTATTAAAATTAAGGGTGCAAAAATAAGGAATTATCTGAAATAAGAAAATAATTAATTTATTGATTATCAGATATTTGAAAAATATTTTGTTAAAATAATGACAAATAAAGAGGGCAATAATTTAAAATGAAGAATTTTCGATTAAAAGACTTTTTCTAAAGCAATTTTAAACCAAGACGTATATTGATTTGGATTTGAAATAATATCCTTTTTTATATCTGAAATCAACATCCATTTGTAGCTTTCAACTTCCTCTTTATTAATTGTTGGATTTTGATTTGTAACACCCATTAAAACATAATCTAACTCGTGCTCGGTTAAACCATTATCAAAAGGAGTTTTATAAATAAAATTAGTTTCAATTTTTAAATCGCAACTCATACCCATTTCTTCAAATAAACGACGCTTGGCTGCATCTTTTATAGTTTCGTTGGGGCGAGGATGAGAACAGCAAGTGTTAGTCCATAAACCTGCGCTATGGTATTTTGAAAAAGCACGTTGCTGCAACAACAATTCTTTTTTATCATTAAAAACAAAAACAGAAAAGGCACGATGTAATAATCCTTCTTGATGTGCCTGCATTTTTTCCATCACACCAATATCATTGTCTTGTTCATCAACTAGTATGACGTACTCATTTACCATAAAAGGAAAAGAAAATTACAATAAATTTAAACTATGACGAACGTAAGAGCTAGCAAACAATGCCATTTTTTGTGAATTAGGAATACGGATGCGTTCTTCCAAAATACGCTCAGGATGAAGCGATTTTATTTTATTGAATAATTTAAGGTAATAAATGTAGGCAACATACACACCAAAGCGAGAATCCTTTGGCAATAATTTAATTCCTTCTAAACCTTTATTAAAATCAATTTCAATATCATCTTCTAAGGCTGATTTAGTTTGTGGATCTAATTCTTTTAACTCCACATTTGGAAAGTAAACACGACCCATCCCTAAATAATCGGCGTGTAAATCGCGTAAAAAGTTAATTTTTTGGAAAGCAGAACCTAAAGCCATCGCATAAGGAGTTAAATCCTCATACATTTTTTGATTACCTTTCACAAACACTCTTAAACACATTAAACCAACTACCTCTGCACTTCCTAAAATATAATCTTTATAATCCTCTTCGCTATATTCCTTCTTATCCAAATCCATTTCCATACTTTTTAGAAATGTATCAATAAGTTTATGGTCTATCTTAAAGTCGTTTACTACTTTTTGAAAGCTATTTAATACAGGATTTAAACTAATACCACGTTCAATAGCACGATACGTTTCAATCTTAAACTCATCTAACAATTCTTTTTTATTAAAATCATGAAAAGTATCTACGATTTCGTCAGCAAAACGAACAAAGCCATATATACTATAAATAGGATCTTGAAATTGTTTATTCAAAAACTTGATGCCCAACGAAAACGATGTGCTGTAGCTATTAGTAACCATTTTACTGGTTTTTATGCTGACGTTATCAAATAATTGTTTCATGAGTTTTTTAGACGTTGGCTAAGGTAATAAAATAAAACTAGTTATTATAAAAACAACCTAAATTCTATTTTGTTTAACGTTTTTTAATTTTTGTTTAAATATTTTAAAACCTGCTCTGCAACAAGCTTTCCTGAGATTATACAAGGAGGAACGCCTGGACCAGGCACGGTTAATTGCCCTGTATAAAATAAATTTTTAACCTTTTTATTAATCAAAGTTGGTTTTAAAATGGCAGTTTGACTCAAAGTATTAGCCAAACCATAGGCATTACCTTTAAAGGAATTATAATCTTTTATAAAATCCGAGGTTGCATAATCTCTTCTTAAAACAATGTTATCTTTAAAGGAAACGCCAATTTGTTTTTCGATACGAGAAATAACCATATCAAAATAGGTATCGTTTATTTTTTGATCATCTTTTAAATTTGGGGCAATAGGAATTAATACCATCAAATTTTCACATCCTTCAGGCGCTACATGGCTATCTGTTTGAGAAGTACAACTTAAATATAATAATGGATTTGATGGCCATTTAGGATCTGTATAAATTTCATCAGAGTGCTTCGCGAAATCTTCATCAAAAAACAACGTATGATGTAAAAGATTCGGTAATTTTTTATTAACTCCAATATAAAATATCAAACTTGAAGGCGCTAGTTTTCGGGTTTCCCAGTATTTAACAGAATAATTTCGATATTGCTGATCCAATAACTTTTGTTCAGTAAAATTATAATCTGCACTTGACACTAAAGCATCAAATCCTTTATGAGAATCAGCGTAAATAATTTCTGAGGCTTTATTGTTACTTACATTGATTTTAGATACATCAGCATTTAATACAAACTTTACTCCAAGTTCTAAAGCTAGTTTATGCATACCATTTACTACACTTACCATGCCTCCTTTTGGATACCATGTTCCTCCAATCATATCAGAGTAGTTCATTAAACTATATAATGCTGGTGTATTTTTTGGCAAAGCTCCTAAAAACAAAACAGGGAACTCCAACAGTTGAATGAGCTTAGGATTAGTAAACGATTTGCGAATATGTGATGCTATAGAATTAAAAACATCTAATTTAAAAATACCTTTAAAAAAACGAAGATTCATGAATTCCATTAAGGATAAACCTGGTTTATAAACCAAATCATTCATTCCAATATTGTACTTGTACTCAGCTTCTTTTAAAAACTGTCGCAACTTATCGGCACTTCCTTTTTCAATGCTTTCAAACATGGCATACAAATCATCTGTATTGCTTGGGATATCTAAAGGACCATCTTTGTAAACTATACGGTAAGATGGAGATAACCTCTCTAGAGTATAATAGTCAGATACTTTCTTCCCAAAATCAGCAAAGAATTTATCAAACACATCAGGCATCCAATACCAGCTTGGCCCCATATCGTAAACAAAACCAGCTTGTTCAAATTTCCTTGCTCTACCTCCTACTTGATTATGTTTTTCTAAAACGGTAACCTCACAACCTTGTTTTGCAAGATAACAAGCGGCAGATAAACCAGAAAAACCAGATCCTATAATTGTAACTTTTTTAGACATATATTTGTAACAAAATCAATGAAACATTGTTTAAACTTACGGATTAATCAGTAACGAAAAAAGAAATAAATTTTATGCAAAAACATATCGTCATTATAGGAGCTGGAGCAGGTGGCTTAGGTTCAGCAGTAAGATTATCTGCCGCAGGGCACAAAGTAACAGTAGTTGAGGCCAATAGTTATGTAGGTGGAAAATTGACTGAAAAAAAAATAGGGAATTATCGTTTTGATATGGGACCATCTGTCTTTACGTTACCAGAGTTGATCGAAGAACTAACAGATTTAGCTAAGCAAGACGATAAATTTGAATACATTAAACTTGACACAATTTGTAATTATTTTTATGAAGACGGTACGCTTTTAACTGCGTTTACCAACAAAGAAAAATTTGCAAATGAAGTTTCTGAGAAATTCGGAGAAACAAAAGAATCAGTTTATGATCAGTTGAAGTTTAGTGCAACAGCATATGAATTAACAAACGACATATTTTTAAACCAATCTCTTCATAAATTATCCAATTTTTTAAATTTAAAAACAGCAAAGGCCATTTTAAATATTGGAAAATTAAAAATGGGAAAAACAATGAATGAAGCTCATACAGCTCGTTTCAAAAATAAAAAAACCATACAGTTATTTAACCGATTCGCCACTTACACTGGTTCTGATCCTTACCAAGCACCAGCCTTAATAGGTATTATTGCACATTTAGAGCATAACATTGGTGCCTTTGCCCCAAAAGGTGGAATGCATGATATTACAATGCATCTCTTTAGTTTGTCGAAAAAATTAGGAGCCAACTACTTATTAAATACAAAAGTTACTGGTATTAAAACTGAAAACAATACTGTAACTGGAGTTGAAACTAGTAATGGATTTATTGAGGCAGATATAGTCGTTAGTAACTCCGACATAAAAAATCTTTATACAAATTTATTAGATAAAAAATTTGCACCGAAACATATTTTAGACCAACAAAAATCATTGTCGGCAGTGATTTTTTATTGGGGAATAAAAAGCCAATTTAAAAATATGAATTTGCATAATATTTTATTCAGTGAAAATGGAGAAGAAGAATTTAAATGTATGTTTGGGGATAAAAAACACTATTCAGATCCAACAATTTATATCAATATCACTTCTAAAATTACACCAAGCGATGCACCAGAAGGTTGTGAAAATTGGTTCGTGATGGTAAATGTTCCACCTAATGAATCTGGAAAGCCAATTGAATATATTAGCGAGATGAGAAAGCATATAATTGCAAAAATCAATCGTGTATTAAAAACAGATATTGAACCATTAATTGAATTAGAAGATGTTTTAGACCCGTATTTAATAGAACAACGCACTAGCTCATTTGGTGGATCGCTATATGGCAATGCATCTAATAATAAATTTGCTGCTTTTTTAAGACATGCAAATTATAGCAGCAAAATAAAAAACCTATATTTTACTGGCGGTAGCGTACATCCTGGAGGAGGTGTTCCTCTATGTTTATTAAGCGCTAAAATTGTGAGTGAAATGATTGCTGAAAAAAATTGATTAAGAGTCTGCAATGACATATATCATTTTTATTTGATTTTTCATGTGACTTGAATCAGATAGCCATCCTATTTAATGGTTACATTTAACGAATGAAAAAAACAATCATATTTAAAATTTGTATTTTATCATTACTCATTTCTTGTAAAAAAGAAAAAGAGTCAATTGAGGTAAGTAGTGGCGATATAACAGAATCTGTATATGCATCTGGTAAAGTAAAAGCCGTTGATCAATATAATGTTTACTCTACTGTAAATGGCGTGTTACAAAACATAGTGGTTAATATTGGCGACAATATCACAAAGGGACAAACTCTTTTAGAAATTGACAATATAACTTCTGAATTAAATACACAAAATGCGAGAGTTGCTTTAGATTTAAGTGCTGAAAATAACCGCAAAGGTTCTGATAAATTAGAAGAAATTGAACTGAACGTAAACCTAGCACTCGAAAAACTAGAATTAGATTCCTCCTTATTTTTCCGTCAAAAAAAATTATGGGAACAAAACATTGGATCTAAATTAGATTTAGAACAAAAGCAACTTTCTTACAATAATTCACAAGCTAATTACCAAACGGCCAAAAGAAGGTTGGCTCAACTGAAAACACAATTACAAAACGAATTTAAACGTGCAAACATCAATTATGATATCAATCAAAAACTATCTAGCGACTACTCCATTAAAAGTAGTATAAATGGAAAAGTATATGATATTTTAAAAGAACGTGGCGAATTAGTGACTCCACAAACTCCATTAGCCGTGATTGGAAAAGCCGATACCTTTTTATTGGAATTAGCCGTTGACGAAAATGACATTATTAAAATAAGTACTGGACAAAAAGCTTTAGTAACTATGGATAGTTATAAAGGGCAAGTTTTAGAAGCTACCGTTGATAAAATCTATCCCATAATGAATGAAAGAACCAGAACCTTTGTTGTGGAAGCTCATTTCATTAATCCTCCAAAAAAATTATTTCCTAACTTATCTGCAGAAGCCAATATTATTATTCAAACTAAGAAGAACATTATCACCATTCCTAACAATTACATTATTGACGGAAAATATGTTTTAGTGAACACCGACGAAAAAAGAGAAGTGAAATTGGGATTAAATGACTACCAAAAAACCGAAGTATTAGAAGGATTAAAAGAAAACGAAACGATTTACAAACCTTAATCCCTTGAATTACAGATTAATTTTAAATATTGCCATTAACTTAATTCGTGCCAGATTAAAGCAATCTATCATTGCTGCAGTTGGTGTTACGTTTGGTATTGCCATGTTTATCACATTACTAGGTTTCATGAATGGATTAAATAATTTACTAGATGGATTAATGCTGAATCGCACACCTCATGTAAGATTATATAATGAAGTAAAGCCAAGTATTGATCAACCTGTTTTAATATCAAAAGATTACAAAGGAAACACCAACTTTATTCAATCTATTAAACCAAAAGACAGAGGCAGAGAAATATATAACAGCAAGGCTATCATTAATATTTTAAAACAAGATAAGCGTGTGATTGACGTAGCTCCAAAAGTAACAGCGCCTGTGTTTTTTAATACAGGATCTATTGAAATTACAGGTGTTGTAAATGGCATTGATGTGCCTGCTGAAGAACATTTATTTAAAGTAAGCGACTATATTATTGAAGGCAATGTATTTGATTTAAATAATGAAAATAACACCATCATTATTGGTAAAGGTTTAGCAGAAAAAATGTTAGTGAAGATTGGCGACGTGATTAAAATTACCACTATCAAAGGCGGTTTAGTAAGTTTAAAAGTAGTTGGCATTATGCAAATTGGTATTGCTGAAATTGACAATACCATGAGTTATACATCTTTAAGAACTGCTCAAATGTTATTAGGAGAATCGGCAAGTTACATTACCGATATACAAGTTAAATTGACAGATGTATTAATGGCTCCTGCTGTTGCTAAGGAATATAAGAACAAATTCAAAATAGACGTGATAGATGCTCAAACAGCCAACTCGCAATTTGAAACAGGAAGTGAAGTCCGTTCTATAATATCCTACGCCGTAGGTATTACCTTACTAATTGTTGCAGGCTTTGGCATTTACAATATTTTAAATATGATGATTTATGAAAAAATGGATTCCATTGCTATTTTAAAAGCTACTGGTTTTTCGGGTAATGATGTAAAATGGATTTTCATTTCGTTAGCATTAATCATTGGAATCGTTGGAGGTCTCTTTGGCTTGCTGTTTGGTTTTAGTTTAAGTCAAATAATTGATATGATTCCATTTGAAACATCGTCATTACCTACTATTAAAACTTACCCTATTGATTATAAAATTACATACTACGTTATCGGATTAACTTTTGCTATTTGTACAACTGCCATTGCTGGGTTATTTCCTGCACTGAAAGCAAGCAAAATTGATCCTGTAGAAATTATTAGAGGGAAATAAGATGGCGAAGAAAGTTCTAGAAACTATTAATATCAACAAATACTTTTACGATCCTGTAAAATTTAGAGTATTGTCGGATATAAATATGTCTATCAACGAAGGAGAATTTGTTTCGGTAGTTGGAAAATCGGGCTGCGGAAAATCTACTTTGCTTTACATCCTATCCACGATGGATACAGATTATGAAGGAGAGTTATTAATTAACGACGTAAACCTTACAAAAAAAACAGATAAAGATTTAGCAGTTGTAAGAAATGAGCATATTGGTTTTGTGTTTCAGTTTCATTATTTATTATCAGAATATAATGTACTCAGAAATGTCATGCTGCCAGGTATTAAATTAGCCAAATATCCATTAAAAGAAATTGAACATCGTGCTATGGAACATTTACGAACCTTGGACATGGCTGACCAAGCGCTAAAATCTCCTAATCAATTAAGTGGTGGACAAAAACAACGTGTTGCTATAGCGCGAGCCTTAATTAATGATCCCATCATTATTATGGGCGATGAACCAACAGGTAATTTAGATAAAAAAAATAGTGATATGGTATTTGATATTTTTAATAATTTAGTGAAAGAAAGAAATCAAGCACTATTAATTGTAACTCACGATCCTGATTTTGCAGCTCGTACACATCGCACTATTGAAATGGCAGATGGAAGAATAATCAGCTAAACATTCATTAGGCGTTTAAATGCATTCGGAATATTTTCAATCACATCTGTTGGAATCATCGCCACTTCTCCTTTTTCTTCTTTAGTCATATCGCCAGCTAAACCGTGCACATAAACACCGATTAAACTTGCTTCAAATGAGGTATAACCTTGTGCTAGTAATCCAGTAATTAAACCAGTTAATACATCTCCGCTTCCGCCCTTTGCTAATCCCGAATTACCAGTACTATTAAAATAACTTTTTCCATCTGGAGTTGTAATGCAAGTATGAGCTCCTTTTAAAACTAGGTAAACTTTGTACTCTTTCGAAAATTCAATTTGTAGTTGATGTCTTTCAAAATCATTTGATACATTTTTAGTTAAACGTTCAAACTCCTTGGGATGAGGTGTTAAAATAGAATTATGAGGAATGAGTTTCAACCATTCCTTATTTATGCTAATCGCGTTTAATGCGTCTGCATCAATTACTAATGGTTTACTAAATGACTCTAATATAACTTTTACACTTTGCTGCGTATCTTTTTGTGTTCCTATACCAGGGCCAATACCAATAGTTGAATAAGAATTTACTTCCAATTCACTAAACTGAATAAATTCATTACCATTTACCATTGCCATAGCCTCAGGCACAGAAGTTTGAATAATCTCATAACCACAATTTGGCAAACAAACTGTCAATAATCCTGCTCCACTTCTTAACAAAGCATGCGCACTCATAATAGCGGCGCCCATTTTACCATAACTACCAACTACTAATAAACTATGCCCAAAAGTTCCTTTGTGAGAAAATTTAGCACGAGGTTTCAGTAATTGTTGAATATGCTCTTCGGTTAAATAAAATGCAGTTGCTTCACTTCTTAATTTTTCACTTACTCGTAAACCAATATCCAATACATGTCCGTTACCAACATAGAGATTATTTTCAGCAAACATAAATCCTAATTTTGGGCTTTGAAAGGTTAATGTATGTTGCGCTTTAATAATAGCAGAATTTTTATTTGTATGCTGGCCAACGAATAATCCAGAAGGAACGTCGATAGCCACAATTAGAGCATTACTAGTATTAATTTGATTCACACATTCAGCAGCTAGGCCATTTAATGGTTTCGATAAACCGATTCCAAATAAAGCATCAATCACCACATCTGATTCTTGAAAACGAGGCAAATGCTTTACATCGTTTACTTCCATTAAGAAACGTGGAAATAAAATTTCTAAACGTTTTTTATTAATCAAAAAATCTTCAGAATAGTTATTAGAATAATTAATTATAAATACTTCTACTTTGTAACCATGCTCTAATAATTGACGAGCAATAACCAAACCATCTCCGCCATTGTTTCCTAATCCACAGCATACTTTGAAAATAGTTTTGAGCGAATAATACCTCATTAACCATTGCGAACATTTTAAAGCAGCACGTTCCATTAAATCAATAGAAACTATTGGCTCCGTTTGAATAGTAAACGCATCAATTTCATTTATATGTTCGGCAGAAAATATCGGGAGTGCTTGTTGCATCCTTTAAATTTAGAAATTTATATCCACACAAAACAGGATATAAATCAGTATCAATCTTTTTTTGAATTTAACTTATAAAAACCAACACAGGATATTAATAAAATAAAAGCTAACACAATAAATCCTACTTTAAAATTAGTAGCATCTACTAAAGCTGAAATTAAAAATGGACCGACAGTGTTTCCTATTCCCCAGGAAATAGTGTACAAGGCCGCATATTGACCTCTGTTTTTGTCATTAGAACGTTCAATCCAAAACACATTCATAAAAGGCATTGCCATAATTTCTCCTACTGTAATAAATAAAATCATGATTAAAGAAATTAATTTTGCGTTACCGGGAATCAATAATGACAAAAATGAAAAAGCGCACATGACTATACCTATAATTATGTACTGAGTATTTTTATTCTTTTTTTCGAGTGTATAAATCAAAACCATTTCAATGGCTACTATAATGATCCCATTAATGGCCATAATAAGACCGATGTAACGTTCATTCAAATGCATATCATCTCTAAAATACTTAGGGATAGTTGTAAATAATTGCACGAAACAACAAGAAAACAAGGTCGTTAATAGCAAAAACCATAAATAGGTTTTATCTTTATAAGCCGACATCACTTCGGGAACTTCTTCAACTTTTACTTCTTCTTTGTTAAATTGAATAGTTGGTTTTAAGAAATAAAATAATAGTCCAGCAGCAACAATATTGGTAAAGCCGTCTACCCAAAATAATAATTCATAGTCAAATGCTGCCACTAAACCACCAATAGAAGCGCCAACTGCCCATCCTAAATTAATAGCCAAACGATTTAAGGAATAAGAACGCGTTCTGTTTTCAGGATTACTATAAAAGGCAATGGATGAAGAATTAGCAGGACGAAAGGCTTCGTTAACCATGCTTAATAAAAATGTAAATACACAAATGAGTGGGTATGATTTCATTTGCCCTAGTATGATAAACATAATTCCACCACCAAATAAGGTAAACAGTTGTACTTTATAAAAACCTATCTTATCAGAAAATTTGCCTCCAAAATAAGCGCCTACAATAGATCCAAATCCAAATAACATCATTACAAAACCAGCTTCACTTAAACTTCGGTGCATTTCTTTGCTAGTTAAATAAAGCGTCATAAATGGCAATACCATGGTGCCACTTCTATTAACGAGCATAATAAAAGATAGTAACCACGCTTCGTTTGAGAGACCCGTAAACGATGTTTTATATAAAGAAACTGTTCGACTTAACATTTGTAGTTCAAAGCTAAATAAAAAACAATAAAGAGTTTCCTCATTTGTAAAGATTTCGTTTTATTCATATCTTGATGTTATAAAAGCCGTTATGAATTCACGCCGTCATTTTATCAAATCAACAGGACTATTAGCTGCGGCTAGTTTATTTACTCCTACAGAAGTTTTATCACAAAATTTGATTTCTGAAAAAGGAAAAATAAAACCTGCAGCTCTAAAATCTGGAGATACTGTTGCCATTACTTCACCTGCAGGTGCTGTTTGGGACGATACACAAGTGGAAACATTTACTAGCATCTTAAAAAGCTTTGGTTTTAAAGTGATTCATGGAAAAACTTTGACAGAAAAATTTGGCTACTTTGCTGGGACAGATGAATTACGTTCCAATGAACTCAATGAGTTATTTGCAAATAAAAATGTGAAAGGAATTTTTTGCATGAAAGGTGGCTGGGGTTGCGCAAGATTGCTAGACAAAATATATTATACATTAATTGAAAAAAATCCAAAAGTACTAATTGGCTTTAGCGACATCACAGCGCTATTAATTGCTATCACAACAAAAACAGGGCTCATTACTTTTCATGGACCAGTTGGCAATTCGGGATGGAATGATTTTACGAAATCTATTTTTACTAACGTTACAATGATAGCTAAGTCTTATAATTTTCCTGAAAACCCAGCTACAGAAAATACGCCAGTAATTATAAACCCAGGAAAAGCAACTGGCGAACTAGTTGGCGGTAACTTAACAGTTCTATCATCATTAATAGGCAGTAGCTATTTACCTGATTGGAAAAATAAAATTT
The DNA here is from genome assembly GCA_903893815.1 of uncultured Bacteroidota bacterium. GTDB lineage: Bacteria > Bacteroidota > Bacteroidia > B-17B0 > Aurantibacillaceae > UBA4416. Next base: position 26,995 of record CAITNS010000053.1, read on the forward strand.
TGTTTTTAGAAGAAGTTAGAGAAGAGCCTTATAGCATTGACAGAATGTTAACCCAACTTAAACTAAGTGGTGTTTTAAATTCTATCAGCGGATTTGTATTTGGCAAATGCGCTAAATGTTTAGCAGAAGAACCGCAAAAATCCTTTACCTTTCATGAAGTGTTGATGCAACACATTCAACCGCTTGGTATTCCTGCATTTTACGGAGCAATGATTGGACACATTGAAAATAAATTAACGTTACCTATTGGAATAAAGGCAAGCATGGATGCAGAAAAAGGAACGATTTCTTTAAATGAAAACTCAGTCGTTTAAAAATAAAGAAGTTTGAATACCTTTAAACACAGTTCTTCTTTTTTCTGTTAACACATTAACTGTCACATGAAATATCTCTGTTTCTTGAAAACGAGAGGCAACAATTACTTGAGTATTTTGTGCATGCTGAGTAAATATATCTTTCACCAACATTGGACAATTATTATCCTTAGAGAGATGAGATAGAATTAAATGACTCATTAATTCATGTTTGTGATTTACAAATAAATCTAATGCTTGTCGGTTTGATAAATGCCCTTTGTCACTTCTAATTCTGCTTTTTAAGTGATATGGATAAGAACCTTTTTCTAATAAATGTTCGTCGTAATTAGCTTCTAAAAAAGCAGCATGGCATTGTTTAAAATTATCAATCACGTGTTCACATGCTGATCCAATATCTGTTAACACGCCAATTTTAATACCATTACCTTCTACAATAAAACTAAATGGATCAGAAGCGTCATGACGTTTAGGAAAAGGCGTAACAACTAAATTTCCAACGATTATTTTTTCATAAGGTTTAAAAGACTTTGTTAAAACATTTTCTAAAACTAAATGTGAATTATTTAATGTAGCTGATGTAATGTAAATAGGTAGATTGTATTTTTTTGATAAAGTCTGCACTCCTTTAATATGATCGCCATGTTCGTGTGAAATAAAAATCGCTTTAATTTTATCTAAAGATAAATCCAAACGCTTCATTCTTAATTCTACTTCCTTGCAGGAAATACCAACATCCACCAAAACGGCTTCTTGGTAGTTGCCAACGTAATAACAATTACCATTGCTTCCAGAATTTAATGAGGTGATAAAAAGTGACATATTTAATTATTAAAGGTATTGTTAATTTTTGGCTCCGTAGGAGTTTGCTGTTACTATCAGAATAATGCTATTGCTTGTTAGCTCCTTAGGAGCGACCTGTTCTATTCTATCCATTCAAACAAATATTTCTCATCATAATCAATTTCAAATTTTTCTAGAAAATCAAAATACTCTTCTCTAAATGTAGTCTTTTTATGATGCTCTTCTTGACTTAAAATATATTTTATTACAATATCTATTTGGCTTTTGGAATAAGAAAAAGCTCCGAATCCCTCCTGCCAATTAAATTTGCCATTTACATAATATTGTTGATTAATAAAATTTGACGAACCTGCTTTTATATCCCTCACTAAATCAGAAATTGTGATAGATGGTTTTATTCCGACTAACAAATGCACATGATCAGGCATACAAAAAATGGATAGCATTTTTTGTCCTCTGTTTTGAACGATGCCAGTTATATATTTATGCAATTCTTCGCGATGAATCTTAGAAATCAAATTCTCTCTACCTTTTACGGCAAACACAATTTGAATATATATCTGCGAATAGGTATTCGGCATTTTACAGGTCGCTCCTATGGAGCTAATATTATTATTGTTTTTATTCTACTACAAATAGTATGTCCCGATGGGACATTAACAAATTGTAATAAGTATTTTAAAACACAAAATTAAATATTACCTGATACTACCTTGCTATAATTTGTAGCATTATAAATTAATTTCTAAAAAAATGCCTTCCGCTATGCGGAAGGCATTTTATAATTTAATCTATTACTGATTAAGCATTCACCGCTTCTTCCATATAAGATTCAATTGGAGCGCAAGAACACACTAAATTTCTATCACCGTAAGCACTATCAACTTTAGCAACACTTGGCCAAAATTTATTGGCTACAACCCATTGTAATGGATATGCTGCTTTTTGACGAGAGTATGGTTTTTTCCAATCATCAGCCACTACTAATTTACAAGTGTGTGGTGCATTTTTAATAACGTTATCTGTTTTATCATATTTGCCGTCAATAATTTCTTGTATTTCTTTACGAATAGAAATCATAGCTTCACAAAAACGATCTAACTCGGCTTTTGATTCAGATTCTGTTGGTTCAACCATTAAGGTATTTACAACTGGGAAAGCAACCGTTGGTGCATGGAAACCGTAATCCATTAAACGTTTTGCCATATCAGCTACCTCAACACCTGATGCCATTTTAAAATCATTACAATCTAAAATCATTTCGTGAGCGCAACGACCGTTTTTACCAGTATATAAAATTTTGTAAGAAGGCGATAACAACTCTTTCATGTAGTTAGCATTTAAAATAGCCATTTCGGTGGCTTGTTTTAAACCATCAAAACCTAACATTTTAATATAACCGTAAGAGATTAATAAAATTAACGCGCTACCATAAGGTGCTGCCGAAACTGCTGTTATTCCTTTATCGCCGCTTGTATTCACGATTGTATGTGAAGGTAAAAAAGGCACTAATTTTTCTACTACACCAATTGGTCCCATTCCTGGGCCACCACCACCGTGAGGAATTGCAAATGTTTTATGTAAATTTAAGTGACAAACATCCGCACCAATATTCCCGGGAGAGGTTAACCCAACTTGGGCATTCATGTTAGCACCGTCCATATAAACTAAACCACCATTATCGTGAATTAATTTAGTGATGTCAGTAATAGATTCTTCATACACACCATGTGTTGATGGATAAGTAACCATTAAACATGATAGATTATCTTTATGTAATTCTACTTTTTCTTTTAAATCAGTTAAATCAATGTTACCTTTATCATCACATTTTGAAATAATGATTTTCATACCTGCCATAGCCGCAGATGCCGGATTAGTGCCATGTGCCGAAGATGGGATAATTGCTACGTTACGGTGTGCATTTCCATTGGCGATATGATAAGCTCTAATCACCATTAAACCTGCGTACTCACCTTGAGCACCAGAGTTCGGTTGAAAGCTCATGCGAGCAAAACCAGTAATCTCCGATAAATCTTTATTTAATTGTTCAATTAACTCCGCATAACCTTGCGCTTGATTAACGGGAACAAATGGATGAATACTTGCAAACTCTGGCCATGTTAAAGGCAATAACTCAGAAGCGGCGTTTAATTTCATTGTACAAGAACCTAAAGAAATCATTGAATGAACTAATGATAAATCTTTATTTTCTAAACGTTTAATATAACGCATCATTTCACTTTCACTATGATAAGAGTTGAAAGTTGGATGAGTTAAGTACGAGGATGAACGTTTTAAATTTGATAAAGAGATTACATTTGAAGTATTTGGCACAGCTGTTAATTCAATTCCAAAAATAGATAAAATATCTACTAAATCTTGTTGTTCAACAGTTTGGTCTAATGAAATACCGATATGTCTATCGTCTACTTTTCTGAAATTAATTTCTTTAGCCTCTGCTGCTGCAATAATTTTATCTGCATCACAAGCAACAATTATAGTATCAAAATATAATTTAGTTTTAACTTCAAAGTCATAACTTTTTAAGGCACCAACAATTGTATCTGTAGCGTTATGAACACCTTGAGCAATGGCTTTAATACCTTCTTGTCCATGATACACGGCATACATACTAGCCATAATCGCTAATAAGGCTTGTGCCGTACAAATATTAGATGTTGCTTTATCACGTTTGATATGCTGCTCACGAGTTTGCAAAGCCATACGCAATGCCGGATTTCCTTCTGCATCAATAGATACACCAATGATACGTCCTGGAATTAAACGCTTGTAATCTTCTTTACAAGTAAAGAAAGCTGCGTGAGGTCCGCCATAACCTAATGGCACACCAAAACGTTGAGAGTTACCCACCACGCAATCAGCACCCCACTCGCCTGGAGGAGTTAATAAAGCTAAAGCTAATAAATCGGTAGCCACAACCACTTGAACTTCTTTAGCATGTGCATTCGCTACAAATGTTTTGTAATCGTTTGCTTCACCATTAATATCTGGATATTGAATTAAAGCTCCAAAGAACGAATCATCTAATGATACTGTGTTAGCATCACCAATGACTAATTCAATTCCATAAGGTACTGCACGTGTTCTAACCACATCAATCGTTTGTGGAAAAACCGTACTACTAATAAAAAACTTATTACCACCGTTAGCAATTTTTGCTTTGCTACGGTTACTATAAAACATAAATAGGGCTTCGGCAGCTGCTGTTGCTTCATCTAATAAAGAGGCGTTAGCAATTGGCATCGCTGTCAAATCCATTACCATGGTTTGGAAATTTAAAATCGCTTCTAAACGTCCTTGTGCAATCTCAGCTTGGTATGGCGTGTAAGCTGTGTACCAACCTGGATTTTCTAAAATATTACGCTGAATAACTGCTGGTAAAATGTTGTTGTAATACCCTAAACCAATGTAAGAACGAAATACCTTGTTCTTTTTACCTAACGCTTTTAAGTGTTTAGAGTATTGATACTCGCTCATAGCTGGCGCTACGCGCAACGGTTGTTTTAAACGAATTCCTGAAGGCACAGTTTGGCTAATTAATTCATCAACAGATGAAACGCCAATTTTGGCCAACATTTGTTTAATTTCATTTTCACGTGGACCGTTATGACGGGAAACAAATTTATCAGTAGTCATATGTAATTTATTTATTGTTTTTAGTTGTCATATGGTATAGCCATGTTATGTAATAAGTTTACAAAAATGGAAACATGGCCATTTCATATATAATTGTTTTTAAGAGGTACAAATTTAAGGAAATTCCTATCTCTTAAGTAACGTACTTTTCAACCGATTGTTTATAAGATTTTTGGGATGATTTTGGACAGTTTACAAGATAACTCTCACCACCAAAGTCCCTGTCCTTCCGAAATACTTAAGCCCTTTAAGACGGATGCCTTGATTTTTATAAAAGCTCATATTATAAGGTGGAAATAATACTAAATAGTCATACTCTTTAATTTTATGAGCGTCGTAATTATTTCTTAAAACCACTTGTGTATTGAGTTGCTCTGCGGCAAAGGGATATTTATAGTGCTGCGTCATTTGATAATAGTTTCGGTAAACTCCATATAACTCACCTGTTAAACCTACCTTCTTAGTCCCAATGCTTTTTAGATAATCAAAACACAATTTAGAATCTTCTTGCTGATAATAATCAAAGGTTTTACTAAAATTAATGGTGCTTATAAAATGAATAGCAATAACAGCCGTGCAAGCATAAAGCACTATTGTTTTTATTTTATTTTTGGTGACTATAGAACTCACAAAACCAACCAATACCAATGCAATTAATGGATAAAGCATTAAGCAGGTTCGGTAAGTAGGATATAACACATCAAACCACCATTTATTAATAATCATCAAGGCAAACATCAATAACAAAAGACTTGACGATAATCTATACCAAACTATTTTATGCTGTTTAAAGGCAAGGATGCCGAACAATGACGTTCCAATAACTACTGCAAAAAATAGGTAAGCTAATAATTGCATGGCGTTTGTATTGAATTTACCATATATATGTGTGTCAATCATCCCTGCAAAAACTGAAGTCACCAATTCCTCGCCTCCATAATCACCAATATCGTTTGAGCATTCGGTCATAAACTTTAACGCACGTAACACCAGCCATGCAATTGCTAAGGCATAAATCCATTCTATATAAAATAGTTTTTGTTTACTGAATTCTAGTCCTTGCTTTAAATAAAAAAGATAGAAATAAATTATACTAAAAGCTGCAAAAAAATAAAAGAAATTAAAATTAGCAATGGCTGCCATGCCTGCAAAAAATAGAGATAGTGTTGCCATGTTTCTTTTTGACTTACCAGCAGATAGATTGCTATTTTTAATGGCGATGCTCACACAAATAAGCGCTAAGCTTTCAAACATTAAACCAGCGGCGTAACCACGCGCTAAGCCTAAATAATCTATTAAAAAAGGATTTAATAAAGCGATTGCAAAAGCAAAAAACTTAGTAGGAAAATCTTTTAAACTTTTAATCCAAAAATAAGCGCTGGTTAAAAACACTCCTGCCGAAAAAACACTGAACCATCGCAACTGACTTGCTTTTTCTAAACCCAATAATACCGATGCTTTTATGGCTAAAAAATTAAACCAATGTGTATTGCCAGTGCACAAAGTTTCTACATACCAAAAATGTTTTACATTGTAAAAAGAATAGGCCTCATCATGTGTCATGACCAAACTCACTGCACGGGCAACCACATAAAACATCAAGGCATATATCAAACAAAAGAAAATGATATTAGCGATGAATCGTGTTTTGATGTTTTGCATAAATTAAATATACAAATTTTTATATAGAACGCTGATGACGCTGATGGTTATGATTAATTAAGATTTTTTCTGTGCACCCTAGTAGCTCTATCGGAACGAAAAAAAGGTTGTTTTAACCACATACATAGGTTAAATAAGTGAAAGGTCTACATGAGAAGCTACGCTTATACATAGTAGGCTATGTGAAAGAAACTTATTTCTCTGTCTCAGCCTGCCCTTGTTCTACTTTTTTATATGTTTCTGTGTGGCTATTATTTATAGAATAGCATTCCATAAAAAAAGCTCCGCATTTCTGCGAAGCTTTTAGCATTTTTGACTTCGAAAAGCTCAGTCACCATTTTATAATCTTAGTTTACTTTAATTAATTCTACATCAAACACTAACCAAGAGTTTGGTGGAATTACTGGTGGGTAACCATTTGCTCCGTAACCTAAGTTAGATGGAATAATTAATTTCGCTTTACCACCTGGTTTTAATAATTGTAAGCCTTCTGTCCAACCCGGAATTACTTGATTTAAGCCAAACGTCGCTGGCTGACCTCTATCTACAGAACTATCAAACTTGTTACCGTTTAATAAATATCCAGAATAATGAACCGTTACACTGCTAGTAGCTTTTGGAGCTTCGCCTTCACCTTCTTTTTCGATAATATAACGTAAACCACTTGCTGTTGTTTTAGCAGAACCATAGGTTTCGTTTAATGTTTTATCCATTTTTTCAGCTTCTGCTTTAGCTTTAGCTTCTGCTTTAGCACCAGCATTTGCTTTTTCGAACTCAAATGTTTTAGCAGCATCAAAAGATTCTGCTTCTTTTCCTTTACGTAAAATTACTAGATGTTTTAATACATCATTTCCTTTAATAGAATCAACAACATTTTGTCCTTGAATTACATGACCAAACACCGTATGCTTGCCATTTAACCAATCAGTTTTTACGTGAGTAATAAAAAATTGAGAACCATTCGTTCCAGGGCCAGCATTAGCCATTGATAAAATACCAGGACCTGTATGCTGTAATGTTTCGTCAATCTCATCTCCAAATTTATATCCTGGATCTCCAGTTCCTGTTCCAAGTGGGCAACCACCTTGAATCATGAAATTAGGAATCACACGGTGAAATTTCAAACTATCATAATAAGGAACGCCATCCGCTTTTGCTGTGTTTTTGATAGCACCTTCTGCTAAGCCAACAAAGTTACCCACCGTCATTGGTGTTTTTTTAAATTCTAAGGCGCAATAAATATCACCTTTAGAAGTTTCAAATTTGGCATACATGCCATCGGGTTGTTTACTTAAAAATTCTTTATCCATTTTACTTAGTTTTGCTTTTTTAGGTTTTTTAGGTTTGTCTGGGTTTGCTAATAATCCTATGGATACAAGCGCAAACAAAGAGGCTAAAATTATTTTTTTCATTTTATTATAGTTTAATAATTATCTAAATTATTGAGGCATTTGTGGCGCGGCACCTGCTTTAAAATCAATTAACTCTACTTCAAAAATTAAAGTTGAAAATGGAGGAATTTGAGCACCAGCTCCTCTTGGTCCGTAACCTAAATTAGATGGAATAATGATTTTTGCTTTACTGCCTTTTGTCATTAATTGGATAGCTTCTGTCCAACCCGGAATAACTTGATTTAGAGGAAATTTAGCTGGCTCGCCTCTGTCAACAGAACTATCAAATTTTGTTCCGTCTAATAACATACCTGTGTAATGCACAGTTACCTCATCTGTAGCAGTAGGATGCGCTGCACCTTTACCTTTTTGAGTTTCGATAAATACAATTCCGCTAGCTGTTGGAAGAGTTGTGATGTTATTTCCAGCTAAATAAGCGGCCATTTTAGGTTTTTCAGCTGCCTCTAAAGCTGCTATTTCAGCTTCTTGCTTTTTCTGATTTTCTTCTAACTCTTTCTTTAATTTAACATCAACCATTTTAACAGTAATAAGTAATTTATCTCCAGGTTTTGCAAAAGGAGGTAAAGCTTCCATTTTGTTTGTTTTTAAGAAAAATGAATCAGCGCTAATAATGAAAGCAGCACTATCATTTTTAGCCATCATTTTAAGAGCGTCTTCTAAACTTCCAGCAAAAGAAGATTTAGGTAATATATAACGAACTGTTCCTGTTCCATCTTCAGAATTCATTCTTGAATCAAATAGAACAGAATCTGTTGGTGATTTTTTTAAGGCATAAATAATTTTAATACTTACTCCATCTCCTTCGGTAGCTTTTACGCCCGCTTCGTCTTGAGTAAAAAATTGGTAATGTAATCCGTTTTCTGCCTTTTCAAAGCCATCAAACTCAGATTTGTTACATGATACAAGTCCTAGCAAAGCTGCTGAACCTAAAAGCATAGTGATTTTGTTCATTTTGTTTATTTTGTTTATTTTATATCTATTAATTTAATGTTGTAAACTAGTGAGGTATAAGGAGGAACAGAACCATTGCTACTTCCTAATTCGCCAAAAGCCAGTCGCGAAGGTACTATTATTTTTGTAGTTTCACCTTTTTTTAATGACCCAATAACAATATTTAACCCTTTAATTAGCTGATCTGGAGTTCCGTAGATATACTCAATGCTTTGTTCGCAAGCATCTACTGGTTTTCCATCCAAAAAGAAACCTTGATAAGCCACTTTTACTTTTTTACCCCCCTCAACAGGCTCTAAATTAGTGACGCTTTTATGAATCGTGTAAATACCATTTCCGTCGAGCTTTACATACTTGTAATTTTGTAATAAATAGCTGTCGATGAGTTGAAGTTCTTGTAACTCTGTATCCCCTATATCACAAGCTTGAGAGATATTTTTAAGCGCTTCGTACTCTTGTTTTGAGATGATTTGAGTCAATTTTACATTTAACTTCACTAACGAATCTCGTTTACAAAAATTGGGAACAATCGTATCGAAATAATTTCTAAAAAAAACAGAAGGATTAACCAAAAGAGAAACGCTATCACCTTCCACCATATTTAAAAAGTAATAGTTACAAGATCCCGCCAATAAATTAGAATTTAAGGCAACGAATAGCCCATTAGCGGCATCATGCTTAGTGTCCCAAAAAATGGAATCGGATAAAGTTTTCATTTCGGCATCAAACACCACAACATTGTCTAATTGCGGTTTTTCATTTCCATCCCCAATAGATAGCAATTTAAAGTAAAAACCATTATCATCTCTAGTATAACCTTCTATGTGTTGCTTTTTATCGCATCCAAAACAAACTAATAACACAAGAAAACATCCGGCAATTTTTTGAAGCATTTCCTTATTAGTTATGAGATTGTTTTTTTACGGAAATGATTTCGATATCATAAATAATGGGAGACATCGGCGGTATTTTTTTTGAATCCCCTAACAAGCCATGAGCTAAATGGGAAGGAATTAATATTTTGGCTTTATCGCCCGATTTTAGGTATAAAACTGCTTTGTGTAAACCATCTTCAATGTTTTCCATTCCAACCACAAATTCTTTTGGACCATCTGTTTTGGAGGAATAGCATTCTGTGCCATTTAATAAAGAAACTTTGTAATTAATTTTTATAATATCGTCAGTTTTTATTGAATCACCCTTTTCAGAAGGACTGTAAACATAATAACGAATACCGCTATTAGTTTTAACAAAAGGCATTTCATGAGATTTTTGATAATAATCCATCTCATCACTTTCTTTAATAACTACTTGCTGATTTGCTTTCACAAACTGATCTTTAACCTTTTGCTTGTTAAAAGAGTCGTTTTCTATATTTTGATGATCTGGCCCACAAGCTGCAAAAGCAGCGAATAAAACTACCAAGAACCAGTATTTTTTGAAAGCAGATTGCAAAGCCATTTAACGAATTGAAGTAATTATTTATTATCAGAAAGTGTGTCTACTTCCTTTTTAACTTCTTGGATATGTTCTTGAATAGTGTTGGTAATCCCACCAGTTCCTTGCATCACATCCTTTTGAATACCATTGGCAGCATCTTTAAATTCACGAATACCCTTACCAAGAGCTTTAGCAATACTTGGCACTCCTTTACCTCCAAACATTAACAAAATAACAAGGAGAATTAAAACAACCTCACCGCCACCTAAATTTAAAAATAAAATAAAAGAAGAGTTCATGCCACAAAAATACAAATAAGAATATAAGAATGAGGTTATTTATGCGACGAATATCCATTTTTTGTTAACTAAAATGGTAGGATTTAATAAATAAATGTTATATTTTTGTGATAATTACTCACAAACTATTTTTTGTCAATTTAATAGATATAACATGAAAAAAAACTACTTTACTTCTTCAGAAAAACTAGCTGAAACTATTTATCAAAAAGCAGGTTATCTGTTTTTCTTTTTTGCAGTCCTTTTAGCTTCAAAACAATCATTTTCCCAAACATATTGTGCTGCGGCAGCCACTTCAACATCTGACGAAGAAATTTTTAATGTTACTTTTGGAACTTTAAATAATTCTAGTACTTGTGGAACTACTGGTGGTGCAGGTTCAACTTTAAATATGTATAGTAATTATACAGGGTTGACCCCTCAAGTATATGCCTTAGGTAGTAATTACCCATTATCTGTAACTGTAGGGCAATGCGGTACTGGTACTTATAGTGGTATTGTAGGTGTTTGGATTGACTACAATCAAAATGGCTCATTTGCAGATCCAGGTGAAAATATCATCACATCACCCTACACATTATTTGCGATAGCTGGAACGGTTCTTTCTGCTCCTACAGGAATAACAATTCCATTTACTGCAATTCCAGGAACAACTAGAATGCGCGTTATTGCCACTGAATCAAGTATAGCGCCAGGTCCTTGTACTAACCCAACTTGGGGAGAAGTAGAAGATTATAATATTACCATCTTATCGCCTTCTCCTTTAGATTTAGGTGTTAGCGCATTAATTAATCCATTAACTTCAAAAAGATGTTACGCAGTTGATACGATTGTAGCAAGAGTGAAAAATTTCGGATCAGCAACTGCTGATTTTGCAGTAAATGCAACTACAATTACAGTTAATACTTCAGGGCCAAATGCAGGCACTTACACTTTAGCATTAAGTTCAGGAACGATAGCAAGTAGTGCGTCTCAAGATTATACAATGACTACAACTTATAATTTATCAAACATTGGTACTTATAAGTTAAAAGCCTATACCACTGTGGTTGGTGATGGTTCAGTATTAAATGATACTACAAATTTAACGGTAACAAAAAGTCCTATATTTTCAACTTCAGTTCTTCCTAACGATAGCGTATGTTTAGGAATTCCAGTTCAACTAAGCGCAAACTTTAGTTCAACAAAACAATTAGGCACTGGTATTATAGAAAATACAAGCACATCCTATCCAACACCTTATGGTAATTTTTACAAGGGAGCTAGACATCAATTTTTATTTTTAGCATCAGAATTAAGCGCTGCTGGATTAACTGCAGGAAATGTTACTTCTTTAGCGTTTAATGTTACCAATTTAAATGCATCTGGTCCTTATTTAAATTTTAATATAGCAATTGCAACAACAACGTTAACTGCTATAACTGCTTTTCAAACTACAGGATTTACAAACTATTTTGCTTCTGCAAGCTATGCTCCTACTTTAGGAACAAATACTCATGTTTTATCGACACCTTATGTGTGGGATGGAGTTTCAAATATTATTATTGAAAGCTGTTATAATAACAATCCTTTAGCTTATACTAATAATGTTTCTGTCATGCAATCAAGTACGCCATTTACTTCTACGGCTTGGTATAATTCTGATACAGATCCAACATTATGTACAACTTCAACATCATTTAATTCGATGGCACAAAGACCAAATATTTCATTTGAGCAACCTGCCACTATAACCTATACTTGGTCGCCAGCAATTGAATTATCAGCTGCTAATATTTCAAATCCTATAGCCAATGTAACTAGTACAAGAACTTATACAATTACTGGCTTAACATCGGGTTGTATGACCTATGATACGGTACAAATTTTCGTAAAACCAACTCCTACTCCAAACTTAGGTAACGATACTTTATTCTGCAGCTTACCAGTTGTTTTAAATGCAAACACTACTGCTAATAGCTACTTATGGAACAATGCAAGTATTGGCTCAAGTTTAAATATTACAACTCCAGGTAAATACTGGGTAAGGGGAACAAACACAAATGGTTGCTCTAATACAGACACAATTCAAGTTGGCTTAGGATCTTCGCCTATTGTAACTTTAGGTCCTGATACAGCATTTTGCCAAGGATCAAATTTAAACTTATATGCTGGTGCTGTTTTAGGGAATTCTTATACTTGGAACACTGGGGCTACTACATCTTCAATTTCAGTTAACACACCTGGAACTTACTCTGTATTGGTTACAAACACTATAGGCTGTCAATCATCTGATATTATTAACATCAGCTCAAAAGCAAAACCATCAGTATCTTTAGTTTTTAACGGTACAACAACTTTTTGCAAAGATGACAATACAGTAAAAGTATTAACTGAAGGTTCACCTAGCGGTGGAACATACATTGGTGCAGCGGTATCTTCTAATACTTTTTCTGCAAATCAAGCGGGGCAAGGTTCTCATATTATACTTTACACCATTACTGGATCAAACGGATGTTCAAACACAGCAAAAGATACACTAACAGTAAATGCCTGTGTTGGTATTGATGAGTTAACAAATGACATCAATTTTAATGTTTATCCAAATCCAACAACTGGAATATTAACTTTGAACTTAACGACTACTTCAGATTTAAAAGGAATGCTTTATATCACTTCTATTGATGGTAAAGTTGTTTTAAATGATGTGATAGAAGGAAATGGATTAATTTCTAAATCTATTAATATCTATGATTTAGCAAATGGGATTTACTATTTAAAATTAGAAACAAAGGACGCTATTAAAACTTATAAAGTTTTAAAACAATAATATTTGATGAGTTAAATTTAAAACGCCTTAAATAATTTTGAGGCGTTTTTTTGTGAATTATATTTTAATGTGTTTATTTGTGTCGAATTAATGAAAAACATCCTTTACATAAAATCTAAGTGTAAACGTAAGGCTCGCCCGAGCCATATTTAATTTCGTGTGCCAGAATCAGGGATTGATTCACACACATTAAAAAAAATAAACATTCTTAAATTTAAAACTCCTGATAAAGCAGGATTCAAAATCATTAAACATCATTAATCATGAATATATTAAAATTTGGAGGAACAAGTGTTGGAACTGCAGAGCGAATGAAGGTCTTAGTGCAACTCATTTCTTCGCCTGAAAGAAAGATTGTTGTTTTATCAGCCATGAGTGGCACAACAAATGCCTTGGTAGAAATATGCAATGCACTGTATAAAAAAGAAAACGATAATGCTAATGAACTTATAAATAAATTAGAATCTACTTATGTGAATGAGGTTGATCAATTATTTAGTTCGCCTGAATTTAAAACTAAAGGGAACGATTTAATTAAAAACCATTTTAATTACCTCCGTTCATTTACATTAGATATGTTTACAGTAAATGAAGAAAAAGCGATTTTAGCTCAAGGTGAATTACTAAGTACTGCCCTATTCTATTTTCATTTACAAGAAATAAACATTCCATCAGCGTTATTACCTGCATTAAATTTTATGCGTATTGATGAAAATGATGAACCCCAATTAACCTACATCGAAAAAAATTTAGAAGCAGAACTAAATAAATATCCAACCATTAATTTGTTTATCACGCAAGGTTATATTTGCCGAAATGCCTTTGGAGAAATTGATAATTTAAAACGTGGTGGGAGTGATTATACAGCATCCATTATTGGCGCTGCTATTAAAGCCAATGAAGTACAAATTTGGACGGATATTGACGGTATGCACAATAACGATCCTCGTATTGTTTCTAAAACACATCCAATTCACGAATTAAGTTTTGATGAAGCAGCAGAGTTAGCTTATTTTGGTGCAAAAATTTTACACCCTACTTGTATCTTACCTGCTCAAAAAAGAAACATTCCTGTACTACTAAAGAACACCATGCAACCTGATGCCAAAGGGACATGCATATCAAATATTAATGCAGCAGAAGGATTAAAGGCTGTTGCTGCTAAGGATGGCATTTGCGCCATTAATATTAAAAGCGATCGAATGTTATTAGCACATGGTTTTTTGCGTGCTGTATTCGAAATATTTGAACGTTACAAAACATCTATTGATATGATTACTACTTCTGAAATCGCCGTATCATTAACGATAGATAATATGAAACACTTAAAAGAAATTACTAAAGAGTTGGAAGAATTTGCTAAAGTAGAAATTGAGCAAGAGCAAACTATTATTTGTATTGTAGGAAATTTACCAAAAAACAAAGCAGGCTATGGCTTTAAAGTATTAGAGTCTTTAAAAGATATACCTTTACGAATGGTGTCTTATGGAGGAAGTTCTAACAACATAAGTGTTCTTGTAAATTCTATTCACAAGAAAGATGCTTTAGTGGCTTTAAATAAAGGTTTATTTGGATATTAAAAAAAGAGACTAAAAAGGCACCATATAAAAGGGATTCAAGGCACCTATATTTTTTCTGTCAGTCTGAGCGGAGCCGAAGACTACTTAATTAAAATTATTAAAAATGCTAAAGGAAGAACACATAAAAAAAATAAATCAATATAAAACACCATTTTATTATTACGATTTACAGATACTGCAAAAAACATTAGATGTTGTAAAAGCAGAAAGCTACAAATATAATTACCATGTGCATTATGCATTTAAAGCAAATACTAATTCCCGAATTATTGACTTAATTCAAAAAAATGGATTAGGTGCAGACTGTGTGAGTGGCAATGAAGTAAAGTGCGCTATTGAAAACAATTTTGATTCCTCAAAAGTTGTATTTGCAGGCGTTGGAAAAAGTGATGATGAAATTAATTATGCCTTAGAAAAAAATATTTTTTGCTTTAATTGCGAAAGTTTGCAAGAGCTTGATGTGATTAATGAATTAGCAGCGAAACAACATAAATTAGCTTCTATTGCATTACGCATTAATCCTAATGTAGATGCACATACACACAAATACATTACAACAGGTTTAGAAGAAAATAAATTCGGAATTAATCCTTACGAATTTGAAACCGTTATTGAGAAATTAAAACATTTGCCAAACTTAAAATTAATTGGGTTACATTTTCATATTGGCTCTCAAATCACTGATTTATCTCCATTTAAAAAATTATGTTCAAGGGTAAATGAGATTAACACCTACTTTTTAAATAAAGGTTTTGATTTACCTATCATTAATGTTGGCGGCGGCGTTGGTATTAATTATCACGAGCCCGACAAGCATGCTATAATCGATTTTGCAGCCTACTTTAAAGTATTTAACAACTTTATTGAATTAAGAAAAAATCAGGAATTGCATTTTGAATTAGGGCGAGCCATCGTGGCTCAATGTGGCAGTTTGATTAGTAAAGTGTTATATATCAAAAATGGAATTAATACCAACTTTGCGATTTTAGATGCTGGCATGACTGAATTAATCCGACCTGCATTGTATCAAGCTTTTCACGTGATTGAAAATATTTCTTCAAAAGAAAAAAACACCATTAAATATGATGTTGTTGGGCCAATATGCGAAAGCAGCGATTGCTTTGGCAAAGCAGTTGAATTGCCCGAAACAAAACGTAGTGACATCATCGCTATTAGAAGCGCAGGTGCTTATGGCGAAGTAATGGCTAGCCGTTACAACTTAAGAGACGAAGTGCGAAGTTATTTTAGTGAGTGAATTGGGTGGCTTCGACTCCGCTCAGCCACCATTAAAACATAGGGGACTGAGCGGAGCCGAAATCCAATGATTAAGTTTTCTGTTTTTTCTTTTTAGCAGCGGGAAATAAAATATTGTTCAAAATCAATCGATATCCTGGCGAATTTGGATGTAAACTTAAATCTGTTGGAGGATCCTCCACTCTATGCTCATAATCTTCAGGGTCGTGGCCCCCGTAAAATGTCCAAGTTCCCTTGCCATGATCTCCGTGAATATAACGCGCTTCATTATAAGCTTTTGCTTCGCCTAATATTAAAATATTTTTCTTGATATATGTTTTTGTAAATGCGGTTGTTTGTCCGTAAAAACCTTTTATCGTTTGCTCATGATTTTGGCATAACATCGTTGGTACTGGGTCCCATTTAGCAGAAAATTCAAATAAGGTAAATACATCATTATCTTTATTCATACCATATTGTCTTCTTGGAGTTGTTGCATCAATAGTCGAAAATTCATATTCCATAGGATTGGTGCTTAATTGATATTTTTCAAAAGCATAGCCTTTTGTGTAATCAATTTTTTTATTCATTGCCCCATCGGCTGGATCATGGTCAAACATAGATTCGCAAATATCAATTCCTTCAGCCGCAAGAGCAATGTCATAACTATCCGTTGCGCTGCACATGGCAAATAAAAAACCGCCAGTAAATACGTAATCATTTATTTTTTTTGCGACTGCTAATTTTAATTGTGATACTTTGGTGAAGCCTAATTTTTTAGCGGTTTCTTCATTGTTTTTAACTTCTGTTTGATACCAAGCTGTTTGATGGAAACTTGCGTAAAATCGACCGTACTGCCCGGTAAAATCTTCGTGATGTAAATGCAACCAATCGTAATCTTTTAACTTATCTGATAAAATTTCTTCATCATATACAACGTCATACGGAATTTCAGCATACTTCAATACCAATGTTACGGCATCATCCCAAGGTTGTTTTATTTTAGGGGAGTAAACCGCAATTTTAGGGGCCTTTTCTAATTTAACCGCATCTTGATTTACTTCTGGATTTGCAATCTCTGCTAATATACCGTTGGATTGTGCGTCAGAAATAATTTCATAGCTAATTCCTCTTATGGTACACTCTGTTGTAACAGGTTTCGAATTGGGAATTAAAAAACTACCGCCCCTGTAATTAGTTAACCATTGTATTTCTAATTCACCCTTCAATGCCCAATAAGCAATTCCATAAGCCTTTAAATGATTTTTTTGCGTATCATCCATAGGAATTAAAATATAACTACTAAAACATTGGATAGTAATCAATAAAAATAAAGGAAGTAGAAATAGCTTTTTCATTACGAACTCTAAGATACAGAAATATCGAATTTATGACTAGTTAATTGCTGTTAATTTTTTAATATTCATCATTTATTTTTTTAAACACATAGAGACATAGATTTTTCTAATAAATGAAACTGAAAATAAAGGAGCTACACTTTGCACAGTTAGCTATGTGTAAAAACAAGTTTTCTATCTTTAGACTTTAGTAACCTTACTTTTGCTATGTGCCTATGTGGTTATTTTTATTTTTAACCACATAGACATAGCAAATAAAATCGTTTTAAAGTAAGTGATAGAAACAAGGTTTTAAACATAGACTATTGTGCCTTTGTGGTTATTTATTAAATATAACTAACCATGATAAACTCTCGAGAACACAATCAATCCATTATCTATTTGAAGCACTTCACCAACGGATAAATCATCTTCACCATCAACGCGCCTAATATATTCCATAAATACCTGATCTTCATCTGCTGTTAATTTACCTACTTCATATTGTAAAGTAGGTAATCTATCAAAAGCATCCTGCCACCACTCACGCAGTGCCTGTTTGCCTTTAATTAACCCTTGAGTTTCGGGCATTCTAATTTTTAGCTTCGGGCTATAATGCTGTGCATTATCATTATAGAGCGACAATAATTTCTCTAAATCATGCGCATTAAAAGCTTCGAACCATTTAGTGGCTATTTGTTTATTATTTTGTGCTGACATAGTGTAAATATAATAGCATAAATGTAATTATTAATTTAAACCTCTTTATCTTTAGACTGTTTAAAATATATGGGATATAAGAGTTTAAAGGCCTGTTTAGATGATTTAGAAAAAAACAATCATCTCATTAGAATCAAAGAAGAAGTAGATCCAAATTTAGAAATGGCATCTATTCATTTGCGTGTACACGAAATGGGCGGTCCGGCCTTATTATTTGAAAACGTCAAAGGAACAGAATTTAAATGTGCATCCAATATTTTTGGAACTTTAGATAGAAGTAAATTTATTTTTAGAGATACGCTTGAAAAAATTCAAACGCTCATTGAAATAAAAAATAACCCAGTTAAAGCACTTAAAAATCCATTTAAATATGCTAATGTATCTTTAACAGCTTTATCGGCTTTGCCATTAAAAAACCCATTATCAAAACCTGTTTTATATAAAGAAACAACGATTGATAAAATTCCTTTAATTAAACATTGGCCAATGGACGGCGGTGCTTTTGTTACACTGCCTCAAGTATACAGCGAAGACATTGATAAGCCAGGAATTATGAATGCTAATTTAGGAATGTATCGTATACAATTAAATGGCAACGATTATATTTTAAATAAAGAAATTGGATTGCATTATCAACTACATCGTGGTATTGGAGTGCATCAAAGCAAAGCTAATAAATTAGGAAAACCTTTAAAAGTATCTATTTTTATTGGTGGTCCTCCAAGTCACTCGGTAGCTGCTGTAATGCCATTACCCGAAGGCTTAAGTGAAATGACATTTGCAGGCGCCTTAGGAAATAGAAGATTTAGATACACTTACCAAGATGGATTTTGCGTAAGCACAGATGCAGATTTCGTCATTACTGGTGAAGTTTATCCAAACGAAAATAAACCCGAAGGACCATTTGGAGATCATTTAGGTTACTATAGTTTAAAGCATGATTTCCCTTTAATGAGAGTACACAAAGTGTATCACAAACAAGATGCCATTTGGCCATTTACGGTGGTTGGTCGTCCACCACAAGAAGATACAAGTTTCGGACAAATCATACATGAGTTAACAGGTGATGCCATTAAATTTGAATTACCCGGCGTAAAAGAAGTGCATGCAGTGGATGCCGCTGGAGTTCATCCATTATTATTGGCAATTGGTAGCGAGCGTTATACACCGTATAATCAAACTAAACAGCCAGCGGAATTATTAACCATTGCCAATCACATTTTAGGTAAGGGACAATTAAGTTTAGCAAAGTATTTATTTATTACAGCTGATGATACCAATAAAGTTTCAACACATCGCGAAGCTGAATTTTATCAATATATATTGGAGCGTATTAATTTAAAACGCGATTTACATTTTCAAACCAATACAAGTATCGATACTCTTGATTATAGTGGTACAGGTTTAAACTCAGGTAGTAAATTAGTAGTAGCTGCATATGGAGAAAAAGTGAGAAGTTTAGAACATAAAATTTCAAATTCATTCAACGAGGTTAAATCATTTACTAATCCTCAAGTAGTATTTCCTGGTGTATTAGTTTTAAAAGGACATAAATTTGAAACATACGATAAAGCAAAACAAGAGTTTATTAGCTTTAACGAAGAAATAAAACAAAAAAATATTGATTTAAAAGGCTTTCCAATGATTGTTTTAGTTGATGATTCAAATTTTACAGCAGCTACATTAAAAAACTGGTTATGGGTAACGTTTACACGTTCCAATCCTAGTCATGATGTATATGGTATAAATTCATTTACAGAATACAAACATTTTGGTTGTGATAATCTAATTATTGATGCTCGAATTAAACCACATCATGCTCCAGTTTTGGAAAAAAATCCAGAAATAGAAAAACGAGTAGATAAACTATTTGAAAAAGGTGGAAGTTTATATAAAAATAAGATGGGATAAAAATTAGATTTCAGAAATTCGACAACATTAATTACTTTTAACTAGAGTTTAATACAAATGTTAAAGGAAATAATTATAGAATCTAATTTTGCAACAATTACCTACAGAACTGATGGGATTATCCATATTCATTATTCTGATCATAGCTTTACTTTAGACGAAACAAAAGCATTATTTTTAACAATAAGAAAAAATTCGCCTTGGGAGGTTTCTCCATTTTATATCACTGGAGATTCATTTACAAGTCAAGATGATGAATCAAAAAAATTTAATGGGAGTACTGAAGTTACTAAACATTGCTCGGCGATTGCCATTTTTTCAAAATCACTTGGACAAAAAATATTAGCGAACTTTTATATAAAAACAATTAAACCAAATACACCTACAAAATTTTTTACAGACGAAGAATCTGCCATTAATTGGTTAAAAGAGTTTTTATGAATTTAAACTCGTACTCCAATTATTAAAACATCATCAACTTGTTCAGCAGTTCCTTTCCAGTTTTCGAAGGTTGTGTACAATTCTTGTTTTATATCCAATAATGAAGCGTTACTAATTGACAGAATTAATTCTTTTAATGGCTTGTACATGAATTTTTTTCCTTTTTCACCACCAAATTGATCCGCATAACCATCTGTTAACATAATTACCAAGTCATTTTTTTGTAATTGAATTTCTTGTAATGTAAATGGTTTAATTTCTCCCATTGCCTTACCAATAGGCATTTTATCAGGTTTGAATTCAAGCAGTTCGTTATTACGAAAAACCCATAATGGATTATTAGCTGCGGCAAATTGTAGTACATTGCTAGTGAAATCAAAATTACAAATCACAGCATCCATTCCATCTTTACCACCTTCTTCACTTCCATCATTGGCCATGTGTTCCATAATACGTTGGCGCGTATAATCTAAAATTTGGTTTGGTAATAATAATTGTTGAGCATTGATTGCTTCGCTTAAACATGAAATATTTAAAATACTCATAATAGCACCAGGCACACCATGACCAGTACTATCGGCTGCGATAACCGAAAATTGATTATTACGCAAGGCACTTGCCCAATAAAAATCACCGCTTACAATGTCTTTTGGTTGAAACAAAACAAAATGCTCTGGCAAATAATCATTCAACATCTTTTTACTTGCTAGTAAAGCGCGCTGTATACGTTTAGCGTAATTTACACTATCTAATATCTCTTGATGCTTGTGTTCTATTTCAAGTTTTAACTCATTAATGCGTTCTTTTTCTTTATGAATAGAAACACTTTGCGCCCACAATTTTTTAACTTTTTCATCCAACTTTTTTTTATCAACTTCCAGTTTTTCTTTTTCAGTGACTAGTATTTCGTTTTGTTCATCAACTTTTTTTCGTTCTTTATGCACCGTTTCGCTCATGGCCCAAAGCTTACGATTTTTTTCTTCCATTTTTTTCTTTTCAAGCGCGGCTTGCTCGCTATCCTGAAGAGAAGGCATTGATAATTTTAATTCATTTAAGGAATTTTCAAGACTGTTTTTTTCTGTAATGAGAGAATCGATTGTGGAATTATATTTTGCTCTACTAAAATAATAGACGCAAATAGCGGCAACCACAATTAATAAAAATGAAATTAGTATGAAAATAGTAGTACTCACCAACTTATTTTATAAAACCATTTTCTTCAGCTTTCTGAATAAAATTACCATAAGCATCTCTTATTTCGATTGCTTTATCCCATTTATTAATATTCCTGTAATTGTAATAACTTTCGGGATAATCTGCAGAATAAAAATCAGGAGCTAATTTTACAATAGCAAAATATTTATAACTCATAAATACAAATAGCATAAAAAATAATAATATAATATTGGTTTTAAAAAGTCGTAAACCTTGCAATATATTTATTTTAGTGCCGTTAAAAATATATTTCCATTTTAAAGCACCGCCAATCATAATCAAAGTAACTATTGTAGCAATATAAAAGAAAGTATCTGCAAAAGGCCAATGCATTGTTTTCATCATAAAAGTTAAACCTAAAAGAACTGTAGCAATACTGCCAATGGTTAAAACAATAACTAATGCTTTACCTGATTTATAATTTTCTTTAAAAAATTTAAAGGTGGTGGTAATAAAGTAGGGTACTAAAAATAAAATACTGAAAACAAACATGATATCTGTTCCTGGCCAAGAATTATTTTTAAAAATTAAAGCTAAAAACAAAATAAATAAGAAAAATGATTCATAATTGCCTTGGTTTTCTATTTTTTTGAAAAAATCATATAAAGCTTCTATAATTATGATTAAAATTAAACCTAAGAATGAGCTACCCAACATTTTTGGGAATATATCCGAAACTTCTTTGCTTATTAATACCAGTGTGGTTATTAAAAAAACAAAGAACAATATTGCACATATTAATGACAGCATGAGGATGCTTAGTTTTTTTCTGTAGTTTATTTTTATATTTTTAATTATAGAAGCTATTATTTCTCCTAAAAATGATGCGGCCATTAAAATCTCACACCAAATAATTAATGTAATACCCCACTCATTTAAAGCAAAATTTGCAAATGATCCAAAAATCATTAGTGCAAATAAAACAATTCGTATACGTGTTATTGGTTTCATAATAAATAAACTACTTAGGAATTAAAAAATAAAAAAATTACCTTCACGCTCTGAATCACTACTTTCAAAAGGTTCATCTGTCCAATTATTTTCCTCATCAAGATTTCCCCAACCTTTATAATTTTTTGTTTTTTTTCGTGCTTCATTTTTAATAAAAGATGTGTAAAATTTTAATTGATTTGAAGATGAAACATAATCGGGTATAAAAGTAGTTGCCTCGTAATATCTATTAGTTTGCAACAATCCATTAATAAAATAATTAAGACAGGCGGGTTTAATTTTATCGTTCTTATCTTTTAATAAATTCATCGCAATCCTGCTAGAATTTGTGGTAGCATATCTGCCCAATATTTTAAAAAAACTATTTCCGAATTTTGGTTTTTTGTTAATATAAACATTCAATAAAGTATCTGTCAACTCTATTGCAAATTGATCCATGTTTCTACTCATCAAACTATCAATAGTTTTAATAATAGTATTTCTTTTTAAATACTCAAAAGGCAAATTACTAAGAATTGAATGAAAATTTAATTTATTTGTGTTGGCGGCAGATGTATCTCCAATGGAGATTGTTGCATAATATAAAGCACATTCCTCTGCTAATTTAGTATAAGTCCATTTATCCTCTCCATCAAAGGTTTCTTTTGAAAAAACTTTATTCATGCTAACTTTATTAAGATATTCTTTGGATTTAACTTCATTTCCTTTTTTATAATAGTACAAGCCTAATACACAATTAGCATAATCTTCATCAAACGATTCTTTTTTGAAATCGGATTTATTAAGAGTCTCTATAAAATCAAAATTATAGCGATTAGATTTATTTGCATTATAAAGAACAATGTTCGAGTAATTCTTCATAAATCTATTCAATATTTCAATGCCATTATTATTAAGAAAAAAATTATCAAGAATAGATTTATTTTTTGAAATAAAATTTATCAAGTAACTTTTATCATAACCTGAATTATAAATGTTAAACATATTATATGAATCGGTTAATTCAATATTTCCAGGGTATAAAAATAATACTGATCTTTTAAATAATTTTAGTTCCCCATTTTCTCCGCCAATGTTAATTTCACTATTTATATAAGCATCATTGATTTTACCATAATACTGATAAGCCAAATTTAGTACCTCAGTGATTTTAATATAATCAACATCATTACTAAAATTATAGCAATTCGCTTTTGTTTTAAGTAGCAATGCGACTGTGAAATTTTTTGAATTTATATCTAATTTATAATCTTCAATTGTTTTTGAAATGACAAAATCAATATAATCAATTCTTTGTTTAGCTGTAAGTTTATCAATTATAACTGAGAATTGAAATGCATCAACTTCCTTGTTAAATATATTTGATAAAGAATAAGGACCAACATTATTTGAGTTTGAGGAAATTTTATCTGCTAATAATTGTTCAATTGTAAATGATTTTTTGTTTGTAATTTTTAATTCAATATTTTTCATAAATTCTATTCCTTTTTCAGAACTCAATGAATTTGAAAGTAGCAAACTATAAAGAATTCTGTTATATGAATAACCTCCACGAGAAATAGTTAAAAAGTTTGTGTTATTTGAAACTATAGAATCAAAAGCTCTATTTAAATTGTCAAAATCAGATACTAAAGCATACAAATTAGCAATTTGAAAATAACCGGAATTATGGGTAATTTTTTCATTGTAAAAAGCTTGAACCGATTTACTTTTTGGATATAAAATTTTAAATAAACTATTTGAATTAGAATTGAATGGAGTCAACTTTTCAATAAAAATAGCTATTTCATTTTTATCATAATTAACCAATTCAGGAACAATTTGAAGTAATTTATTAAACTGATTAATATCTGTGCCTCTCAATAAAGCTGAGTCAAGTAATAATTTCTTGAAAGACTCTTTTGCATTATCACAAAAAAGCTTGTATTTACTATTTATTTTTTTGTGGGATAATTGGTAGTTATTGTCTCTTAAAATAATTTGGGAATATACTACTAGATTAATATTATTAATTGTATTTACATATTTTTTGTTATCAGAAAATGTTCGATTTCGATTTAAATAATCAATTTGTTTTTCCATAAAAATAGAAATTAGAGGATTTTCAGGCTCATTTTCCTCTTCATTTTTTTCAAATTGTAAACATTTAATGAGCATTTCTTGCACAATTTCATTCTTTACCGAATCGCTTTCAAATAAATTTAATAAAGATTCATACGAACCAGTATTAAGCATTTCAGATTTTAAAATATAATCTGCTTTTTCCTTATTGCTTATATATTTAGATTTTAAAAGTTCTTTGCTTTTTTCCTGCAAATCTGCAATCACATAGTCATTCTGTTTTTTTTTGAAATCAAAATAAAAATACGTACAACCAAATACCATTAATAAAATACCAAATACGGCAATAATTTTATCAGCTCCGTATTTAATAACGGTACGGTTTATAAATAAACGGCGTGCGCTCCGCTTAAT
The DNA here is from genome assembly GCA_903893815.1 of uncultured Bacteroidota bacterium. GTDB lineage: Bacteria > Bacteroidota > Bacteroidia > B-17B0 > Aurantibacillaceae > UBA4416. The sequence goes on from CAITNS010000053.1 coordinate 52,209, forward strand.
AAATTGTTTGGCATTGTTTAACGTAATTTCAGCATCTTGTAACTTTTTTTCTTGATTTACGTCGCGTTGATCATAGCGTGCTAACCAATATTTATTTGGTTTAGCAGTGTTAAACCAGTTTTCAAAAAAAGTAAGTGGCCCAATCGGCAATAAATAATCGGATGATTTATTACTGTCAGTCCAACGCTGTAATTGTTTATTAAAGTCTTGCCAGGTTAGTAAATTATCGTATTCTAATTTTGCCCAATCGGTTAATTTTTTCCAATTACGTATTAAACTTTCGTGAGTAATATCTAACACAGTATTACCAGATAATTCTTTTGCTTCGGCAGTGACATCAAAAATAAATGGTTTTAAAAATGTATTTCCTTGCACCCTAAACACATATAATACCTGCGCAACAATAGAGGTTGTAATATGAGGCTGATTAATTATTTGGGTAACTTCCTCCAAAGTCATGCGATTACGCACAGCACGTGCTTCATCAATTTTGGTTAAGCATTTAAAGGCTGTTTCAACAATTAATTTGGCATCTTGGTCTGTAATGGTTTCCGAAAAACTATTGGCTGTTTCAAATAACTCATTAGCGTGCGCATCTAATACATAACCTAATGAAGAGTGAGTAAAAAATTCTTTTTTAAATTCAGGAATTGTATTAAACCAAGTATCAAATTCAATTCTATCTTTTTCTGTTAATTGATTTTTTGGAATTCCGTTTATTTTAGCAAAATGAATAATATCCATTTCAACTTGACCGCTATCTGCCTTTTGCCAAATTTGATTTAATGAATGTTGCAAAACCGGCAATTGATCAATGCCGTCATTCATTTCATTAATCAGCATTTCAACTAAACGCTTGGAAATTTTATTTCCGTTGAGTTGCGCTGGCTCTTCAATCACCTGATAAATTTCTTTACGTTTTAATCGCGGCACAAAAAACTGGCTATAGCCAATGTATTCAGGCAAGCCTCTAAATGAGGCGCACTGACCAATATAATCGCTTCGCATGGTGCAAACAATATATATGGGCACATCTTGCTCAATTGCTAAGCGTGTGGTTTCTAATAAAGAATTTATGACTGCTTGCGATTCAATGGAACATTTGCCGTTATGATAGTTTTCTGGATTTGTAAAAAATTCTTCAAACTGATCTACTAAAATTAATAAGTTAGCACCTTTTCGTTTTGCTTTTTTTTGTTCGTCAAGCGTTAATTGTGTAAAGGTTTCACTTTGCTGGTCAACCCAATAAGGTGATGATTTATAAATATCTATTAAGGAAGAAAATCCATAACTCAATTCTTTCTCAATGCGCGGGACATCATTTATTTTTAATTGTTCGCTAATGGCAGTTGCCATATTAGTAAGCGGTTCACGCTCTGGTCTAAAATCAGCAACAATCCAATTATTAAATTTAGCTTTAAAAAAACCTGCTCTTGCATTTGGGATAACGCCTGCATATATCAATGAAGATTTTCCATCGCCGGAAGCACCGGTAAGCATTAAAAACTTTTTGACTTCTAGCTGCTTAACAATTTGTTCAATATGTTCATCTCTTCCCTTAAAGAAAATAGACTCGTCTTCGTTAAATGGACGTAAACCTGGGTAAGGACAAATAAGTTGTTCTTGCATAAACGCTTTTATTAGCTAATATTTTTACTTTTAGGATTTCTTTTTGTATGAAAAACTGATGTAATAACTACATAATTATCCTTTGAATAAATTTTATAAATTACTATGTAAGGAAAAGTTTTTAAAAACGCTTCATGATATTTATGTTTATTTTTTTTAAACAATAAAGGATTCTGTTTTATATATTCAAACACATTATTTAGCTCCACAATAAACTTAATTGCTAAATCAAAATCGATTTTTTTATACCACAAAACAGATTCCTGTAATTCCAACTCAGCCCGTTGAAGTAATTTGATGCTAAATTGTCGTTCGGTCATTACTTTGAAGTTACCAGTTTTAAAAGATTTTTTACAACTATTTCACTATCTTTTCCTTTATCTTTCCCCTCTTCAAATCGTTTAATTCTTTTATCCATTTCTTTTGTGAATTCTTTTGTCCAGATATCATGTTTTTCTTCAATTTCATCTTCAACCATTGTGTAAATAGCCTTAATTTTTTTCTCGTCTGCAAAACGTATATACTCCGCAAGTTTATTTCTCAATGTTATTGTTGTCATAATAATTTATTTTTTTATGAAATTGCTTCAATTATTTTATCGTATTGTACTTTTATTTCAAGAGGAATTAATTCTCCTGCAACAATTAGCGAAACTACTTTTGGTGCTTTAAATTTTTTATTGGTATTAGTTTCAGGATCTTCGTCGCCAATTAACAATATTGGAGTATGCGAGGACGCGCCACCTATTTTTTTCCAAATTTGTTGAGTAAATGGTAAAGCCCAATCAGACGATTCTTTAAAATAAATAACAGCTAATTTACTTTTACCAATTTGTTGCGCGCAAAATTCAGAATAGTCCATATCACTATCTTGCACAATATTTAATTTTTCAATCGGAATAATATCGCTGAGCATTTCAGCAACATCATTTGCATCATAATCATCTAATTGATTATAAACTAAAAACACATCTGTATCTTTAATATCAAACTCTTGCTTAGATTCAACTTTTACGCTTGTGCGCAAGTCATCCACTAGTTGAATTGCAGAGCTTGTATTACTAAAATTAATACCATGAGTTATATTATTTCGAATATCCGAAATAAATTTTAGTTGCAATTCATCTTTTATATCGTTGATGGAATATGGAAACCAAACAAAAATTTTGTAACTACTATTTTCCTTTAATTTATTTAGAGCAACGTTATACTGATAGTGTGCCAAAGAAATTGACTGCCCTTCCAAGAGACTTCCGTAGTCTAATCCAAAAATATGAACAGAGCAAGATGCTGAATTTATTTCTTCCGTGATGTGAGAAAAGAATCCGTTATCATATTCTAAATTTGAAGGATATACCTGAAAATTAGCTTTTAATAGTGTGTTAAACAAGTCATGACGTTTATCATCTTGTTGATTAGTTGTAAAAGCTAAATAAATTCCAGACATAGTTTTATTATTACATGTAAAAATACTTTAATTTATTAGATTAACAAACCTTGAAATATGACTAAAAGCAAAAAACCTTCTACTAAAAAGCAGAAGGTTTTTTTATAAATTTTTCTATAAATTTAGAAATGCCATAAATCATGTTCCCATCTGAAGATATCGTTTTTAATACGATCAGATTCTAACAAGGCATCAATACCTTTTGAGTAGCGACTAATATCTCTATCATATACATTTGTTTCTTTGGTAGCAAAGGAAGAAAATTGACGTTTCCAAAAAATATCTTCAAAAGTTCTTCTTTCAGCATCATTTTTCGCATTATAAACTTCGTTCTTTGCAAAGAAAGGACGACATGCAGGAAAATAAACGTAACATAAATTCAACTCACCAGCAAGTTCTTTTCCTTTCTTTAAATAATTAATACCCATAGCTAAAATTCTAACTTCTAAAACAGACTTTTGCTTATCAAAAAACCAATCTTCTTTTAAATCTAAAGATGCGAAATTTTCAAATAGCCATGTAGAATCCGCAGGTGGCAAAACATTAACACTAACCTCTGTCCCATCAGCTAAATAACTCTGAGTTGGTATTGAATCTGTAGGTTGATCCACAATTTTCTGTCTAATAAAAGACATTTCAAGTGGCTCAAGAAACTCCTCATCTTTAAATGCCGTAATTTGTCCTGCTAAAATATATTTCAATAATACTTGCAATAAAGAAATTCTACTTGCATTCAAAGTAATTGGATAATACAATTGTTGATTTTGCTTTTCTCTCATGTCTAACTTTCTCCACACGCGTTTTTCCCAAGTAACATCACCTTCACGAAGATGAGTATAAGGTATAAAACGTCTATTATTAGAGTTTTCTTTATCATAAACTCCATCTCTATAATCACCCGGCTGAAAAACACCAGGTTGAGCCTTTATATTAACAGCAGCAAATAAACCTATTGCTAAAAATAGAATGTTTTTAAAATTTATCATAATATTACGTTTTAAAATTAGAGAGTAACTATTTAAGAATTTTTATACCAACAGTTGCCATATTAAATTTACCATCAGGTCCTTTAATTCGAGCATCAATATAAACTTTAGATCCAACTTCAGCACCTTTCATAACTGTTTTTGCTTCTTCAGTTAAAGTCGGTCCATTGCCATTTACATTCATGTTTTTTCCTTTAACTTTACCTAAAATTTCCCAAGAAACTACAACATAATTTGCTTGAAAATCAAAACCATTTGCACCAGCACCCAAGCCACCAACGGTAGACAACTCAGCTTTTTTTAACTCATTTGGAGCATACTTTGCACTAATTTTAATTTCCGGTTTTGGTAAAGCTTTTACACGGAATTTTTGAGGTGGACCTTGAGCTTTAGTACCATCTGGACCTTTTGCAGAAACTGTAACCATACAGTCCCCTGTTCCCGAAAAATTAAATTCATATTTACCATTTCCTTTAGGGCTAACTTTAACGCCTGCGCCAGTAGCACTTACGCTAATATCTGCCGGAGAAACGCCTGCCGCTGCTGCAGAAACCGGGTTAGGTACACCAGCATAAAACACATTCATCATATCTGGTGAAACGGTAGCTCCTGATTTAGCAACTTTATAAGCTCCACTAAAGGGATAGTATTTAAAGGTTCCGTCACCACTTTTATATTTAATTACACCTTTGTATTCTTGATCGCCTTCACCACCAGTGCCTACAGAATACTTACCTTCACCAGCAACAATGGGAACTAAAGTTCCTTTAGCGCCTCCTGCAGCTGCTGCAGAATCCACCCCTACTATGATTTCCATATCACCAGGCCCTAATTTAGAAGAAGATGCTGCAATAAATATGTCAGCCTCATAAGGTTGCCCTGCTTGTATATAATTTGATTTTGCAACAACGCGTGCTTTAACTGCATCAAATTTGATTGCTAATTTTCCACTTGCTCCTGAGAACACTTGTAAAATATCCGCTTCCACATTTTTTAAATCAGCTTGCATTTTGTTTAAAGTTGTAACAACAGCCGCTTCAGGTAAATGATAAAAGTTTTTTGCTTCCCAACCAAACTTCACATTCCCTTCCATAAAGGGTGTTTCATCTGGTTCAATTGATTTTAATTTCTTTTTTAAAGCGTCATAATCATCCTCTGGTAATTTAATTTTAGGATCTTTTTGCATAGCATCAACTATTCCAATCAACTTATCATGCAAACCTTTTAACTTCCCTTTTAACTCATTTGCTGTAAATTCGCCTGTTTTAGGAGTAGCTGCTTCAGATCCAATTAAAAAACCACTTGGAGCATCATAATTGTCAATTTGCCCTGTTTTTTCCATCATTTCTAAACGCATGGTGTCTGCCGTTTTCTCATCTTTCTTCTCGGTCTTGGCAATTACTTTTGTTCTTAAAACTCCAATATATTTGTACGTTTCCATAATCTCCTTTTGAGCCATGACTGCTTTTTCCAAATATGGTTTTGCAGCGGCTGTATTTTGAGCCATATCTTCAAAAGCTTTAAAAAGACGCTCATTATTTTCATGCATATTTTCTTTTGCTTTCTCAATACTTTCGTTTACTGCAACGTAACCATGTAATATTTGTTTTGATACGTTCATTGCCAAAAGCGCTGTCAATACGAGGTACATCATACCGATCATTTTTTGCCTTGGTGTTTCTTTACCGCCTCCCATAATGCTATACTATTTTTTTTAGATTAAATGATTAAATAATTTTATAGTAAATGAATGAAAGATTTTCTTTCATTCATTTACGTAGTGGGTTAATTATTATTTGTTAAAATTCATAGCACCTAACATATTACCATAAATGGTATTAAGCGCAGTTAAATTAGTAGATAACGTAGACATTTCTTGACGGTATTTTTTAGTATCATCAACTGAATCATTTAAGTTTTTCATCAATTCATTTAAGCCGCCATAGAATTTTTCAGTAGCTTCTAAGTGAGTACGAGAACCTTGTAATTGTAATTCGTATGTAGCATTTAAGGCTGATAAGTTTTTAGATACAGAGTTTAAAGAAGTACCAATTGAAGCTCCTGCATCATTAGATTCTGCTAAACTAGCAATTGATTCAGCTGCTTTACTATAAGTATCAGCTAAGTGACCAACATTTTTTGAAGCAGATTTAACGCTATCAACATATTCGTTTGTAGCTAAAGTTGCGTTACTGATATCGCCCATTTTGTTAGCGCTATCGCTTAATGAACGCATACCTGAACCAAGACTCTCAATTAATTCTGGCCCTATTTTAGCGTCAGCTAACATAGCATCTAGCTGAGCAGATACTGGTAAGCCAGTATCTAATGTATGTTCTTCCTCATGACCACCCATACCACCTAATTCAGGGTATGCTAATGACCAATCATATTCTTCGTGCGGAATATCTAATCCAAATAATACGAATAATACTGCTTCTGTTCCTAGACCTGCAATAATGGCAATATCTGAACCTGGCCAATGCTGAATTTTAAATAATGCTCCAATAATTACAATGGATGCACCAAAACATGATGCTAAGTGTAAGTACTTTTTAAAACCGGTTACTTTAGGAAGTTTGCTCATAGCTCTTTTTTTGTTTAGTTAGTGATTGTTTAATTTTTTGGTTGTGTTTATTTTGTGTTTGTGTTTTTTAGTCTAAAATTTTACCGTTATCATCTCCCTTTGCACGACCTAAATAAGTCATTACGTTACGGAATCCGATATAGGCTTTTGCTGTATCTTGGTATTCGTAAGTTCTAGAACTTACTTGTAAGTAATAACCTACATCTTTCCAAGAACCACCACGAATAACTTTACGTTTTAAAACGTTAGCATCTTTATCTTGTGCTTCGTAAACGTAATCAGGATTTAAGTCATGCGCGAAATCATAAGCTGATTCATCAAATGCATTACTTGTCCATTCAGATACGTTACCTGCCATACAATATAAACCGTAATCATTAGGGTTATAAGAGTAGATGTATACTGAGTGAAATCCACCATCATCAATATAAGAACCACGCATTGGTTTAAAGTTACCTAAGAAACAACCTCTTGCATTACGAATGTAAGGACCTCCCCAAGGATATGGAGATAAATCGTTTCCTCCACGTGCTGCATATTCCCACTCAGACTCAGTTGGTAAACGGAAATCATTTACGATAGTCATTCCATTTCCAATTAAATAGTTATTTAATAAGTTAGAACGCCAGATACTGAATGCACGTGCTTGTTTCCATGTTACACCAACTACAGGGTAATCATCATAAGCTGGATGCCAAAAGTACATGTTAGTCATTGGTTCATTAAATGAATAAGTGAAATCATGAACCCAAGCTAATGTATCAGGGTAAACATTGATAACATCTTTTAAAATAAATACTGAACGGTCAACGCCTTTTCTTTCGCGAGGAACATAATTACCTTGACCAACAGAAACTTGATCTTCAACGTTATAAGTACCTAATGTTTTAGGATCTTTCCCTGGATCACCAACAGCAGTAGAAGGTTGACCTGGGATACCATTTTGCCCCTCATTTAAATGCACACCATTGATGTATTCTGCTTTTTTGTATTCATGAGAAGGATCTTGAAAATCTAATGATTTTTGAGGGATAAAACGATTAGATTTTGAAGCCGCTAAACGAATATCAATTCTATAGTATTCAAAGTTTAATTTACGAGAATCAATTTCTTTACGGTTATAAAAACGCTCCCCTTCTGGCAAATATAATGGCTGTAATGCTGCGCGGTAATCCTCTTCATCACTATTCCATTTAATTTTTTCTTCCCAATTTAGGTATGGATCTTGTAAATTGTTATCTCCAATATACTCAGGCCACATTTGTAAGAAGGCATCTTGAGGAATACCAAAATCCTCTTCGAAACCATTATTTAATAATAATTTACGTGCAATTGAATCGCGCACCCAGTTTACGAACTGACGGTATTCATTATTAGAGATTTCAGAATCATCAATGTAGAATGCCTGAACGGAAACCATTTTAGATTTAGCTGTGTGAGCCATCGTTATCTCTTCGTCGCTTGGCCCCATATGGTAACTACCCATAGGAATGTACAAGGTACCGAATGGATCAGGTTGGAACCATTGTTCTCTACCCTGCGCGCCGACTAACTCTCCTGCCTTTTTGTTACAACCAGTAACAACGGCAATAAACGAAGCTAATACAATCAGTTTTTTCATAGTGCTTTTGTTTAGTTTTTAAGCTAGTGAAATTTTTGTCATGGATTTCATTTCGCTTTCTTGTTGTTTATAATCCCAAACTTTGCTTTTAGTGACAATTTGCTTTATTAACAAGTTATCAACAAATAAAAATAAAGATTGTAAGGGCCTTAAACGTGCTTTTTTTTTAAAAGGTTACAATTAATCTAAAAATCTTGCGTTTTGGTAACTAGTTACTTTGTTTTTGTTTTTAGGAACCATACAGTAACCTAACATAACCTCATGCGTACCAGAGCTAAAGCCTTTAATTTTAGAAGTAGTTAAATCATAAGAATATCCAATTTTTAAGCCTTTAACACCACCTTTAGTAAATTTATATCCTAACATTGGAGCAATTGCATCTTGCATACGGTAAGAAACACCTACCCAAAAAGATTGATTATATATATAAGTTAAGTTAACATCTAACTGTGTTGAAGCAGCATCCGATTTTACTTTTACATTTGGACTAATACCGTGTTTACCACCTTCACCTAAATTAAATGTATAACCACCAACTATATAATAGTGACGAGCTAATTGATATCTAACATTACCTTGACCACCTGCTACTAAATCTTGAGCTGCTAAGTGAGTAGAAGAAATACCCACATACATTTTGTTAGCAATTGAGTAAAATGCTCCGAAACCTAAATCGTAACTTAACTTATTAAGATTTGCATTTGTTGGGTTAATACCACCACCATTATCATAATTTGGAATTGAAGGATCTACTCCTGGACCATCTGGAGTAATCCATGTTCCATTAAATTGTTGTTGTAAGATACCACCATCGATACCAATACCTAAAACACCAGCACCAATGTGACGGTTATAAGCTAAAGCTAAACGTGCAAATAATGTTTTAGAATAACCAATTTGGTCAGTCATCACATTTAAACCAATAGCAATTGGCAATTTACCAATTGGCATATCAAAACTTAATAAACCCGTTCTTGGAGCACCAGGGAAATTTACCCATTGTTGACGATACAAAACGTTTGCACAAATGGCCTCACTTGTACCTGCATAACCAGGATTATAAATCAATTTACTGTGCATAAACTGAGTGAACTGCGGGTCTTGCTGAGCGAATGAAACGCTAGTTAATGCTGCAAAGGCAACTGTTAGGGTGGTAAAAATTTTCTTCATGTTATACCAATTTTTTAGTTTTTGTTAAGTATAGTTAAAATACCTAGGGTACTAAGTTAGAGCAAATTTATTAAAAATCAAACTTTTTGAACTTTTTTTTGTTAAAAAGAAGTTTTTTACAAAAATCCTCCAAAAATTTACTTTTCAGAGATTCAACAAAAGTGGAATTTATAGAAAATTTGGCGAATTTTTTAGAAAAAGCAGAACTATTTATTTTAAAACTCAAATGAAACTATTTTGAAACATTCCATTAATAGAAACGAAAATTTGTACTTTTAAAAAAAATTTAGCCACATAGGCACAATAGAAAAAAATAAAATAGTTAAGTAAAATATAGAAAATCGTTTAATCAAAGAAAGTATTGAAAAAAGGGTAGCTTCTATAATTTTCTAAGACCAAAATATACTATGTTTCGATGTGGTTACAAAATATAAAAAAATGATTGCTTCTGTTTTTCATAAAGGAAAAGATTATAAGATTGATTTATATCAACCAATTGATATTTCGATTCCGTTAAGCAATGATAAAAATTGTACAAGTGCATGGTATATTGAACCTATGAAATTAGAACCAGTTACTAACGGTTCGTGGATTGGTGATGTAAACAAAGGTGGCGCAGTTAATTTCAGAAATATCACCTTTAATCCTCATGGAAATGGCACTCACACCGAGTGTGTAGGACATATTAGTAAAGAATTTGTGACCATAAATAAATGCTTAAAGCAATTTATGTTTTTAGCAGAAGTTGTTACTTTATTACCAACTCAAATTGAAAATGGTGACTTTGTGATTACAAAAAAACAATTAGAAATTGCTTTAGAAAAAACAAAACCTGAGGCGATAGTAATTAGAACTTTATCAAATGGGTTAAATAAATTAACGATGCAATATTCTAACACCAATCCGCCGTATATTTTACAAGACGCGATTGTATTTTTGAATGAAAAAGGCATTGAACATTTACTGATAGATATGCCATCTATTGACCGCGAAAATGATGAAGGAAAATTATTAGCACATCATGCTTTTTGGCAATATCCAAACAACACTCAATTTCAAAAAACAATTACCGAATTTATTTATGTACCAAATGAAATAGATGATGGCACTTATATTTTAAACCTACAAATTGCGAGCTTTGAAAATGATGCGAGTCCTAGTAAACCTATTTTGTATAAAATATTTTAAGAACACTTAACCGCAAAGAGGCAGAGAAAATAACGCAAAGAACACAAAGAAATTAAATTGAAACATTAAACTAAAAAAAACTCCGCAGCCTTTGCAAAACAACTTAGCGTGTTTGCGGTTATAAACAAAATGAAATTATACCTACCATATAGCAACTCTTTAACAGAATATAAACGCTTTTTAACTCGTGAAGTAAAATGCGGCGATGTTGGAATTGGCGGCAACAACCCTATTCGATTACAAAGTATGACAACCACTGATACCATGGATACAAAAGCAACTGTTGCTCAAAGTATCAGAATGATTGAAGCTGGTTGCGAGTTAGTAAGAATTACAGCACCAAGTATAAATGAAGCAAAAAATTTAGAAGTCATAAAAAAAGAATTAGTAGCCGCGGGATATAAAACTCCTCTTGTTGCCGATATTCATTTTACACCTAACGCTGCTGAATTTGCTGCGCGTATTATTGAAAAAGTAAGGGTAAATCCAGGTAACTATGCGGATAAGAAAAAATTTGAAGAAATAGAATATACCGACTCAGCTTACGAGCAAGAATTAGAAAGGATACGTCAACGTTTTACGCCCTTAGTAAAAATTTGTAAAGAATACGGAACTGCTATGCGAATTGGCACCAACCATGGTTCGTTGAGCGATCGGATATTAAGTCGTTATGGCGATACGCCATTAGGAATGGTGGAATCTGCTTTTGAATTTTTGCGAATTTGTGAAGATTTAAATTACCACAATATTGTGATTTCGATGAAGGCAAGTAACACTCAAGTGATGGTACAAGCTTACAGACTATTAGTACAAAAAATGATTGAAACCAATCGTAATTATCCTTTACATTTAGGTGTTACCGAAGCTGGAGATGGTGAAGATGGTAGAATAAAATCTGCTGTTGGAATTGGAACGTTATTAGAAGATGGATTAGGCGATACGGTAAGGGTTTCGTTAACAGAGGATCCTGAATTTGAAATTCCAGTTGCAAAAGCACTAGTTGATAGGTACAGTTCTGAAAAATTAAGTAAATTTCAAGTTATTGAGCCCTTAAAAACTGAAAATGGTAAAATTAATTTATCGTATAATCCATACGATTATCAAAGACGAGAATCGATTTCTGTAAATAATATTGGAAGTCATAACGTTCCGCGTATTATAGCCGACTTTAGTTCAAGAGATTCAATTAGTCAAGCCACCTTATTTCCGGTAGGCTACAACTATTCGGTACCATTAGATAAATGGAATATTAGTGATTTAGCATGCGATTATGTATATGTAGGCAACAACCATGTTGATTTTGATATTCCTGGAACATTAGGAATTATTTATAATTCGGAGGCATGGAAAGAATTAGAAAATCCTTTAAGACAATATCCTGTATTTTGCGGAGAAGAATTTTTTAAAAGCGAAAAAACGCATCCTGAATTAAATTTTGTAGCCGTTACAAAAGATGTGTTAACTCCAGAATTTGTTTCAAAAATAAAAAACACTAAAAATATTGTTTTAATTGCGGATAGTTTTAATCCTCATGCAATGCCTGAATTGAGAAGATTGTTTATTTCATTAACAGAGCAAGGAGTTCAACTCCCAATTATCGTTAAACGAAATTATAAAGATATTTCTGAGCAAGATTTTCAATTAGGTTCATCAGCGGAAGTTGGAGCTTTATTGCTAGATGGCTTAGGAGATGGTTTATGGTTAAAACAACAAAATTGCACTTCGCCACAAGTAGCTAATTCAACGGCATTTGGCATTTTACAAGCTACAAGAACTCGCATCAGTAAAACAGAATACATTAGCTGTCCAAGTTGCGGAAGAACCTTGTTTGATTTACAGGAAACTACACAAAACATTCGTGAACGTACAGATCATTTAAAGGGAATAAAAATTGGCATTATGGGCTGTATTGTAAATGGTCCAGGTGAAATGGCTGACGCGGATTATGGATATGTAGGTGTAGGTGTTGGAAAAATTTCTTTATATAAAGGGAAAGAAGTCGTGAAAAAAAATGTGCCTAGTGATAATGCCGTGAACGAACTAATTGATTTAATTAAAGAACATGGAGATTGGGTGGAAAAAAATTAGTAGTATTACAACTGATTACTCTTTTTGAACACAAGATAATTTTGAATCGAATAAATAAGTGAAATTAAATCTATACTATATAATCATTGCTTTTGTATTTTTATTTTTTAGTTCTTTTAGTCAAACTAAGAGACAAAAAATTAAAGAAATATTTCAGTCCAAAAATTATCAATTAACAATTGATGAAATCAATTCAATGAATTCATCCGAGATACATTTTGACACTATGCTTTATATAAAAGCTTATTCTCAAATTAAATTAAATCAATTAAAAGATGCTGCAAATTCTATTTCTCAGTTACAGCAATTAAATCCCAATTATTATGAGTTGTATTTTTTAAAAGGATTAATTTCCGCTAAAAAAGAAAATTATCCTGATGCAATTTCTAACTTCAATAAGGTAATAGATGTTAATCCTAATCATGAAAAGGCTCTTTATAATAGAGCTTTATCTAAAGGATTATTAGAAGACTACAAGAATGCAATAAAAGATTTAGATAAATGTCTTGCCGTAAATCCTAATTATGCTATGGCATATTACAATAGAGGATATTGGTATGAAGTGACTGAAAAATATACGCTTGCAATTTCTGATTACAAGAAAGCCTTAGAAATTGAAAAACAATTTAGTGAAGCTTACTTTGCGCTCGCGTATGCTTATTCTAAAAATGGAGATAATAAGGATGCTTGCGAAACCCTCAATTCAGCTAAAGAAAAAGGATTTGAGGCGGCTAACGATTTAATAGAAGAGTTTTGTAAATGATAAAATATTACTACACAATTATACTATTTATTGCGAGTTATGCAGCTCTAAAGTCTCAAAATTTTAGTGTTACATTAAATAAAGTAGAAAGAGAGTGCGGATTAGCACAAGCTAGTGTTTCGGTAATTAGCTCTACAAACTATACAGTAAGCTGGAGCAATGGATCAATTCTTAATAGCATAAATGAACTTGAACCAGGCGAGTACTCAGTAAATATTACAAACAGTCAAAATAATGATACTACTATTTATTTCACCATTGAAAAGTTAATTTGTGAACCAATAGCTCAAAATCATTTTACTCCAAATGGAGATGGTTTTAATGATACATGGAATATACAGCGCTTAGAAAACTTTCCGGATTTTGATTTATATGTATACAATCGTTGGGGACAACAAGTACATCATCAAATGAATCAATATATTCCATGGGATGGTTCTAGTTTAAATATTCCATTGCCAGATGCAACCTATTACTATGTGCTGTTTTTTTCAAAATCAGACAAAAAGAATTTTATTAAAGGTGATATTAGCATAATTAAATAATGAAGTATATTTTTTACATAATTTTATTTTTAAACATAAAAATTTATTGCCAACAAACAGGCCAATACTCGCAATTCACTTTCAATAAATATTGCTATAATCCAGCTGCTGCTGGAATAAATATAAACTCTAATGTAGAGGCTATTATTGGAACAAGGCAACAATGGGTTGGTTTTAAGCGCGCTCCAAACACCAATTTTTTAAGTATTAACTACACTATTAAACCTCAAAGAAGTTACAAGAGATGGCATAACTTTGGACTTTATATATCGAAAGAAAAAGTGGGAATTTTTCGTAATGAAGGTTACTACTTGTCTTACACGTTACATCTTCCAGTATCAAAAAAAATTAATATGTCGTTTGGTGTTTTTGGCGGAGTTCGAAACTTAGCCATAGATAGGAATCTCATTTCAAATTCAGATCCAATATATTATAAAACATACACTAATTATTTTTTCGCTTATCCAGATTTTATACCTGGCATGAGAATTTATAGTAAGAGAGCATTTTTTGATATCTCCGTTCAACAATTGTATAAAAACAGACAAGTACAGGGAAATAAACAAATTGGAAATAAATCGAAATTAGTTCCACAGATATATGTATCGTTTGGGAAAAAATATAATTTAAATAATGATTTAGTATTAGTACCTGCTGTAAACGTTCATTCGTCAATTACAAATATACCAAGTGTTGAATTAAATTTAATGGCATATTATTATAAGAGAGTTGGAGTTGGTGTAAGTGTTAGAAATAGAGATTTTATTTCTGGTATTTTTCAGATTAGACTTTTTGGAAATGTTACAGCTGGATTTTCTTATGATTACAGTATAAATAAATTGAATGCTGTATCACCGCGCACAGTAGAATTTATGTTAGGACTAACTCCTTTAATAGCACTTTTTGGGAATGATAATGAGAGGTATAATGTTGCTAGATGCCCAAGTTTTGATTTTTAATTTATCACCGGTTTGAATAATTATTTTAACAAAAATTCTTTCACAACTACTTTTCTTAGTTATTTAAACTTTGTACCAACTACTGATCAATCTCAATTAATTAATTTATTATCAGAATTTATTTCCAATACTAATGAAAGAGAAATTCTGGTAATAAAAGGTTATGCTGGCACCGGTAAAACAAATATGGTGGCAGCATTATCAAAAACATTACCATCATTTAAATGGCGAAGTGTTTTATTGGCTCCAACAGGCCGTGCCGCCAAAGTTTTATCAAACTATTCAAAAAAGCCAGCGCAAACTATACATAAAAAAATATTTATAAAAATACCAACGCACGATGGCGGTGTAGCCTTTTCGTTAGCCGAAAATAAACACACCAACACCATTTTTGTAGTTGATGAAGCCTCGATGATTGGTTTAGATAATCCATCGTCAGATTCGATTTATCATAGTTTATTAGAAAGTTTGTTAGAGTATGTTTTTAGTGGCACAAATTGTAAAATTATTTTAGTAGGAGATACCGCTCAATTACCGCCAATTGGCAGCAACGAAAGTCCTGCTTTAAATATTGATTACTTAAAAGCAAGTTATAATTTACAAATAAAACACATTGAATTAAAACAAGTAGCAAGACAAGAAGATGCCAGTGGAATTTTAAAAAACGCTACTCATTTGCGCGAATGCATTATTAATTTTAAAGATGAATTCCCGAAAATAAGTTTGCATAAAGATGTTGTTAGATTAACCGGTGAAGACTTGGAAGATGCCTTGAATACTGCATATAGCAACTACGGTTTTAATGATGTGTTATTAGTAACTCGTAGTAATAAAAGAGCAAATTTATTTAACCAAGCAGTTCGCGCCCGGGTTCGTTACATGGACGAAGATTTGTGTGGTGGCGATTTGATGATGGTGGTAAAAAATAATTATTTTTGGTTAGATGAAAAATCGGAAGCTGGTTTTATAGCTAATGGAGATAGTTTAGAAATTAAAAAAATTGTAAGACGTAAAGAATTATACGGATTTAATTTTGCGGAATGTATTGTAAAATTAAGCGATTACGAAAACATACCCGAACTAACGGTAAATTTATTATTAGATTCAATTTACACTGAAGTTCCATCATTAACAAAAGATCAACAGCAAGAATTGTTTACAAATGTGATGGAAGATTTAGCTGATGAACCCATCATGGGTTTACGGATGGCTTATTTGCGAAAGAACCCCTATTTTAATGCCTTGCAGGTTAAATTTAATTATGCTGTTACTTGTCATAAAGCTCAAGGTGGGCAATGGCCATGTGTTTTTATAGACCAAGGATATTTAACTAAAGAGATGCTAAATGTAGAATACATCCGTTGGTTGTATACGGCTTTTACCAGAGCAAGTGAAAAAGTTTATTTGATGAATTTTTCTGATGATTTTTTTGAGGTTTAACCGAAAAGATCGCTATGTTTTTTCGCAAAGAAAGCAGAGAAAGAAGAGTTTTAGTCTTTGGTGCTTAAACTAGCCCCGATTGCAGCGGTATACTTTTTGGCTTTTTTCATAGCCAAAAAGATAAAGCGGAAAGCGGGAAAAAGTTCCAAATTATTTTCATAGTCAAGCGATTAAAGTTTAGCAAAATCGTTATATTCGCATGATACAATTTGAAGCATAGAATGGCGACTCTTAGCAAAAAAATACAAATGGTTGACCTAAAAGGTCAATACGAAAAAATAAAAGCAGAAGTTGATGCTGGTATTCAAGAAGTGATTAATACCACGGCTTTTATTAATGGTCCAGCGGTAAAAGAATTTCAAGCAGATTTAGAAAAATATTTAAATGTAAAGCATGTAATTCCATGCGCTAATGGAACGGATGCTTTGCAAATTGCTATGATGGCTTTGGATTTAAAACCAGGTGATGAAGTTATTACTGCTAGTTTTACTTATGTAGCAACGGCAGAAGTAATTGGACTTTTAGGTTTAACGCCTGTTTTAGTGGATGTTTACCCTGACACCTTTGATATTAATATTGAGGCAATTGAAAAAGCCATTACCCCAAAAACAAAAGCGATTGTTCCTGTCCATTTATTTGGACAATGTGCAGATATGGAGCGTATTATGGCTTTGGCAAAAAAACATAATTTATATGTGATAGAAGATGTGGCACAAGCTATTGGTGCTGATTATACATTTAGTAATGGAACAAAAGCAAAGGCTGGAACTATTGGAACAATTGGTTGTACATCTTTCTTCCCAAGTAAAAATTTAGGTTGCTATGGTGATGGTGGTGCTATTTATACGAACGATGATGAATTAGCGAAAAAATTACGCATGGTGGCGCATCACGGCCAAAGTGTGCAATACGTGCATGATGTGTTGGGAGTTAACTCTCGGTTAGATACCATACAAGCGGTTGTATTAAAAGCAAAATTAAAACACTTAGATGAATATGCTGCTGCTAGAAATAAAGCTGCTGACTACTATGATAAAGCATTAGCCAATCATCCAAAATTAAAAACACCAATAAGAACAAAAAACTCAACACATGTGTTTCATCAATATACATTGCAATTAGCTGGAGTTGATAGAAAATTTTTACGAGAGCAATTAACTGAGAGAGGAATACCAGCAATGATTTATTACCCAATTCCGTTGCACGAACAAAATGCGTATAAAAGCGATCGGTTTAATAAAGGCGATTTTGCAGTAACAGAAAAATTATGTGCAACGGTTTTATCGCTGCCTATGCATACAGAAATGGATGAAGAAACGTTGAAGTACATTACAGATAACCTTTTAGAATTAGTTAATTAGTCAATGTGACTATTAGACAATGGAGCAAAAAGATAATCCCATATTAAATTTAACAATAGACTTTTCCATTGCAGTGATTTCTTTTGTTGAACAATTAGAAGAAAAAAGAAAATTTGTAGTTGCTAATCAATTATTGAAATCTGGAACTTCAATTGGAGCAAATGTTCATGAAGCTCAAAATGCTGAAAGTAAGCTTGATTTTATTCATAAATTAAAAATAGCACATAAAGAAGCTGATGAAACAATGTATTGGCTAACTATATGTGAAAAATCTCATTCTTACCCTACAAGTGATTTAAAAGACAAACTTCAAATCATAATAAAAATTTTATCAAAAATAATCGCATCAACTAAAAATAATTTAAAAACTAAAGTTAATTGACTCATTGTCAAATTATCGAATTAACTCATTGAACATATGAAAGTAGCAATAGTAGGAACCGGATATGTAGGATTAGTAACAGGTACATGTTTTGCTGAAGTTGGCATGGATGTAACTTGTATTGATATTGATCAAAAAAAAATTGAGAATTTAAATAATGGAATTTTACCGATTTACGAGCCAGGTTTAGACGAAATGGTAAAACGCAATGTTGATAAAAAGCGTTTACATTTTTCAACCTCTTTAAAAGATAGTATTCAAGGAGCTGAAGTAGTTTTTATTGCAGTTGGTACCCCACCAGATGAAGACGGTTCCGCTGATCTAAAATATGTGTTAGCGGTTGCTTCAAGTATTGGTGAGCACGCAAACAATAATTTAGTAGTTGTTACTAAAAGTACTGTGCCCGTTGGTACTGCCGAAAAAGTAAGAGGCGCTTTAAAAGCTCAATTAGAAAAACGTGCATCCAACTTGCAAATTTATGTAGCTTCAAATCCTGAATTTTTAAAAGAAGGTGCTGCGATTGAAGATTTTATGAAACCAGATAGAATTGTAGTTGGTGTTGATAGACCAGAAGCAGAAGACTTAATGCGTAAATTATATAAACCATTTCTAATGAACGGACATCCAATTTATTTTATGGATATCCCGTCGGCTGAAATGACAAAATATGCGGCGAATGCTATGTTAGCTACCAAAATTTCTTTTATGAATGATATTGCAAACCTTTGTGAAATTATGGGCGCTGATGTAAACATGGTTCGTAAAGGTATTGGTAGTGATACGCGTATTGGAACAAAATTTATTTACCCAGGTGTTGGTTATGGTGGAAGTTGTTTTCCGAAAGATGTAAAAGCATTAATTAAAACAGCTAAAGAAAATAAATACAATATGCGTATTTTAAATGCTGTTGAAGAAGTAAACGAAAATCAAAAAGAAGTATTATTTACGAAAGTAAAAAATCACTTCAATGACGATTTAAAAGGAAAGAAATTCGCCTTATGGGGTTTATCATTTAAACCAAAAACAGATGATATGCGTGAAGCACCATCGTTGGTGATTATTGAAAAATTATTGAAAGCAGGTGCTAGTGTTGTTGCTTACGACCCAGTAGCTATGAAAGAAGCGAAGCATACTTTAAAAGATACAATTGAGTATTCATTAGACATGTACGATAGTTTAGATGGAGCTGATGCATTATTAATTGTAACAGAGTGGCCTGAGTTTAGAGTGCCTGATTTTGATGAAATCAGTAAACGTTTAAAACAAAAAACGTTATTTGACGGAAGAAATATTTTTGACCCTCAAGACATGAAAAAATTAGATTACAGCTATTACTGTATAGGAATTAGAACTAATTAATTAGAAAATCTTGAGGTTTCAAATTGAAACCTCAAGATTAAAATAAAATTCAAAGTGGATATTCAACTCATACAAAAAAAGATATTTATAATCCGAGGACAGAGAGTGATGCTTGATAAACATCTCGCTGAAATGTATGGAGTGCCAACAAAATCAATAAATTTGGCGGTAAAAAGAAATATAAAGCGCTTTCCTAGTGATTTTATGTTTCAATTGTCTAAAGAAGAACTCCAAGACTTGAGGTTGCAAATTGAAACCTCAAGTTGGGGTGGTAGCCGTTATATTCCAAATGCCTTTACAGAACATGGTATTACAATGCTATCCAGCATCTTAAAAAGCGAAACTGCTATAAAT
This sequence comes from uncultured Bacteroidota bacterium, assembly GCA_903893815.1. Classification (GTDB taxonomy): domain Bacteria; phylum Bacteroidota; class Bacteroidia; order B-17B0; family Aurantibacillaceae; genus UBA4416. The sequence goes on from CAITNS010000053.1 coordinate 72,087, forward strand.
GTAAATATCGCAGTAGTGAGGGCTTTCATTTTTTTAAAACAATACAATTCCGATATAAAAATACTTCAACATAGAATACAAGAATTAGAATCAAAATTCAATAAGAAAATTGATAATATTAATGAGGTTATAGAGTTTCTGTTGACAGATCCACCTCAAAAGCAAAAGGTAAAAAAAGAAACAAGAACTAAAATAGGATATAAACTTCCTTCAAAATCAAAAAAATAATATGGCACAAAAAAGAATTTTAATAACAGGAGCAGCAGGATTTTTAGGCTCGCATTTATGCGACCGTTTTATTAAAGAAGGTATGGCCGTTGTTGCCATGGATAATTTAATTACAGGCGATTTAAAAAACATTGAACATTTATTTAAGTTACCTCAGTTTGAATTTTATCATCATGATGTCAGTAAATTCATTCATGTTGCTGGTAACATCGATTATATTTTACATTTTGCATCGCCTGCAAGCCCAATTGATTATTTAAAAATTCCTATTCAAACTTTAAAGGTTTCTTCGCTAGGAACACATAACGTTTTAGGATTTGCACGTGTTAAAAAAGCAAGAGTATTAGTTGCCTCTACGAGTGAAGTCTATGGAGATCCTGCAGTGCACCCTCAAACAGAAGAGTATTGGGGAAATGTAAATCCAGTTGGACCTCGTGGTTGCTACGATGAAGCAAAACGTTTTATGGAAGCTTTAACTATGGCATATCACGAAACACATGGTTTAGAAACTCGTATCATTCGTATTTTTAATACTTACGGACCTAAAATGAGATTAAACGATGGACGCGTGTTGCCTGCATTTATTGGACAAGCTTTGCGTGGCGAAGATTTAACTATGTTTGGTGATGGCAGTCAAACGCGTAGTTTTTGTTTTGTAGATGATTTAGTAGAAGGCATTTATCGTTTACTAATGAGTGATTATCACTTGCCAGTAAATATTGGAAATCCTGATGAAATTAGCATTAAAGATTTTGCTGATGAAATTTTAAAACTAACTGGTTCTAATCAAAAATTAATTTCGTTAGCTTTACCTAAAGATGATCCAAAACAACGCAGACCAGATATTACAAAAGCTCAGGAAATTTTAGGATGGAACCCGAAAGTTAACAGAGCTGAAGGGTTGAAAATTACTTACGACTATTTTAAATCACTTTCAAAAGAAGAATTAAATAAAACGGAACACCGCAATTTGGAGACGTTAAATAAATAATTTGATTCGTCATTATAACATAACCGTTAAAGGAAAAGTACAACGTGTATCTTATCGTTTTTGCACACATGCACAAGCTATTAAATGCAATCTAACTGGTTATGTAAGAAACCTACACAGTGGCGATGTATTAATTGAAGCCGAAGGTTTAGAAGATGACATTAACAAATTAATTGATTGGTGCTATGTTGGCTCTCCCCTATCTAAAGTAACTGAAGTGATTGCCGAAGAAGGTGAAGTGAGAAATTTTGAAACCTTTGAGGTGAAGAAGTAAATTACTTTAAAAAATATTTGTTTTAATATTGTTTAACCACACTACTTGTTGAGTAATGATCCAATAATCCTGAGCTTAGCGGGCAGAAAGGGATTCGAACTTTTCAAAAATCAGCATTTACCAAAGATATTACATTTTTTCCTCTTTTTCTGAATGAAAATCTACGATACATCGTAGATTTTACAAAATTAAACAAAATCACAGATTTTTGATTTTTGGGAGCAATTAGGTATACAAGCATGGCCTGCTGAAAATTAAATAGTATTTTATAAAAAATCTTACTTTTTAAATAACTGAATAATCTTTCTCAACGGCTTTAAATACAAAGTATAGAAGTGTGGTTTTAAACCATTTATTTTCCAAGCTTTTCTATCTTCGTTATTGGCTCTAATCCTGTTTTGAAGAGAAACGTTGCTCTTTCCTCCTACTCGCATTTTTATTGCAAATTCAGGCAAGTATGCCAACTTAATTTTGTGTTTATGAATAAAGCGTAACATTAGCTCATAATCGGCCGCTGATACTAAATCTAAATTAAAACTTCCGTGTTTTTGATAAACTGAACGTTTGACGAAGAATGTTGGATGTGGTGGCATCCAGCCATTCATAAACATACCATGCTTATAATGTCCAGATTCCCATTTACGATGTATTTTATTGGTGTCGTTTTTATCTACGTAATATAAATCAGCATATACAGCATCTGCCTGATTTAATTTAAAGGTGTTTACTGCGTTTTCAATAATATGATGATTGGTATAAAAATCATCGCTATGTAAAATACCAATCACATCACCGCTAGCCATCGAAATGCCTTTGTTCAAGGCATCGTATAGACCATTATCTTTTTCTGAAACTACTTTAGCTATTTTATCTTTGTAAGAATGAATGATAGATAACGTACTATCTGTAGATGCTCCATCTACAATAATGTACTCAATATCTTTATAGGTTTGATTTAATACAGAGTCAATCGTATCTATTAAGGTTGATTCGCTATTATAGGTGATGGTTATGATTGATATTTTCAAAATATGCTATTGCGTTAATGAGTGTGCAAAATAAATCAACGACTTAAAATTAAAATCAATACGATCATCTACTTTTGCTTCTGGGCTAATATAAACTGTTTTCATTCCGGCGTTTCTGCCAAACTCCATATCACTCATGCTATCTCCAACCATAATAGATTTATTAAAATCTATATGTGGAAAATCTTGTTGCGCCTGTAAAGCCATTCCAATAGATGGTTTACGTGTAGGGTGATTTTCGATTGCTAAATAAGGGGAATGATATATTTTATCAATTCTTCCTTTCAAGTAATTAACTTCATACATCATGTTTTGATGAATCAAATCTAAATCTTGTGGGAAAATAATTTTCTTTCCAATGCATTGCTGATTAGTTACAACCACTATAGTTTTAAATAGTGGGTTTAACATTCTCAGTGCATTTAATGTTCCATCTATGAATTCAAACTCCGTTGTGTGTTTCACATAATCGTCTTCCAACTTTTTGTTTATCACACCATCTCTGTCTAAAAACAAAGTCCATGTACTATCTATATTTAAATCCTTTAAAGTCATCTTGCGCTTTGTTATAATCTTCTGGTATACCAATGTCTATGAAATAACCATCGTATTCAAACCCAAAAATATGTAATTCATTAATTCTACTTTCATAAAAATCTTTCTCTATCGAAAAAGGAACCGCTTCGTTTGTTTTACTCAAATATAACTTCCTGTTTAAAATATAAACGCCACCATTAATTAAACCAGTTTGCTCAATATTATTTTTCTCTTTAAAGGTTTCAATTGCATTTCCAATACCAAGCAAAATAGTGCCATAACGTGAAGCATTAAAAACTTTGCGTAATGCTAAACTACAATCAGCTTGTTTTGAAATATGATTATTGAAATGATCTGTTATATTAACATCAAAGAAAGAATCACCGTTTAAAACTAAAACATCGCTAGTGTAGCATTTTGTCATAGCCAAACGAATTCCTCCCCCAGTTCCTAAGGGAGTTTCTTCTTTAGTATACGAAATTTTAATTCCTCTGTATTCGTTTTTGTAGTAATCTGAAATTTTATCTGCTAAATAACCTGTAGATAAAACCACATGTTCTATTTTATAATGCAGTAAATAATCAAACACGTAATTTAAAAAAGGTTCATTATTTATTGGAGCCATGGGCTTAGGCACATCGCTCACAACTGCTTGCAATCGTGTTCCAAATCCTCCTGCTAATATAATCGCTTCTTTAAGCAAGTGTATTAAGGTTTAGGGAATAAAGCAATTTCAACCAATTCACAAATGGTATGTCCTAATATCATGTGACATTCCTGAATACGAGGTGTATCTTTAGAAGGAATATTGATTAAGTATTTAGCCGTATCTTTCATTTTACCGCCTGTTTCGCCAGTGAATGCTACCGTTACCATTCCAATTTGATTAGCAACTTCTAATGCTTTAATGACATTAGTTGAGTTACCACTAGTAGATAAACCAATTAATACATCGCCTTTACGGCCCATGGCTTGGGTTAAACGGCTATAAATCACATCATAACTATAATCGTTAGCCACAGCTGTTGTGTAACTTGTATTCACATGTAATGCTTCGCTAAACAATGGTGGTCTATCGTAATAAAAACGTCCGCTTAATTCAGCTGCTAAGTGCTGAGCATCAGCAGCAGAGCCGCCATTACCTGCCCATAATACTTTACCGTCATTTTTATAACACGTTACAATATCATTTACAATGTTTTGTACATTATTTAAAATAGCATCATTGGATAATAAAGACATTTTTAAATCAATAGACGCTTGAATGCGTGATTTTAATAGTTGTATCATAGTATGTAAATTTATAACATTTTTTTAAATTCTTTTTAATTGTATTCGGATGATTATTGAAATACCTTTATCTCAAAATCATCAAAATTCAAGGTATTCTTACCTCTATTCCAAATTACCACAGCTAGTGTCGATTCTTTCTCACTAATTTTTGGTAAATTAAAAATAAATTCTTTGCCGTTCCAGTTTTCATTTATATTAAAATACTGCAAATTATTAACCGAAAACAAAATGTCTTTATCACCACTCTTAATTGAAACACAAAGTAAACATTCCTCCAAATTAACTTTTGAAGTGAAAAAAGCTTTAATTTTTAAAATAGAAGGAGCATCATTAAGACATTGTAAATTTTCAATCTTATAATTAAAACCCCACTCTGTATCAGGCAACACTAATCCTGCTTTTTTACCACTATAACAAAAATCACTCAAGGTATCTATTCCGCCGCAATTGCTAGGAATACTATCAAAACTAACATTTTGCTCAAATTTAATTGACTTAGTGTTTAAATTAAAAAAAGAATCAAAATCATTACGTTCATTATTTTCTTTCTTAATAAAAACAGATATCTCATCATTATTAGCTATTTTTTGAACTTCATTTAAAATATTCGGATAGTAAGGATAAACTGTATTAACTAGCTTTTGGTTTTCAATCACTAAATAATCATAAGGCCAATTTAAGCCCTTTGCAATACGCTCAGGTTCTGGATAAACCATGCCAAAACCTTTTCGTTTCATTAAAATAAATGAATTGTTTGGACCATCGGCACCCATCACTAATATTTTAGCATCTCTTGGTATTTGAAGCGCATCTAAAAACAGATCAGAATTTTTAAAGGCATTTGCTGTAGGACCAGGGTTCGGTTTTTCAGACTCCTGAACTTGGGTTGCATATATTATTGCAGGAATAAATAGCAACAATAAACAAACATTTATTGAATAAGAAACTTTTACGTTTTGAAAAGAAGGCATCTTAATAATTAAAAACACAACCAATAGAATAAATGGCAGGTAAAAAGTATCTAAAAAATAATAGTCGTGATCCAAAAACTGAAAACTCATTAAAAGGTAATAAAGTATGCACCCAAAAAATAGAATAGAACACAACCAAATTAATTTTCTTTCTAAATCAGATAGACTGATTTTTTTCATGATAGCATTAATCAAAAATAATATGCCTAGAACAATAATTAATACATAATGAAATTGCGAAAAATACTTAAAAGCCCATCGTTCGTATACAGCAATCATAAAATCTTTTAAATCATTCCAATTTGCTGCTGGAATTACATAATTCAAAAATAAAGAACCATATTCTGCTCTCAGAAATTCATTATACTTATAGTAAGCGCCAACACAAGCAAAAGAGACAAAAAACAAAATCCATTTAAAAAAATGTATTTTCTTTTCTTTTATAATCATCAAACATTCTAAACACATTACCGCAACTAATACAATAGCAAATGGTAAACGAGCCAATATAGCGATAGTTAAAAAAAAGATGAACCAATAAAAATCTTTCTTTGTATTTTCTTTATAAAATTTAAACAAAAAATATAAAGCAATCATACAATTCGCCAAGGATGGAATAGTTGGCAAAAAACCAGCCTGATAATAAAGAAAGGTTGGTGAAGTTAATGCAAACAATACCACAACAGCAGATTTAACAACAGAATTAGTAAAAAGAGTAGTTAGTTTGTACAGAAAAAATAAACCGATAATACTGTACAGAAAAACAAAAACTCGAAAACACCAAGGATCCGTGCTTCCTGAAATACGCATCACAAAAGATACCAAATAATCATAGATAGGAAAATCAACCGATGTGATAGATGACTTCATCACCGTCATAAAATTACCATCTGGAAACTGATTATTGTAAATAAACGTTTCAGGATGAAAAAAATCGCCCCCATTATTTACAAAACCAAGTGCTATAGCATACCTATCACATTGAGCCCAACTATGTTTGTATTGTGGAAATTCATTTAATGTTTTAAATTGAAATAGTAAACCAATAGTACATATGATCAATAAAACAATGTATTTATGATAACTTGATTTCAAGACTTAAAACTAAAATTGATTTTTATTAATTCGATAACTAAATACTTGAATATAAGCTTTTACTAAATCTGTTAATTCATCTACCTTTTTTTGGTTACTTTCATCAATCACCATTTCCTTAATACTTCTTTTATCATTAAATATCCAAAATTTAGTTGTTTTCTTAGATGTATTATCAAATTCTAATGCATAAGGGTAATCAAATAAATGAAATAACCCATTTCCAACATATTTAATCGTGAGATGATTATTAGCTGAAAGTGCCGAACTACCAATACTTACAAAAGGTTTATTGTATCCTAAATAATTTAATACGGTTGGATACATATCAATTTGAGAAATGGAATGATCTTGCATTTTATTAAATGAAGTGTCGCCATAGCTATAAAATGAAACAGGAATTGAAAATTCATTTACTGGGTTACATTCGTAAAAACCCAAACCACTCGAATTATGATCGGCGCAAATAGCAATAATCGAATTTTTAAACCAAGGTTCGTTTTTAATTTTACTAAAAAATAATTGAAGAGATAAATCTGTGTATTTGACACTTTTTTTAATAGGATCTTTAATGGAATCTAAAAGTGTTTTATAAGGCTCTGGAATGGGAAACGGATGGTGCAAAGAAAGTGTTAGAAGGGAAGCGCAAAATGGTTGTGGCATCGTTTTTAATTTACTAGCAACAAATGGTAAAAATAAATGGTCATCAACGCCCCAACCTTCATTTTCATAATGGCTATCATAATCTCTTTGATCAAAATACTGTTTAGTAAAATTAATATTGGTAAAACTTTCAAAGCCAAAAGTAGTTTTTATACCTCCATAAAAAAAAGCGGTTGAATAACCTTCCTTTTCTAATATAGAAGAAATGCCATGTACATTATTATTACTGTAATTTGAATAACAATAATTTTTATCCATAAAAGAGGGAATGCTCGACAATACAGATGGAAGTGCATCAATGGTCATTCTGCCATTGGCCATAACGTATTTGTAGGTTCTGGCATTACCCAATAATGAATCCATAAATGTCGTGTAACCATTCATTTGAGGACTTAAAAGACCAATGCGTTCCGAACAAAAACTTTCTAAAATAATGAATAGGATGTTTTTCTTTTTGAACTCTTTAGAAACAAATTGTTTTTGAAACCCAATTATTTTCTCAGCTTCATCTTCCTGAAAATAGGTTTCAATTTTAATATTTTTATTATTTAATGTATGCAAAAACTGAAAAGGCGTATTGCTTGCCAACCACTGTAATTTAGGGTTAACAATTACGGGTATATCAAATGGAATAAAAGGTTTGTCTTTAATTCCACCTCTCGCAATAAACAAAAATGAAAGTATAACAATTACATAGTTAATCAATTTAACCTTAATACTCTCTAGATTATTTTTATAATTGAAAATTTGTTTCTTGAAAAGATAAAAACAAGCACTAAAAAAAACGAGTAGTAAAATAACTAAATACCAGTAGTCTATCAGATAAGTGCTCAATAACGCTGGAACTTCTGGCAAAATATCTAGCAGTTCTGCTCCCATTCTTTTTTTAGTGATGGGATAATAGCCTAAGTCGGATAAGTTTAAAATACAAATCGCAAAAAATCCAAAACCGAAAAATGTTAGAGAAGTGTATTTAATGATTTTGTTTTCAATATTTCCGAATAGCAAGATGAGCCACATGGGCAATAAAAAATAAATAGAGGCAATGGCATCTGTTAAGCTTCCAATTAAAAATGCCTTTACATAATCCAAAAAATAAACATCATTAAATTGATCATGAAACATGAATAAAAAAAGAAGGCGATGCATAAACAAAAACAACAAACAAAAGCCCAGAAGCTTAAATAAAAATAAAGGCTTATGAAATTGTTGTTTCATCATTTAAAAAAAGACGACATCAAATGAGCAATCATAATTTTCTTCTGACTTTAATTTTATAATTCCGGTTTTTTGTGAGAAGTCTCCATTAGCATCATCACTATCAGCAATTCCTTGCCAGGGCTCCAAACAAATAAACTGATTGGTGTTCTTCTTAGTCCAAATACCATAAAATGGCCAATCTTTTGAGATTAAAGACACGCCATGTTTTGATTTTGTTGACACCAATTGTACTTCATCTATCTGCGAATTCATTAACACTAAAGCATCATTATCAAACAACTGTTTAGTTACTTGTAGTTTATGATTCTTCAACTCAATGTTTTTTATTTGAGAGGTAATTAATCCATCCTTTAATGTATTAATAGTAAAATTATCTTTTGACGGAAATACCAATTCATAATCTTCAAACAATTCATCCACTTGTAAAGGGCAATTAAATGCTGGATGAGCGCCTACCGAAAAATACAAATCATAATTATCTGGATTAAAAACAGAGTAACTCGTTATGACTTTATTATCAATTAATTTATACCCAACCTGAAAGCTAAAGTGAAAAGGATAATTGACTAATGTTTTATCGGATGCCGTTAATTCAAACAACACATAATCATCAGTTTGTTCAACACAAATAAACTCATTATCTCTTGCAAAACCATGCTGTGGTAATTGATACGTTTTTGATTGGTATTGAAACTCTCCACCTTTTAATTTACCTACAATAGGAAATAAATTGGGTGCATGTCGCGCCCAGACACTTTCATTGGCTTGCCAAATATATTCTATATCAGTTTCTTTTGAAACCACAGAACATAATTCGGCACCAAACGAATTGACTTTTACAGATAGTAGATTATTTTTTATTTCAAAAACTGGCATTATAACGACATCACTCCTTCTATTTCTGCTGCTTTTTCATAAATCGTAATAATTTCATCGATACTCATTACAACTTGCTTTACTGTAATACTAATGTAATTTCCTTTTGCGGATTGCTTTTGAATAATATCAGCAGCATCATCAAATATCACTTCTACTAATGCCATCGTTTTATTATCAGCTTTAATAATAAACTTAAACATATAAATATAAGGGAATGACATGCCACTCTCTTCTAATTTTTTCCTTAATTCGTCAAATGTGCCTGCTACCATTATTTATTGAAATAGTGATTGTAAATTAATATGAGTCCAAAAATAATTAATGCAGAACCTGTAATGTAATTTACAGTTGTCATAATTTTTGGTGTTAAGTAGTGCTTAATTTTGCCTGCCAACTTTACTTTAAATAGTTCTACGGCTAAAACTGTGCCTAATATGATGCTAAAAAACACAATCATTTTAATTATGGAGTAATCCAATGTTTTACTAATGGCGGTAACATTTGCCAGCCAGAGTAACCAAACCGTTGGATTAAATAAATTTAAGAAGAAGCCTTTAAGCAACATAATTTTAGGGCTTGGCAATTGATTATCAATATCAATAGTTTCATCTGTTTTTACAGGGACCTTCTTAAAAAAAAACGCACCAAATACAATTAACACAATACCTCCAATAATTGCGAAAAAGGTTTGCATTTCAGATGAATGTAATAAATTAGCCATCCCAAAATACACTAAAAAGCAAACAAGCATGCATAAAAAGAAATCACTAAACACAACTCCTATAGCCAAAAAAGAACCTGTACGATAACCAAACTTAATACCTGTATTTATTAACGCAAAAAATGCTGGTCCAAACGAAAACGTAAGGAGGGTGATAATAATAATTGCTTGATATATTAAACTTAAAATCAAAATGTATTTTTATAATTAGCAATAAAGCTTTGCCACTCTTCTAATAATTTTCCTTTTAAAACTCGTGGGAATTTATGTGCAGAACCGAGTTTTCCTTTAGTTCCCATAAAATCAATAAAAGCATCATCAGGCAATACCTTTACATACACGTCTCTTAAAGCGGCAATTCTTTCCGTGCGATAATCATCATTAATTTCTTTTAAATGAAAATCTAAACGTTGTTTAATATCTTCTTCTGAGGTAGCCTTATTAGAACCCACATACCATTGATGAGCGAATAAAGTCCCATGAGGAACACCAGCTACGGCAAATTCATTTAATTCAATTTTTAAATCATCGGCCGTTAATTTAATAGCGCGGCTCATATTCTCAACTGATAAATGTTCGCCACATAAACTCAAGTAATGTTTGGTGCGGCCAGTAATAACAATCTCTCCATGCTCCAAATCAGTAAAACGAACCGTATCGCCAATTAAATAACGCCAAGCGCCTGAGCAAGAAGTAAGAAGCAAAGCATAATCTTTTCCTAGCTCTACATCTTTGATAGTTAATGCTTTTGCGCCTTGCTTCATGTTTCCATCCGAATCAAAATTATCTTCATTGAAAGGAACAAACTCATAAAAAATACCATTGTCCAACAGCATACGCATGCCTTGCGACGGGTTTGGTCTTTCTTGATAAGCTATTAATCCTTCGGAAGCTAAATACGTATCCGAAAAAATTAAAGGAAAGGCAGTTAGTTTAGCAATACTTTTACGGTAAGGCTCAATAGAAACTCCTGCATGCACATAAGCTCTTAGGTTTGGCCAAATATCATGGATGGTATCTACTTTATAATGTTCAATAACGCGTTCCATAATAATTTGTACCCAAGCTGGTACACCAACAATTACACCAATGTCCCAATCTTTGGCACTCTTTACAATCTCTGCTAATTTTGTTTCCCAATCTTTATATTTAGAAATTGTTTTTCCTGGTTTATAAAATCGCTGAAACCAAACTGGAATATTTGCTGCTGTAATTCCGCTCAAATCTCCTTCGTAATGACTACCATTAAAATCCAACAAGGTACTTCCACCAATCATTAACATTCCTTTTGAGAAATGCTCTTTCGGGAAATCATAATTTGCTTGTGCAACTAGTTGTCTTACACTCCCACGTTTAAAAGCTTTCAACATTTCTTTTGTTACAGGAATATATTTACTTGCTGCTTCAGAAGTTCCAGAACTTAAGGCGAAATATTTAATATGATTTGGCCAACATACATAAGGTTCTCCTTTGTGCGCTCTATACCACCACTCTTTATAAATACTGCTATAATCATACATTTTTACTGTAGACTGAAAACCTTGTATTGGATTTTTTTGCTGCAATAATTTTGTAAAATGAAAATGCTCACCAAAAGCTGTATGCTCGGCTTTAGTCATTAGTTTTTTTAAAACCTTTGTCTGCTGAGCATAATAGTTAGTTCGTTTAGGAATTTTGTTTCCTAATTTAACTGCACCTTTTAATATAGAATCAATTATAGCCATTTTATTAATAAGTCAATTTGACAATGAGCCATCCGATAGCTATCGGATTTGACAATGAAAGATTATTTTAAATAACGGAAATCGTGGTTGTTTTTAATATTTTTTAAGGAAGCAATTATTAATTTAATTACATTCTCTACATCATCTTTATGAACACTTTCAACTGTTGTATGCATATAACGTAAAGGCAACGAAATTAAAGCGGATGCTACGCCATCATTACTGTATGCAAACGCATCTGTATCAGTACCTGTTACTCTGCTTGCTGCTTGACGTTGAAAATCAATTTTATTTTTTGTAGCGGCTTCAATAATTAATTTCAATAAATTATTTTGCACTGCTGGTCCGTATGATAATACTGGCCCTTTACCACAAGCTAAATCCCCACTCACAATTTTATTCATCATTGGTGTTTGCGTATCATGGCAAACATCAGTAATAATAGCGGCATTAGGTTTTATTTTGTGAGCAATCATGGTTGCTCCATTTAAACCAACTTCTTCTTGCACGGCGTTTACTATATATAATCCAAATGGCAATTTAGTTTTACTTTCTTTTAATAAACGAGCAACTTCAGCAATCATAAAACCACCTACTCTATTATCTAACGCTCTGCCTACAAAGTAACGGTCATTTAATACCATAAATTCATCTTCGTAAGTTACCACACAACCAACATGCACGCCTAACTCTTCAACTTCTTTATCGCTTTTGCAGCCTAAGTCTAAAAAGATATTTTTTAACGTTGGCGTTTCTTCTTTAGCAGCATCACGCACATGAATTGCTGGCCATCCAAAAATACCTTTCACAATTCCTTTATCTGTAAAAATATTAACGCGTTTAGATGGTGCAATTTGATGATCGCTTCCTCCATTACGACGTAAATAGATAAATCCATCTTTGGTTATATAGTGCACAAACCACGAAATTTCATCCGCATGTGCTTCTATCACCACTTTATAAGGAGCTTCTGGATTTACAATACCAACTACTGTTCCGTAAGTATCCACATAATGTTCATCAATAAAAGGCTTAATGTAGTTTAGCCACATTTTTTGTCCTGCACTTTCAAAACCTGTTGGTGAAGGATTATTTAAATAATCTTTTAAGAATGTTAAAGAATTTTGAGTGAAAATACTTTTCTCTTTTTTAGTTATTTTCTTTGCCATACGCTCAGTATATATAGATTTTAAATATATAAAAAATTGGGGGATTTAAGCATGTATTTTCTAAACTATTTTATGTAAATGAAGCGTAAGAAATATCATATTTTACGGCAAAAAAACTATATTTACCGAAATGATGAATAGCGATGTCATAGAAATATATACGGACGGTGCATGTAGTGGTAATCCTGGCCCAGGTGGACTTGGCATCGTTATGAAATACAAAGACCAACGTAAAGAATTAGCATACGGATTTAAATTAACTACTAATAATCGTATGGAACTCATTGCCATTATTGTGGCTCTTGAAACGTTAAAAAAAGAAAATTCAAACGTAGTGGTTTATTCCGACTCAAAATATGTGGTGGATTCGATTAATTTAGGTTGGGTATATGGCTGGGTAAAAAAAGGATTTAAAGACAAAGCCAATCCCGATTTATGGAAACGTTTTTTAGAAATTCAAAAAAAACATAACATCAAATTTGTATGGGTAAAAGGTCATGCATCCAATAAAGAAAATAACCGCTGCGACGAATTAGCAGTAGCGGCAAGCAAAAGCAAGAATTTGTTGATTGACGAAGGTTATGAATTATCTAAAAAAGGAAGCGGGTTAGATTTATGATAATCTAAAACTTCAAAAAGCCTTCTAACTGAATATCAATAACCTTTTGAGTTTCAGCGTCAGTTAAATTTCCATTAGCGTCTAGCAATGTATCCACTCTGCTAATTGGCAATTTATTATGATAGACATTGATTTTCAAGTAATTTAAAATATTTGTCAAATGTTCCATTCCTCTCAAGTTACCTGCTCTTCCGGTTGATACGCCCACTAAACAGGCTTTGTTTTCCGTCCATATACGCGGAGGAACAGCATCTAAAAACACTTTTAAAACACCAGCAAAACTGCCATTATACTCAGGAGAAATGAAAATAAACTTGCTTTGTTTATCAACGTAAGTGTCTATTATTTTCTGAAAGTCTTCTGAGCGTTTTCCATACATATCGGTATGTAAAACCGATTCAGGTAAATCTTTTAAGCTAAACAACTCAACATCAACACCTTTACTTTTTAAGGCAGATTTATAATAAGTAGCAACTTTTTCGGTGTTACTATCAACCCTGTTAGTTGCCGATATGATTGTAATTGAATGCATTATATTATTAACATTTTTGCGAAGTTATGAATTTTACTGTTAAAAACTAAAAACAGATAAACCCCCTAAATAGTTTAAATTTACGGTAATAACTAAGTACTATTTTTTGAATTTTTAATAATGAATATATCGTATTTCGGCCATTCGTGCTTTGGAGTTGAAATTAATGGCAAGCATTTATTGTTTGATCCATTCATTACTCCTAACGAATTAGCAAAAAGCATTGATGCCAGCACTGTAAAAGCAGATTATATATTAATTACACACGGACACGAAGATCATATTGCAGATGCTATCTCTATTGCCAACCGCACCAAAGCAACCGTTGTTTGCAATTGGGAGATATACGTTTGGCTTAGTAAACAGGGCGTTGAAAACATTCATCCAATGAATATTGGCGGAAAAAAGTTATTTGATTTTGGCTCCGTAAAATGCGTTAATGCGGTTCATAGCAGTAGTTTGCCTGATGGAACTTACGGCGGAAACCCTATGGGATTTGTGATTGAAAGCAATGATAAAAACTTTTATTATGCTGGCGATACAGCCCTAACAAGAGACATGAAGCTAATTGGTGATTACCGTAAAGTAGATTTTGCCTTTTTACCAATTGGCGATAACTTTACTATGGGTGTGGATAATGCCATTATTGCTACTGAATTTATTAAATGTAACGATATTATTGGAATGCACTATGATACCTTTGGTTTCATTAAAATTGATAAACCAGAAGCCATCAACAAATTTAATAGACAAGGTAAAAAATTAAGCCTTTTAGAAATAGGAGAAACGATTAATAAATAAAAGACATGGGAAAAATAATAGCGATTGCAAATCAAAAAGGTGGGGTAGGAAAAACAACGTCTGCCATTAATTTAGCCGCTTCTTTAGCAGTTTTAGAATATAAAACATTATTAGTTGATGCCGATCCACAAGCTAATGCTACATCAGGTGTTGGAATTGAACCGAAAAATGTAAAAGCGGGATTATACGAGTGTATCATTGATAGCAAGCATCCAAAGGAAGTTATCTTAGAAACAGATACTCCTAATTTATATTTGTTACCAACCAATACAGATTTAGTAGCTATTGAATTAGAAATCGTGAATCTGCCAAACAGAGATTACATGATGAAAACAGCTTTAGATAAAATAAAAGTTGATTATGATTTTATTATTATCGATTGTTGTCCATCGCTTGGCTTAACTGTAATTAATTCATTAGCTGCGGCTGATAGTGTAATCATTCCTGTACAATGCGAGTATTTTGCCTTAGAAGGCATGGGTAAATTATTACAAACTATCAAATTAATTCAAGAACATATTAATACTAATTTAGACATAGAAGGCGTTTTATTAACGATGTATGACCCTCGATTAAAATTAGCGAATCAAGTTGTTGAAGAAGTTAAAATGCATTTTCAAAACATGGTTTTTAATACGATCGTTCAGCGTAATGTAAAACTTGCAGAAGCTCCGAGTCACGGTAAAACAATTATCATGCACGATGCCATTGGAAAAGGATCATTGAATTATTTAAACTTAGCTCGCGAAATTTTACAACGTAACGGCTTAACAAAAATAAGCGACGAAGATCGTACAATGACTTTTACAGCAGAGGAATCAGAATTTAACGAAGGATAGAAAAGTAGTTATGAGTTTTGGGATATGAGTTATTAGATAACGTCGATTCCAATAACTTATAACTTATAACTTATAACTTATAACTATTAAGATGAGTACCAACAAAAAACCAGCATTAGGAAGAGGATTAAGTGCATTGTTAGAAAATGCTAAAACCGATATTACAACCAAACAAACAGGCGACGCAACTCCTGTAGTAGGTTCTATCGCTATTATTAGAATAAAAGATATTGAAACCAATCCGTTTCAACCACGTACTAATTTCGAAGAAATTGCCTTACAAGAATTATCTGACTCCATAAAACAACATGGCATCATTCAACCAATCACCGTTCGTAAATTAGGTTATGATAAATACCAATTGATTTCGGGTGAGCGTCGTTTTAGAGCTTCACAATTAGCTCAATTGACTGAGATTCCAGCATACATTCGAGTAGCTAACGATCAGGCGATGCTAGAAATGGGATTGATTGAAAACATTCAACGTGAAGATTTAGATCCAATTGAAATCTCATTAAGCTACAAACGTTTAATCGACGAATGTAATATCACTCAAGAACAGTTAGGCGAAAAAGTAAATAAACAACGTAGTACGGTTACCAACTTTTTACGTTTACTAAAATTACCTGCTGTTATTCAAAAAGCGGTGCGTGATAAAGATATTTCGATGGGACACGCTCGTGCATTATTGAGTGTTGAAAATGAAGATAAGCAATTAGCTATTTTTGCTATGGCGGTTGAAAATGAACTATCGGTTCGTCAAATTGAAGAATTAGCACGTGGCGAGAAATTACAATTCAAACCAAAAACCACTCGTGTAGAAAAACCATTAACTATTGAAGACAAACAAATTGCTAAAAAATTAGAGAAAATTTTCAGTAAATCTTTCGACTATAAACGTAGTCCAAAAGGTACTGGCTCTATCACTTTGAGCTTTAGTAACGACACCGAACTTCAACACATTTTATCTTTTTTTGACATAAATTAACTAACCATTAATCACAGTAAATCTATTTATTAGCCTACTGTGATTATTTTTGATTAGGTGAAAGTTTTATTATCATACATATTGTTGTTTATTAGCTGTTCAATTGTTCATGCTCAACAAAACGACTCCATATATCGCGCATACAAAAAAGATTCTGTTCAAGCTAAGCGCGCTGTAAAAAAAGCAATTTATGGTAATGCTCGAAAAGCCACTATTATGAGTGCTTGCTTCCCCGGACTCGGACAAATTTATAATAGAAAATATTGGAAGGCTCCAGTTATTTATGTGGCATTAGGAGGAATTGGCTATTGGGGAATTACCAATCAAGTTAAATACAAATACTATAGTAACAATTTAAGAGCCGCCAATGATGATGATGCAAACACTATAAATGAAACACTTTATAGTAGCGATCAATTAATTACCCAAAAAAAATACTATCAAAAGTACAGAGACATTTCTATTATGTTAGGCGCGCTTGTGTACTTAGTTAATATTATAGATGCTAATGTGGATGCGCATTTACGAACATTTGATGTGAGTGATGATTTAAGTTTACAATTAAATCCCTACTCGAACTTAGATTACAACAATAAATTACAAGCAGGATTATCTTTGAAATTAAAATTTAAATAAAAGCTTAACCGCAAAGTCCCGATAGCTATCGGGAGCAAAGTAAACTGCGATTAAACAATTACAATATGAACATTGCACTACTAGGATACGGCAAAATGGGTAAAGAGATAGAGTCTATCGCTTTGCAAAGAGGGCATACGATTGTTTTAAAAGTAGATGAAACTAATGCATCAACTTTTACAAATGATGAACTTAAAAAAGCTGATGTCGCTGTTGAATTTAGCACACCTCACACTGTGATTTCAAATATTAAAAAATGTTTTGATGCACAAGTTCCAATTGTAGTTGGTACAACTGGTTGGTACGATTCTTTTACAGAAATTGAAAAAGAATGTCAGCAAAAAAACGGTGGTTTATTTCACGCTACTAATTTTAGCTTAGGCGTTAATTTATTTTTCAAAGTCAATTCGTATTTAGCGGAGTTGATGAATAAGTATGATTCCTATAATGTAGAAATGGAAGAGATTCATCACATACATAAATTAGATAAACCAAGCGGAACAGCTATATCTTTAGCAAATCAGGTACTTGAAAAAATAGAGCGTAAAAAAAACTGGAGTATTACAGATAACAATTCCGACACGTTATTTATAAAAGATGTCAGAGAAGGTGAAGTTCCAGGAACACATATTATAAAATATACTTCGGCTGTAGACGATATTGAAATCATGCACAAAGCTCATAACCGAAAAGGTTTTGCTTTAGGTGCTGTAATTGCTGCCGAGTATATTAAAGGCAAAAAAGGTATATTTACCATGAATGATTTAATTTAATAAGACAAGTTGTTTGAGGAAAGTTATTTGTTATTAGAAAAAATAAACTCTCAAACAAAATTTAAAACTTATATAACAAATTCAAATAACTAAGATCAAAAAACTAACAACATCAAAACATGGGCAACATTATTTTTTTATTACTCGTTTTAATTTCATTTGCAGGTTTATATAAAATCTTTGAAAAGGCAGGATTACCAGCATGGAAAGCATTAATTCCCATTTACAATTTTTGGTTAGTTGGCACTATTATTAATCGCCCAAAATGGTGGGGGTTAATTATGATTGTACCTGGGGTAAATTTAATTTTGTATGGTGTATATGGTTTTCATTTAGCGCGCGCTTTTAAAAAACGAATGAATAACGATTTAATTGCTGCCGCTTTAATGCCCTATTTATATTTTGCTTATTTAGGTTTTAATAAAGACATTAAATTTTTTGGTGTAAGTGATATCAAATCTGAATCATCTTTTATTAAAAATTGGGCAGACCCTATCATCTTTGCAGTTGTAGCTGCTTCTATTATTCGTGGCTTTTTCTTTGAAGCATTTACCATCCCTACTTCATCATTAGAAAAATCATTAATGGTTGGTGATTTTTTATTTGTTAATAAAGTATGTTACGGAGCTAAAGTTCCGCAAACACCAATGGCCTTTCCTTTTGCTCATCACACCTTACCGTTTACCACTGGAACCCAATCGTATTTAGAGTGGTTGAAATTACCATACATGCGTTTACCCGGTTACTCAAAACCAAAAAATGGAGAGATTGTAGTGTTTAACTATCCTGATGGAGATACTGTTACTATTGGTACTCAGCAATACACGAGTTATTACGAAATGGTAAGAAGATTTGGATACACCAACATGAATAATCCAAACTTTAAAGTTGACTTAGGTGGCATGAGTATAAAAAACGGAAAAAAAGTTGGCCGCCCAGTTGATAAGCGCGAACACTATGTAAAACGCTGTGTTGGAATTGCTGGAGATAAATTAGAAATTAAAGATGGTGAATTATACATCAATGATAAAAAACAAGCCATGCCAGAGCACGCTCAGCATTTTTATGAAGTCACAACAAAATCTTTTCCTTTACATACAATTGAAGCAGATCCTCAAACTGGCAATCAAGGTTATGTAATGAATGCAGAGTTCTTAGACAATTTTGATATTTATGTAACTGAAGCATACATTAAAGATTTAAGACAAGATACTTCTGTATATCTAATGAATATGCCAATTGATGTTGCTGAAAAAATTAAAAATACGCCAGGAGTTATCAAAGTAAAAAAACAAATTGATCCAAAAGGAGAATATAGTTCAAGCATTTTCCCTCACAATCCAAAATTCCCATGGAATAACGATAACTTTGGTCCAATAACACTGCCTAAAGAAGGGATGACGGTTAGCATTGATACAAATAACTTATGTATTTATGAAAAAATGTTGAGTACCTATGATAACGGTATTCATCAAATAACAACATCAGGTGCGCAAGTATTATATGATGGGAAACCTATTACGTCTTACACCTTTAAACAAGATTATTATTGGATGATGGGAGATAACCGTCATAATTCAGCAGATAGCCGCAGTTGGGGAGTAGTACCTTTTGACCATGTAGTTGGGCGCCCTGTATTTGTATGGTTTAGTATGAAAGATCCTAAAAACAATCCGATAAGTGGTAATTCAATTGTTGGTTCTTTAACTAAAAACTCTAAAGAAGGTAAATTCCGTTGGGAACGTTTTATGTGTTATGTTGGACAAGACGGATTAGTGTCATGGAAAATTCCCGTAGCCATTATTGCCTTATTAGGCTTTGGTTATAACTTTTGGAGTAAAAGAAAAGATAAGAAAAAAAATAAAAAATAGCCACATAGAAACATAGAAAATCCAATAAAAACTATTAATAATAGTAGCAGATAGAAAACATGTTTTTTCACATAGGCAGCTATCTTAAAGCGTAGCTTATTTGCTGGTCTTTCAAGTAACCAAACCTATGTGCCTATTCCGAAATAAATTCGGAACAAGATGTGGTTAAAATAAAACGTTATGAATCAATCAGAAGTATTATTAGAATTAGTGAAATTTAAAATGCCATTTGGCAGATATAAAGGCACTGTTTTAGCAAACCTTCCTGTTTCGTATTTAGAATGGTTTCAGCGCAAAGGCTTTCCTGATGGTAAATTAGGAATGATGCTAGCAACTATATATGAGATAAAATCTAATGGATTGGAGTATTTATTAGAGCCTTTAAGGAAGTTGTAATTGTATATCAATTTATAAGAAATCCACGAAAATCTGCTAAATCAGCGCTATCCGTGTTCCTATTTATCAACTAAAAATAACGTATCTTTGCCAAAATTATAATGCAATGATTACGTTTAAAGACCTTAACCTTACTAAACCATTACTAAACGCTTTAAGCGATATAGGTTTTGACAACCCAACACCTATTCAGGAAAAAGCATTCCCAGTAATCATGTCGGGTAAAGATGCGGTGGGTATAGCTCAAACAGGTACAGGAAAAACCTTTGCGTATTTATTACCAATTTTGCGTCAATTAACATTCTCAGAACAACGTCAGCCACGTGTATTAATAGTAGTGCCTACTCGCGAACTAGTTGTACAAGTTGTTGATGAAGTCGCTAAATTATCTGCCTACATGCAAGCAAGATGTGTAGGTGTTTATGGCGGTGGAAACATCAACATTCAAAAACAAAAAGTATATGATGGTGTGGATATTTTAGTTGCGACTCCAGGTCGTTTAATTGATTTAACCTTAAGTAGAACTTTACAATTTAATAGCATTCAAAAATTAGTGATTGATGAAGTAGATGAAATGTTGAATTTAGGTTTCCGCTCTCAATTAATTAAGATTTTAGATATTCTTCCTGAAAAGCGTCAAAACTTAATGTTTTCGGCTACTTTGAATGAAGATGTAGAAATGATGATTGACAATTATTTTTACAAGCCCGAATACATTGAATTAATCAGCAGAGGAACACCATTAGAAAAAATCATTCAACAAGCCTATCATGTTCCTAATTTTTATACCAAAGTCAATTTATTAGAACACTTATTACAAACAGAAAAAAACTTCACGAAAGTATTATTGTTTGTGAAAAATAAAAAAATAGCAGATGATATTTACAAAGAACTAGAAGGCGAATTTGCAGAAGACATTGGAGTAATTCACTCTAACAAATCGCAACCACAGCGTTTTAGTGCAGTAAAGAAATTTGACGAGGGAACACATCGTTTATTAATTGCCACAGATGTAATTGCGCGTGGTTTAGATTTAAAAGATGTAACACATGTGATCAATTTTGATATGCCATCAAAAGAAGCTAGTGCATACATTCATCGTATTGGTAGAACAGGTCGTGCAGATAAAACAGGTATTGCCATTAGTTTTATCACTAAACTCAATTTACCAATGCAAAAGGAAATTGAAACTCTAATGAAGAAAAAATTAGAGATACTAGATATGCCCGAAGCAGTTGAAATATCAGAAAACTTAACGCAGGATGAAAAACCTGTTACTAGAGATAAATCTTTAAAAAAGATTCCAAAACACGTAACACCAACAGGTGCTTTTCATGAGAAAAAGGATAAAAATAAAAAAGTGAACTTAGGTGGTAAACGTCGTCAGGAAAATTTAAGACGTATTGCTGAGAAAAAAGCAAGAACAAAACCTTTTTAAAACAGACCTCTTTCATAATTCGGTTTTCACATAAGCACTTCGAGTAGCGAGGAACAAGCGTATCGAGAAGGTTTTTTTACCGGAAACAAATTCATATTGATAAAAAATTTTATATAATGCTACAATTTATAGCAGAAGCGTATTCCATTTAATTATAATTTTGTTTTTAAAAGAATAATATTTTATGAATAACGCAGATAATAGTATTTTACATGAAGATTTAATTATAAATAAAATTCACTTTATTCGAGGTCAAAAAGTAATGTTAGACAAAGATTTAGCCGAAATTTATGGGGTTGAAACCAAACGACTCAAAGAACAGGTTAAAAGGAATATTGAACGTTTCCCTTCTCATTACATGTTTGAACTCTCTAAAGGAGAAACTGAAATTTCAAGGTCGCAAATTGCGACCTTGAAGCAAGGTGAAAATATTAAATATTTACCCTATGCTTTTACAGAACATGGAATATTAATGCTATCTGCCGTGTTAAAAAGCCAAAAAGCAATATCAATCAGTATACAAATTATAGATATTTTTGTTAAACTAAGAAAAGCTATTCTTGACAATAATGAAATACTGATTGCCTTAAGTAAATTAGATAGGAGGACAGATAATAATACTAAAAACATAGAAATTGTATTTAGATATCTGGATGAGTTAATTGATAAACAGGAAACCACTAAACCTCGACCTAAAATTGGCTATAAATTGCCCAAAAATAATTGATGGTTATTTTAAGTAAGCACTAAGTATGTTTTCAATCATTTCGTTCCTGCATGTAAGCTGACAATTAGCGAGGAACGAGCCTATCGCGAAGGGTTTTTATTGTTGTCTCAATACATTTATTTATAAATCCGTTTTTTCGGCTTTGTATTTTTAAGTAATATCTGTTCAAGTCTTTCGAGTGTTTTACACATCTGTTGCATGGTATATTTTACCTCTTCCAATTCTGTTTTAGTAGCATAATAATATTCAGATTTATTTTCTTTAAAAGCACTTACCGCAGTACCCTCATAATAAGCAAAAAAATCGTGATTTAACACTTTGCTGATGGTTTGCAATTGCCCTGTATCTATGGTTTCTTTCTCAAATACTTTATAAGCCCCGTTGCGGGTTAAATTAATGCGCTTAGCAAAATCTACAACACTCATAGGCGTTTTATCCAATACCTCTTTAATCTTTTTGCCTATATGAATTTTTGCCTTTGTCATCAAAGCAAAGTTGCTTTTTTATGTTTTAGGAGCGTTTTTACAATGTTTATTAAAAGTTTGCATAGTGTATATATTTATTATACATTTGTTAGTATTGCTCGCCTCCACTTTTAAAATCAAACAAATTAAACCATCTATGAGATTTGATATAAAAAACCAGTTACACTTACTTTTTTGTTGCGTTTTTTTGTTGTTTAATTTGGCCTCAAAGGCTCAACTTAATACACCAAACGTTATTGCCTCAGCAGGAGGATATTTTTCAAATTCAAATTTTTCAAATTCATACACCATTGGCGAAATGTGTGTGGTTGAAACCGCCTTCATAAATGGCGATATGCTTACGCAAGGATTTCAGCAACCCGATTACGAAGTTGAATCAGATGTTATTGAACCGGAATTTTTTATACCTAATGGTTTTTCGCCAAATGGTGATGGCTTTAACGATACGTGGGATATTCCTTATTTAAATCAATATCCTGATAGCAAGGTAAAAGTATTTAACCGTTGGGGACAAGAACTATACAGTAGCAATGGAAACTCGAACCCTTGGAATGGCACTTTTAAGGGAAAAGATTTACCAACAGCCGATTACTATTATATTATAGTTATAGAACAATTAGAAAAAAAATTAACAGGAACCGTAACTCTTAAAAAATAAACAACTAATAATTTAATTTATGAAAATCAAAAACCTACTATTAATTTTTACACTTGCCTTATTTGCAAAAAGTTTTGCGCAAGCTCCGCAAGCCATTAACTATCAAGGTGTAGTGCGTAATGCAGCGGGTAAACCTTATCCTAATCAAAATGTAGCTTTGCAAATAAGCATACATGCCAATACAGCAACTGGTAATATTATTTATAAAGAAGCCCATGCTGCCACTACAAATACTATTGGCTTATATGCACTGCAAATTGGAAGAGGAACATCCACTGTTGGAACCTTTAGCGCGATTGCTTGGGGTACATCATCTTTTTATATGGAAGTTGAAATGGATATTAATGGCGGTACCAACTACGTTAGTGCAGGGACTACCGAATTAATTTCTGTACCTTATGCCTTATATGCGCAAACAGCTGGCAGCTCAATACCCGGCCCACAAGGACCGGTAGGGCCACAAGGCCCAATTGGTTTAACGGGAGCAACTGGTGCTCAAGGTATTCAAGGTTTAACAGGTGCTACAGGTCCACAAGGTCCAATTGGTTCAACGGGAGCAACTGGTTCAGTTGGTGCTACCGGAGCAACAGGACCTCAAGGACCTCAAGGTTTAACAGGCGCTGCAGGTCCACAAGGTCCAATTGGTTTAACGGGAGCTACTGGTTCAGTTGGTGCTACCGGAGCAACTGGACCTCAAGGAATTCAGGGCTTAACAGGCGCAACAGGTCCACAAGGACCAATTGGTTTAACGGGAGCTACTGGTTCAGTTGGTGCCACTGGAGCTACAGGCGCAACGGGTCCACAAGGCCCAATAGGTTTAACTGGCGCTACAGGCCCACAAGGTCCAATTGGTTTAACGGGAGCTACTGGTTCAGTTGGTGCCACTGGTGCTCAAGGTATTCAAGGTTTAACTGGTGCTACCGGCCCACAAGGCCCAATTGGTTTAACGGGAGCAACTGGTTCAGTTGGTGCTACTGGAACAACAGGACCTCAAGGTTTAACAGGCGCTACAGGTCCACAAGGTCCAATTGGTTTAACGGGAGCTACTGGTTCGGTTGGTGCAACAGGAGCTACAGGCCCACAAGGACCAACAGGTTTTTTAACCAATGGATCAGTAGCAGGAAACACGCCGTATTGGGATGGCACAAACTGGGTTACTAATAGCAGCAATATTTTTAATAATGGAGGTAATATTGGCATTGGGACAATTACTCCCGATGTTTCTGCATTAGCAGAACTAAATTCATTTAATAAAGGATTCTTGCCGCCGCGAATGACATCAGTGCAGCGTGATGCAATATTATCACCAGCAATTGGCCTAGTTATTTTTAATACAACAACCAATTGTTTAAACTTTTTCGTTGGTATTGGTTGGAATGAGACTTGTGGAACAACAATAATACCTGGTTACCCCTCTGGCTCGGTTTTTTGCAACAGTCCCACTGTGATTTTAGATTTGCTGAGCCCTACAACAGGTAAAACTTGGATGGACAGAAATTTGGGTGCCACACAAGTTGCCGCTAGTAGCACAGATGTCAATTCATACGGATATTTGTACCAGTGGGGTAGAAGAACAGACGGGCACCAGTGCAGAACATCTGCTTCCACAACTACGCTTAGCGGCATTGACCAACCTGGAAATGGTAATTTCATCATAGCCCCAAACTCGCCATTCGACTGGCGCAGTCCACAAAACACTAACTTGTGGCAAGGGGCAAATGGAGTAAACAACCCATGCCCCGGGGGTTATAGATTACCAACCGAAATTGAGTTGGATGCTGAAAGAGCAAGTTTTAGTGCCCAAAACAGTTCTGGTGCTTTTGCTTCACCGCTGAAATTCACCCAGGGTGGGCTTCGAAGTAATGTCGGTGGTTCATTCAACTTTGTTGGGTCCAGCGGTTTTTATTGGTCGAGTACGATTAGCGGTACTGATAGTCGTCGGCTAGGATTCAATAGTGCTGGTGCTAATTTGAATCCAAGTACTCGTGCAGATGGTTACTCTGTTCGATGTATTAAAAATTAATATCGCATAAATTATAAAATTGAAAAAAACATGAAAGAAGAATTAAGACTGATAATAAGTTTTTTAGATAGAATACCACCAAATTTTAAAATGGTTTATGAAAGCACCGATTTTTTAGATCTTATTGAAAAACAGAAAGGATATGCCATTAATGGTAAACCAAGCTCTATGAAAAATTTATTTTTGGAAGCTGCAGCTAGCACATTCAAAAAATCTGATAGTGTTGTGAAAAACCTGAACAATCTTCTAACGCAAGATAAAGAGAGTGAAAGCACTTATTTTATGTTGGAAAAGGTTGGATTAACAAGTAGCTCTTTAGCAATAAAGGGTTCCGTGTTTACAGATCTTTGGGAGAAATTTGAACTATTAATTAAAAAAGGTATAACCACCTTTACACAATTTGAACTATCAGAAAAATTTGCAAATGCATTAAGTTTTTTATCTGATTTATTAGGGAGTTTAAAAATAGTGTTTCCTGAGCTTGAGGAGTTAAAAGAATTTGTTGAACTAATGCAGGGTTTACTTAATTTATTAAAATAAAAAATCTTTGCTAATTGTGGTTAATTATAGAATAATGTACTGGGAATACTATTGTATGTTTTGTTCATTAGATTAACGATTTGTATTTAAATAATAACATTAAAAGTTTTAATATTCATAGCTGTTTTAGAGATTAAACTAGAGCTATCTGTTTTATTGTAAATGAGATATAATTTGTCAAAAATAATTATAATTTATGCAGTGCTAACTGTAAAATTTGCTTTCTTTTTGAATGCTCAAAACATCACTGCTTCTTTTTCTATTCTTTCCAATCAAAAAATAAAATTTGGCACTTTTCAAGGCCTCCAAACAATATTACTTGATAGTACTATTGCAGATAATACAGGGTATTTTAAATTTAATTTTGATTTAAATCAACCATGCATAGGCTATCTCACTTCTTCCGAAAACACACCGTTTTTTCTTATACTTGACAAAAATGAAAATATCGAAATAAAAGGATTTACTCTTTCTACACCCGCAAGTGTGGTAATTTTGGATGGCAAACAAAATCAAGCATTTAGTCAGTATGCTCTGGAGCGTCCAAAACGCGAACAAGCGCTCAGTGCATGGCGTTATTTGAATCAGATTTATTCACTCGATTCATTGTTTGCCAGGGATAAAAAAGCAAAAAAATTCATTGAGTATGAATATGCGAAAATAAAAAAACAAGATCAAGATTTTTTAAATCAATTAGACCCAAAAAGTTACGTAGCCTGGTATTTAACAGTCCGAAAATTAGTTAGTGATGTTTCAATTATTGCTCAATACAGAACTGATGAAATTCCGGCTACGATTCAAGCATTCAGAGAATTAGATTATACCGATGCTCGCTTATATAGTAGTGGCTTGTTAAGAGATGCCTTGGAAAGTCATTTTTGGTTGTTAGAAAATTCAGGAAAATCCTTAGATTCAGTTTACATAGAAATGAAAATCTCTATTGATTCTATGATGCCCCAATTGCTTAAAAACGAGAAAAAACTAAATGAAATAACCAATTATCTGTTTGATTTATTAGAGCGCCAGAGTTTATTTCAAGCGTCAGAATATTTAGCTTTAAAAGTCTTAAATGAAGTAAACTGTACAATTGATAAAAATTTAGCAAAACAACTTGAGTTCTACAGAGCCATGAAAAAAGGCAACATTGCTCCCGATTTTTCTTTTTATTCTAATACCATTTTCCCTAATGATATTCTAAGAGACAGCATAACTAAACTCTCTGATTTAAAAACACCATACACACTTATTTTATTTGGGGCAAGTACGTGTCCAAAATGCGCAGATGAAATACCTCAAATAAACGAATTATACGCTAAATGGAAATCACAAGGTGTGGAAGTTGTATTTATTTCATTGGATGAATCTGAAAAAGATTTTCAGCAATTTATCAGTTCCTTCCCTTTTATTAGTTCTTGCGATTTTAAAAAATGGAATAGTCAAATTGTAGAATCCTATTATGTGTTTGGAACGCCAACAATGTTCCTTTTAAGTAATAAACGTGAAATTCTACTTCGACCTAATTCTATAAAGCAAATGGATGCTTGGATTGATTGGTTTTTAATAAAAAACAATAATTAAAAAATTCAATATTTATTCTATATAAAATAACCACTTTAATCAAACCATGAAAAAATTTATAAAATATAGTTTAGTAGTTGTAGCGTTATGTTTTGCTGTTACAACAATTTTTGCCCAACAACAAAATCGTTTCACTCAGTTTATGTGGAACGAGTATGTCATTAATCCTGCTTATACAGGTGCTTTGGCGTATAACCCTGTGCAGCTTACCTATCGCAAACAATGGCAAGGGTTTAATGGTAGCCCCGAAACATTTACTTTTGGCGGGCATACGGCACTTAACGCAAAAATGGGTTTAGGAGCTATGGTGTTTAAAGATAATATGGGTGGCGCCATTACTCAAACAGGTATTATGGTTAATTATGCCTATCGGGTGCGTTTAAATAATCAATCTAATTTATCGTTTGGCTTAAGTGGTATTATTAATCAGTTTGCATTTGATAACACAAAAATTAATGCTTTAAATGCCAACGATCCAAGTTTTCAGGGCGGTATTCAAAAAAGTACTGCACCCGATGCTATATTTGGTATCTTATATACATACAAACAAAAATTAAATATTGGTTTTAGTTCTTCGCAATTAGTACAAAGCAAACTCAAAAACTTAAACGATTTACCTGGTGCTAATAATCGTTTAATACGTCATTACAACGCTCAATTATCCTATAAATTTATTGTGAATGATAAATTTAATATTGAGCCATCGTTATTAGCAAAAGCAACAGAGGTAACTCCCATGCAGTTAGATTTAAATTTAAGAGGCTGGTATCAAAATATATTAATGCTTGGTTTTACGTATCGTCACCAAGATGCTTTTGCTGCGTTGTTAGGAGTGAAATACAAAAATATGTTTGTTGGTTATAGTTATGATGTGAGTACATCAGCCATTCAATCTTACAATAATGGTTCACACGAAATTGTGATGGGCTATCATTTTGCTGCAAAAACAACAGACAGCGATAAAGATGGTGTATTAGATCATAAAGATAAATGTCCGGATGCAGCGGGGCCAAAAGAAAACAATGGTTGTCCTTGGGGAGATACAGATAATGACGGTGTAGCTGATAATTTGGATAAATGCCCGGATGCAGTTGGTCCAAAAGAAAACAATGGTTGCCCTTGGAGAGATACAGATAATGATGGTGTTGCTGATAATATAGATAAATGCCCGGATGCTGTTGGTCCAAAAGAAAACAATGGTTGCCCTTGGAGAGATACAGATAATGATGGTGTTGCTGATAATATAGATAAATGCCCGGATGCTGTTGGTCCAAAAGAAAACAATGGTTGCCCTTGGGGCGATACAGACAATGATGGCGTTGCGGATAATTTGGATAAATGCCCGGATGCTGTTGGACCAAAAGAAAACAATGGCTGCCCTTGGGGAGATACGGATAATGATGGTGTTGCGGATAATTTGGATAAATGCCCAGATGTTGCAGGTTCAAAAGAAGACAATGGTTGCCCATCAAAAGATACTGATAAAGATGGAATTATTGATAAATTGGATAATTGCCCAATGACGATGGGAGATGCTAAAAATGGTGGATGTCCAATAGTAACCGATAATCAAAAAGCCATTATCAGTAAAGCCATTAGTAATTTAGAGTTTGAAAATAATAGTGGAAACATTGCTAAGGGTTCATTTATAGCATTAGACATGTTAGCCATTTTATTATCAGAAAAAAGTGATTGGAAAATGCGTTTTGCAGGGCACACGGATAATGTTGGTAATGATGAATTTAACATGACCTTAAGTAAACAACGTTCGGAGGCTGTGAGAGATTACTTAGTAAAAAAAGGAATTGGTACTGAACGACTTTTTGCAGAACATTACGGAGAAACAAAACCAATTGCACCAAACACTACTCCGCAAGGCCGAGAAAAAAACAGAAGGGTTGAAATGACTTTTGTGTTTGATTAAATTGTAATAGTCACCTCGCCCTTCGTCAAGCTCAGAAAGAGAGTGCGAGGTACGAGCGTATCGAGATGTAATTTGTTGACGAGTTCTCGATACAGCGCAAAGAGGCGGCGGTTACTCGAACTGAAAATGTTTCAATTTAGTCACTTCGAGTAGCGAGGTACGAGCATATCGAGAAGTAGTTGATTGATTAGTTCTCGATACAAAAATTCAAAGAGGCAGAATTTTTACTCGAACTGACATAAATACAAATAGGTGGTATTTTTTACTCGAACTGACTAAAATTTAAAGCAGCACAATTTTTTAATAAATTATTTAAATTTCTTTTTAGAAAGTTTAGGTAATAAATCATAATTGCCATTTATTAATGCTTCTTTTTTTGCTCTACTCCATTTTTTAATTTTTGTTTCCCAGTCAAAAGCCAAATTAAAATCTGTAAATAATTCATGATAAACTAATTCAACGGGTAGTCTTGAATGAGTATAAGATTCTTTGTTTATTCCATCTTGATGCTGCTTAAGTCTCTTTTCAAGATTATTTGTTACACCTGTATAATATGTTTTATCAGAGCATAATAAAATATAGAGGTAAATATATTTTTGCATTTACGAATTTATAAATTTTTTTTCAAATTCGTTTTTACAAAAGTTTGTAATGATTATTTTGATTTGCAGTTCTCGATACAAAAATTCAAAGAGGCAGAATTTTTACTCGAACTGACTGCGTTTGCATTTATTCACATTGATTGTGTTGTAATTGTTTTACAGTAAGTCACTTCGAGTAGCGAGGTACGAGCATATCGAGAAGTTGTTGATTGATTAGTTCTCGATACAGCGCAAAGAGACGGCGCTTACTAGATCTTACTAAAATTGAAAGAGCTTTATCTAAGTTACCTAAAAGATAATTTTTGTAATTTATTTGTACTAATAGTTGTACTATCTGTCAAAAATTTTGACAATTAGTTTTTTGTTTGTATATTTGTTTTATGATTATTAGGCAAATATATACCGAGCTCGAAAAGCATTTAAGTAAAAGGCAGGTTACTGTTATACTTGGTATGAGGCGTGTTGGTAAAAGCACCGCCGTTAAATACCTATTAAGTAAAGTAAAACACAACAACAAAATTTATTTAGATTGCGAAAAAATAGAGTTTCAAACTTTATTTAATACGCCTTCATACGATTTAATTATAAGTGAGCTGGAGTTATTGGGGATTAACTTTAAATCACCTGCTGTTATTGCCTTGGATGAAATACAGCTTATTAAAACCTTGCCCAGCTTTATTAAATATGTGTATGATACTTATAAAGTAAAGTTTATTGTAACGGGCTCAAGTTCGTATTACCTCAAAAATCAATTTACCGAGAGTTTAGCAGGGCGAAAATCAATTTATGAAATGCATCCTTTGGCTTTTGATGAGTTTTTGCTTTTTAAAGGAGAAAATCCCTTAGTCATAAAAAAATACAAGCAAATTCCTTTTAACGCAGCATGGTACAATAAGCAGCGCGAGTTATATAAGGAGTTTCTTAAGTATGGAGGTTTCCCTGAGGTTGTACTTCAAAAAAAGGTAAGCGATAAAAAGGAATTACTGTGGGATATTATTAATTCCTACATCGATATGGATGTTAAGTTGCTATCGGATTATTCGCTTAATAAGGATTTGTTTAACTTGGTTAAACTGCTTTCTGCTCGTGTTGGTTCAAAGGTTGATTTTACTAAACTAAGTAATGTTGCTGGCATCGATAGGCGTAAAATCAGCGACTATATTTATCTTTTTGAAAACACGTACTTAATACATTTAGTAAAACCTTTCACTAAAAACATCGACAAAGAAGTAATTCAACAACCTAAGTTGTATTTTGCAGATAATGGTTTACTTTCTGTGTTAGGTGGCGAAAGTATTTCGAGTGGGCAATTATTCGAAAACGCTGTTTCCATCCAATTACGAAACTTGCACGAGCTAAACTATTACCAAAAAAAGAACGGACAAGAAATCGATTTTATTTTGGATAAGAAAATAGCCGTTGAAGTAAAAGAAACCCCAATCATCCAAGACTTAGCTGTACTTAAAGCTAGGGCAGAGGAATTGGGCTTAAAAAACCGAATGCTGATTGGAAATAATAAATCTCCAGGAGATTTTAATCAATTTTTATGGGGAGGCAACCTGTACTAATAGTTGTACTATTTGTCAAAAAAAATGACAGAAAGTTTTATTGATTTGTTCAAAACACCCGATAGCATGCTATCGGGTGTTTTTATTATTAAATAATATGAGCCATAATTTTTGTTATTTCCCTTTAAGCAAGTAATTTCGCAGCTTATATGCTACCATACCCCGCTGCATTTGTAATGCTGCGGAATAATCACACTAATAATTAATGCGCCTCGAGCCAGTTTACACCAAACGTTATTACCTCAGCAGGAGGATATTTTTCAAATTCGTACACCATTGGCGAAATGTGTGTGATTGAAACCGCCTTCATAAATGGCGATATGCTCACGCAAGGATTTCAGCAACCCGATTACAAGGTTGAATCAATTGGGATGGCGGAGGATATTCTGCAGGTACGTATTTTTATATTTTAGAGGCTAAAGGCGCTGATACTCAAGAAGTCTCAAAAAAACAGGCCGACACAATAGACAAAGCCCGCAACCGGAGCGATTAGCGGGCTTTATATTCGATTAAAAACTGACAAAATTACTTTTGAGACAGCCGCATCCTTTTTTTTTGGGGGGAAAAATAAACAGCTTTACAATTTAAAATCCATATTTTGGAATTTTTTAATGTTAAGAAATCGTTATCATTAATTATTAGTTAGGTTCGCTAAAAATTATAAATTTTTGTGAAATAGCCATGTTTGCTAAAACACAAACACATCCCAATAGCTATCGGGAGAAGATAAACTAGCTAAACCATATGACTCCCGGTAGCTATCGGGATAAAAAACAATAATATCTACTTATGAAATAGCCATGTGCCGAAACGCACAAACACATCCCGATAGCTATCGGGAGAAGATAAACTGGCTAAACCATATGACAACTAAAAAACAATAATATATACATATGAAATAGCCATGTTTGCTAAAACACAAACACAAATCAAGATAAACTGGCTAAAACATATGACAACTAAAAAACAATAATATCTACTTATGAAATAGCCATGTGCCGAAACGCACAAACACGAAGGAAGATACATGGCGTATACCATATGACAACTAAAAAACAATAATATCTACATATGAAATAGCCATGTGCCGAAACGCACAAACACGAAGGAAGATACATGGCGTATACCATATGACAACTAAAAAACAATAATATCTACATATGAAATAGCCATGTTTGCTAAAACACAAACACAAATCAAAATAAACTGGCTAAAACATATGACAATTAAAAACAATAATATCTACATATGAAATCTTTATTACGACTTTTCTTTTTATTTTTTATTTCTTTTACAGCTAATGCACAAACGGATCATTGGGAAACAGTTGTGTATGAAAACAATATATGGAAATATGTGGTTCCCACATCTGAACCGGATACTAATTGGCGAAAAACAACATTTACACCAACAAGTTGGCTAAGTGGTCAAGGAGGTTTTGGCTTTGGTGATTCAGATGATAATACGACTTTTCCGCAAGCTACTTCAGTCTATATTAGAATTGTTTTTAATATTTCAGATACGTCAAAAATTTCTGCAGCAATTTTAAATGCCGATTATGATGACGGTTTTGTAGCCTACCTTAATAATACAGAAATTGTAAGAGCTAATATGCCAACTGGTGCTCGCCCTCCTTATAACACCTTTGCCTCTGGTAATCATGAGGCTGTTATGTATAGTGGCGGAAACCCAAATTATTTTAATATTACTCAATCCGCACTTCATGGTATTATTCGAAACGGTACAAATGTTTTAGCCATACAAATACATAATGTAACCGCAACTTCTTCTGACCTTTCCTCACGTTTTTGGTTAAGTTTCGGGATAAAAAATACGTCAGTTTATTTTGGCACACCACCTAGTTGGTTTAATGGACCTGTTGATTTTGTTTCCTCAAATCTTCCTATTATTGCCATTAATACAGGAACTCAAACCATTATCAA
Organism: uncultured Bacteroidota bacterium; assembly: GCA_903893815.1. Classification (GTDB taxonomy): domain Bacteria; phylum Bacteroidota; class Bacteroidia; order B-17B0; family Aurantibacillaceae; genus UBA4416. The sequence goes on from CAITNS010000053.1 coordinate 105,822, forward strand.
TGGCACAAAAATTACAGCTGATATGGGTATCATATATAATGGGCAAGGAGTGAGAAATTATGTAACTGATCCCAAAAATCATTATAACGGTAAAATTGGGATTGAAATAAGAGGACAGTCATCACTAAATTTTGCTCAAAAACAATATAATGTTGAAACGAGAGATATCGTAGGAAATAATTTAGATGTATCGCTATTTGGAATGAGTAAAGAAAATGATTGGGTTTTGTATGCACCATATAATGATAAAACTTTAATGCGAAATGTTATTACATATCAACTAGCTCGTGAAATGGGAAGGTGGGCTGCACGAACTCGTTTTTGTGAAGTGACAATAAATGGCGAATACAAGGGTGTATACGTTTTTATGGAAAAAATAAAACGTGATTCTGCAAGAGTTGATGTTAAAAAAATGAATAATCTTTATAATACAGGTGATTCACTTACCGGTGGTTATATAATTAGTATTGACAAAGATACTCCAACATGGTACTCTGCCGTTACACCTAACAATGCTACAGCAAACCAGCAAATAGGCTTTACTATTCAGTATCCTGATTTAGCTGATGTAACTGTGCCGCAAAAGAATTATATTAAATCCTACGTAGATAGTTTTGAAACAGCACTAAATAGTGTCAACTTTCAAGATCCTTTAAACGGTTATCGAAAATATGCAGTGGTAAAATCATTTGTTGATTTTTTTATCATCAACGAATTTACACGTAATGTTGATGGATATCGTTTAAGTACTTTTTTACATAAAAACAGAAATAGCAAAGGTGGGCAAATAAAAGCCGGGCCAGTTTGGGATTTTAACTTAGGATTAAAAAATGCCAATTATTGTAATGGTTCTGATACAACCGGTTGGGCTTATAAATTTAACAATGTGTGTCCATCCGATAATTGGGTTGTTCCTTTTTGGTGGGATAAGTTAGTTGCTGATAGTTCTTTCTCTAATAAATTATATTGTAAATACACAGACTTAAGAACTAACTTGTTAGATACAACTGTGTTGTTTGCAAAAATAGATTCAATGGTTTCTGAAGTAAATGAGGGGCAGGTAAGACACTTTGCAAAATATCCAATTTTAGGAGTTTATGTTTGGCCTAATCCTTCCCCATATCCTCAAACTTTTAGTGCCGAAATTAGGAGCATGAAAAAATGGATTTATAAACGTTTATTGTGGTTAGATGCTAATATGTATGGTACAGGGCCTTGTAGCGTGCCAATTTTTGCAGGTAATATAAAAAATAGTAGTAAAGATATTAATGCATATATTTATCCAAATCCATTTATAAATAATATTCATCTTGAATTGGATATTCCAAGTGAAGGATATTACCAAATAGCCCTATATGATGCGCAAGGAAAAATGATTACAGTTTTAACAAAGGATTACTTTGAAAAAGATGCGTTTGGTTTTAATTGGAATTTTAGTAAATATAATTTACAAGCTGGTCTTTATTTTTTACAAGTTAAAGGTGATAAATCAATTAAAAACTTTAGGATAATTAAAGGAGAATAATTTTTATTCAGAAATTTCTTAATTAAATTTACTTAAACTATTCATCGTTTTTGTATAATAATAATATTTCTTCTTCATTTAAAACGCGATTCCAAAAACCTATATCATCTAATTTGCCTGTAAAATAGGAATCTCGAATGGGTGTGTTTGTCCCAATTTCAAGCAATGCGCCAAACGTTAAGGCAAGATTTGATGGAAGAATGTTTTTATTAAGTATAGTGTTAGACATCTGTTTACCATTAACATATTTTTTCGAATTACCATTATCAATAACACAGGTAATGTTTGTCCAAGTATTATAAAAATTATTAAAAGAAATATTTATTAAATGATGATGATTAGGGTTATCAAAAAATAAAAACTGATTGTCAGAACACCCTAACGAATATTCATTGGATGATAAATCTCCTTTTGAAATAATGTAGGGCGAACTGTTACTATTATAATTAAGATAAACCCATACTGAAAACGAAAAATTATTTTTTAGTTGAAGTGTGCTATTTAAAATATCAACCGTAATATAGTCGTAAATACCATTAAAACTATATGCTTTATTTGGTTTATCAAATCTGTTAGTAGTTAATTTAGCGCCATGCACTTGGCCTTCGTTGCCATTCATGCTTTCATCGTCGGCGTTACCATTAAATGGCCACCAACCAATTAACCCATTTGCAGATACAAAAGGCGGTATTGTTTGAGAAATACCAGAAGTTACAAATCTGCAACTAATCAAAAAAATAAACAACGCTTTTTTCATCTAACTAAACTACAACAAAAATAAATTATTGTCAAGACTTAATATTATAAAAACAAAGGTGTTGTTTTTTATAAATGTCGCTGGCTCAGATTTCTAATCTGTCTACTGGGATAAGTTATCAATTTTTTAATTAAAATAACAACATCTACTAAATACATTAACATACTTTTTAAGTCGCATAATGAGTAACTAAAAAATATTAATGTGCCTCTAACCAATTAGCTCCTACTCCCATTCCAATCTCAACTGGCACATTTAAAGGCAGTGCATGTTTCATATGTTTTTCAATAATTGGTCTTATTAAATCCAATTCAGGTTTATAAACATCAAATACTAATTCATCATGCACTTGTAAAATCATTCTTGATTTAATATCCATTTGTTTTAATTCGTTATGAATATTAATCATCGCTACTTTAATCATATCAGCGGCTGAACCTTGTATTGGTGCATTAATAGCATTTCGCTCTGCATACGAACGAACCGTAGCATTATTTGAATTAATATCTTTTAACCAACGGCGGCGTCCCATTAAGGTTTGCACATAACCATGTTCTTTTGCAAAATTAATTTCATTGTCCATATAGGTTTTAATAGAACCATACTGAGCAAAGTAATTATCAATTAATTGTTTTGCTTCTGCCCGAGGAATATTCAAATTATCGGCTAAACCAAAAGCACCTTGTCCGTAAATAATACCAAAGTTTACACTCTTCGCTTTATAACGCATTTCTTTAGTTACTTCGCTTTCTTCAATCCCATAAACTTTAGCCGCAGTAGCCGTGTGAATATCCTTTCCTAAATTAAAAGCTTCACACATATTCGGGTCGCCACTGATAGAAGCTACTACTCTTAATTCTATTTGCGAATAATCGGCACTTAACAAAATATAATCTTCGTTACGCGGAATAAAGGCTTTACGAATTTGTCTTCCTCTTTCTGTACGAATAGGAATATTTTGTAAGTTAGGATTATCGCTACTTAAACGGCCCGTAACAGCTACTACTTGGTTAAAGGTGGTGTGAATACGATGTGTTTTTTCGTTAACTAGTAAAGGTAATGTGTCAACATAAGTCGATTTTAATTTTACTAATTCTCGGTAATCTAAAATCTTAGCGATGATAGGATGCTTGCCTTCTAGCTTCGATAAAATATCCTCGCCAGTAGCATACTGACCTGTTTTTGTTTTTTTAGGTTTATCAATAATTTTTAAGTAGTCGAATAAAATTTCGCCAACTTGTTTAGGAGAAGAGATATTAAACTTCGTTCCTGCTAGGGCTTGAATCTCTGCATCCACTTTGGTAATATCTTCTTGTAACTGAGCAGAAAATTCATTTAATCCTTGCACGTCCACATTTATTCCTTCGCGCTCCATGCCTGCCAATGCCTCAATTAAAGGCAACTCAACATCATGAAATAATTTTTCAGTTCCCGATTCTTGTATTTTCGAAACAAAAGCTTGTTTTAATTTCAAAGTAATATCAGCATCTTCTGCAGCGTAGTTTGTGATAATATCCAAAGGCACATCACGCATACTGATTTGATCTTTTCCTTTTTTACCAATTAATTCTTCAATGCTTATCGGAGAATAATCTAAATACGTTTCTGCTAACACATTCATATTATGACGCATCTCTGGCATAAACAAAAAATGAGCAACCATGGTGTCCCACAATTTATTTTTAATTTCTACACCATAATTTTTAAGTACTTGCATATCGTACTTAATATTTTGTCCGATTAAGGTTTTAGAAGTATCGGCAAATAAAGGTTTAAATAAATCAATCAACGCTTGTGCCTCGTCTCTGTTTGCCGACACGGGTAAATAATACGCTTCATTTGCTTTTACAGCAAAAGAAAAACCTACAACTTCAGCTTCAATCGTATCTAAGGAAGTTGTTTCTGAATCAAAACAAAACTCAATGTTTGAATTTAAAATGGAAATTAAATTGGCGATAGATTCTGTTGTATTACACAACATATAATTTGGATTGATGTCTTTAATGGTTTTAAACACTTTAGCATCTGCTTCTGTAACAGCTTCTAGATGTTCTTCGCTAAACAAATCGCCACCATTAAATAAATCTACTTTTGGTTTCGTGGTTTCTTTTGGCTTAGCTGGAGCGAAACTCGCCGAATCTTTGGCGCCACCAATATCTTCGCCTAAAACTTTTTGTGCAATGCCTCTAAATTCTAACTCAGCAAATAATTCACGTAACACATCTTTATTAACCGACTTCAGCACTAGCTCATCTTCATTAAACTCAACTGGTACATCTAAAATAATAGTAGCCAGCCATTTTGATTGAAGCGCTTTTTCTTTATTGTTCTCAACCTTCTCTTTTAGCTTTCCTTTTAACTTATCCGTGTTTTCCAATAAATTTTCAATCGTGCCAAAATCTTTTACTAATTGAATAGCAGTCTTCTCTCCTACTCCTGGAATTCCTGGGATATTATCAACTTTATCGCCCATCAATCCTAAAATATCAATTAATTCAGATACATTGCGGATTTCCCATTTTTTACAAATCTCTTCAACGCCTAATACCTCAGCGCCGTTTCCAAAACGAGCAGGCTTATAAATAAATGTATTTTCATCCACCAACTGCCCGTAATCTTTGTCGGGAGTCATCATGTAAGTAGTGAACCCTTTTTGCTCTGCAATTTTTGCTAAAGTACCAATGGCATCATCCGCTTCGTAACCAGGCGTTTTAATCACAGGAATATTAAACCCTTCTATCAGTTGCATAATGTATGGAATACAAATATGAAGATCTTCAGGCATTTCCTCTCTCTGCGCTTTATACTCCACAAACTCCGTATGCCTAACGGTTGCTTCAGGGGTATCAAACACCACAGCGATGTGTGTTGGTTTTTCTTTATTTAAAATTTCCAACAAGGTATTTGTAAAACCAAAAATAGCAGAGGTATTCATCCCTTTAGAGCTAATGCGTGGATTTGTAGCAAAAGCAAAATAAGCTCTATAAATTAAGGCGAAAGCATCAAGTAAAAATAATTTCTTAGGAGTGTCTTTTGTTATCATGTAATAGGTTAGTTGCCTGCAGCTGCTGTATTAAATTCTTTAAAATAAGCTTCTAAAGTTTCTGCATTAAATGGAATTTCTTTTTGTTCGCTAATTTTTTGAGCAAGTGGTTTATTACTTTTAAATAAATCTTTCAATTGTTTTTTAATGCTATTGGCTGTTAATACTTTAAATTGTCCGTCACTATTTTCTTCCATAGCACAAAACACAATCATATCAGAAACAATGCCTTCCTCAACCATTTCGAAACCAGTTTGAAACAAGGATGTTTTTCCTTTACTCAATACTTTAAAATAACACGACTTATTGTTGTGGAATGCGCTGAAGTAATAGTAGTTGTCATGTCCATAACCATTAATTTTATCTGGCGTGTACAATCTAATTTTATTGGCTTGATCTTTAAAACTAATTTTATGAAACAATTCCATTTTTTTAGCTTTTGGAATTTTAATCTGTCCTTTTACAGTATCGCCTTTTAATGTAACGATATAGGCATTTTCAAAAACATCAGGAGTTTTTTTAGCTTGAGAAAAAACAAATTGTGATTGAAAAGAAAATAATAAAATTAATACGCGTATCATTTTGTAGTCTTATAGTGGGAATTTAATTTCGTAAATGGTTGGCCATAATTTGCCCGTTACCATAATTTTATTTGAAATAGAATCGTAAGCAATACCATTCATTTCTAAAGCATTAGGGTTTTTTGTTTTACTTTGATAAGCTAAGTCGCTTAAATCCATTTTACCAACAACATCACCAGTAGTTGGATCAATCTTAACGATGGTATTTGTCATCCAAATGTTGGCGTAAATAAAACCTTTGATGTATTCTAATTCATTTAGATTTTCTAAAATACGATTGTTCTCTGCCACTTCTAATATTTTTGTCACACTAAAATTCGTAGGATCTAAGTAAGTCAAATAACTTGTGCCATCACTCATGATGATACTTTTACCATCTGTGGTTAAACCCCAACCTTCTTTGTTTGTATAAGTAAATTCACCTAGGCTCTTAAAATTTTTAGCATCGTAAATAAATCCCTTTTGATTTTTATAAGTAACCTGAAAAACTTTTCCTTTTAAAATAACCATTCCTTCTCCAAAATAAGTATTCTTATCAATTTCTGCTTTCACATCAATTTTTCCATTTGCAGTATCAACAATTCCAAATAAAGACCGTGTTTGAGGTAAGCCTGGAGAGGCACCAGTGCTTTCAAATAATTTTCCATTATGAAATAAAAATCCTTCTGTAAAAGAAGTAATATCATGAGGATGTTCCTTTACTACTGAAAAATTAATGGCCGCAATTTCAGGTTCATTTACTTCTATTGGTTGCTGAACAATTTCCTTTGGTTTATCTGTTGGATCGCAAGAAGCAATTAAAACTACACCTGAAATAATATACAGAAACGATTTTATTTTATTTTTTATCATACTTCTAAAAATTAAATACTCCAGGTAGTTCCTTCTTTGCTATCCTTCACTTGAATATTAGAAGCGGTTAATTTATTTCTAATTTCATCCGACGTTGCAAAATCTTTATTAGCTTTTGCTTTGTCTCTTAAATCTAATACTAATTGCATCACGCCTTCCAAAGCGGTAATGGCTTTACCGGTTTCTTCTTCCTTTTTCAAGCCCATGATATCAAATACAAAATGCTGATAGATAGTATTTAATAAATCAATATCGGTTTGCGTTAAGCTTGCTTTTTTGTCGTTAGCCGAATTAATCATTCGAATAGCATCAAACAAATGAGCAATTAATACAGGTGTATTAAAATCATCATTCATTGCATCATAACATGCTCTTTCAATAGTTGCTACATTTTCAGTAGATGTAGACGACGCTTTTAAAGTTTGTAATGTTTTGTAACTTTCCATTAAACGGTTGTAAGCTTTTTCTGCTGCTTCCAACGCATCATTACTAAAATCTAAGGTGCTACGGTAATGTGTTTGCATCATAAAAAAACGAACTGCCATCGGACTAAATCCTTTTTTCAATAAAGGATGATTACCTGTAAATAACTCCATCGGTAAAAAACTATTGCCTAATGACTTACTCATCTTCTGTCCGTTAACCGTTAGCATATTAGTATGCAACCAATAATTAGCAGGGCTTTTTCCGCAATAGGCAATATTTTGAGCAATTTCGTTAGTGTGATGTGTGGCTTGTAAATCCATACCGCCACCATGTATATCAAATTGTTCTCCTAAATATTTTGTGCTCATGGCAGAGCATTCGATATGCCAACCTGGGAAACCAACTCCCCATGGACTAGGCCATTTCATTAAATGCTCTGGCTTTGCTTTAATCCATAAAGCAAAATCTAAACGACCTTTTTTATCTTCTTGCCCATCTAAGTCGCGAGTATTTTCTAATAACTCCTCTAACTTACGATTGGTTAATGCCGTGTAGTTATTTGTTTTTGCAAATTTTTCTACATCAAAATATACCGTTCCATGATGTTCGTAGGCCAAGCCATTTTTAATAATTTGCTTGGTTATTTCTTGTTGTTCAATAATGTGCCCCGTTGCAGTAGGCTCAATACTTGGCGGCAAGGTGTTAAACATGGCCATGATATCTCTAAAACCAACCGTATATTTTTGTACAATTTCCATTGGCTCTAATTGAGCCAATTTTGCCTTTTTCGAAATTTTATCTTCACCAACATCTGCATCTCCTTCTAAATGTCCTGCATCAGTTATATTACGAACATAACGCACCTTGTATCCCAAATGAGTTAAGTAGCGGTACATTAAATCAAACGACATAAACGTGCGGCAATTACCTAAATGCACATCACTGTATACTGTTGGCCCACAAACATACATTCCTAAAAATGGAGGATTAATGGCTTTAAATTCTTCTTTTGTTCTGCTTAGAGTGTTATATATAAAGAGTTTTTCCATAGATTTTAAAGTTTTAAATTTAGCAAAAAAAAAGACGGTAAAGTACCGTCTTTTTTGATTTAGCAATATTTAATTAACTAGTTTTCAATAGGTGCATCACCAATGTAAATACCGTTTCTGTATTTAGCGATTCGTTGTAAAATTCCATTTGCATCATAGATGTAATCCTTACCCTCCATTAAACGATTATCTTTAAATATACCGTCTTTTGAAATTTGCTTATTTTTGTTGTAAGTAATATTTTGACCGTTTAAAGGACCCCTAGCAGCCACACCATTTGGTTTTTCATCTGCTTTAACTACTGCTAATTTAGGAGCATTATTTAATGGCTCATCCTTAGTTTTAACAATTGGTTTTTTAGGTTCAAATTCTTTGATAGAAGCTAAATCAACTGCTCCATCGTTATACGTTTTTTCAGCTTTTAAATCCCCATTTTCATAGTATTCTTTAATAACACCTGCTTCTTTACCGTTAACAAAATTACCTTCAATAGCTAATTCTCCATTTGGATGGTAGTACTTTACAGGTCCTTCTCTTTTTCCAGTTGTGTTAAAGTTAAATTCGTGTTGGGGAGTGCCATTTTCGTAATACAATTTGTAAGGGCCAGTCCAACGATTATTTTTCCAGTTTCCTTCTTCAGATATTTTGCCGCTTTCGTGGTACATGATAGCATATCCGTCAGGACGTCCATTTTGGAAAGTCAATTGGTTTTTCAAATTACCGTTACAATAATATTCAACCCATTTACCAATTTTTTTATTATCGGTATACTTTCCTTCCTCAATTTTTTGATCTGGAGCAAAACAAGCACCAGGCTTATGCTTACCTCTGATAACCCATTTACCCTGCTTTTTTCCTAAAACATCAATTAAATTGATTGTATCCTTGCCCGCAAGACCTCCACTCTCGAAGGATTGCGACTGACCATGGCTTATTTGAGAAACCAAGAAAACCAGGATTAAATAAATTTTTTTCATAGGTGAATATCTTCTACTAAATTATGTAAAAATTTTGTACTTTATTTCAAAAATTAGACAAAACTGCCAAAATCATCGATGATTATCTAATTTGTTTAAACCTCACAATCTTTGTACGTTTATAGTAAAAAAATAGTTACAGTATATTTAGCATTTTTTATGCCAAATTTTGTAACATATTGGCCACTAAAGACGAAAGGTTGTATTTAGCCGACCAATTCCAATTATTTTTGGCTTCATGGTCCAAAATACTTTGAGGCCAACTATCTGCGATCGCTTGACGGAAATCTGGTTTGTAAGAAATTGTAAAATCAGGGATGTGTTTTTGGATTTCTGCTGCTATTTGGGCTGGGGTAAAACTAATTCCTGCTAGGTTGTAGGCACCTCTTATTTTGATATTTTCGGCTGGGGCATGCATAATTTCGATAGTTGCTCTGATAGCATCTTCCATGTGCATCATGGGTAAAGCGGTGTCTTCACTCAAAAAGCACTCGTAAGTTTTCGTTTTTAAGGCTTGATGAAAAATATGTACTGCATAATCTGTTGTTCCTCCGCCAGGTGCCGATTTCCATCCAATTAAACCAGGATAGCGTAAACTTCTCACATCTACTCCAAATTTATGAAAATACCACTCGCACCAACGCTCGCCAGCTTGTTTACTAATCCCATATACCGTTGAAGGTTCCATCACTGTATATTGGGGTGTATCAATTCTTGGCGTTGTTGGTCCAAAAACAGCGATAGAACTTGGCCAATAAACTTTTGAAATATGTTTTTCTTTAGCTAAATCTAATACATTAAAAAGGCCTTCCATGTTTAATTTCCAGGCAAACATAGGATTTTGCTCGCCTGTAGCCGATAATAAAGCTGCTAATAAATACACATGAGAAATGGAATGTTTTTTAACCACATTAAAAATTGCGTCTTTATCTAATATATCCAATGTTTCAAAAGGATTATTGTCTAAAGCAGGAATTGGCTTTAAATCTGCGGCAATTACGTTACTTGAACCATATAACAAGCTTAATTCTTGTGTTAATTCAATACCAATTTGCCCACCGGCACCAACAATTAAAATCTTATCTTCGTTATTGTACATCATATTAATGTGTTTTGAGTTCTGACCTACTAAATGCAATGAATTCTTTTATCTACGTTTTTGGTTTTTTACTACCTTTGCAAACGTAAGAATAATTAGACAATTAGACAATGTGTTAATTAGCTAATTAAATATAGTATAACCTGCAATTATATCTATTATGAACTATTCATCATATAAACAAAAACATCTGATAATAAGGATGATGAATATACCATGTGGCTATAAAAAAACAATAATGTTTTCACATGAAAATGCCAGAATTAAGAAACCGTATTAACAAAGACGAGCTAAAAGTTCGTTTAGCTCAAGAAAAAATTGAGCGTATTACTTTCTCTTTTTACAGATATGTTAAAATTGAGGATCCCAAAGAATTACGTGATAATTTATTTATTCAATGGACCAATTTAAACTGCTTTGGTAGAATTTATGTAGCTCATGAGGGAATTAATGCTCAAATGAATTTACCAAAAAGTAATTGGGATAACTTTGTAGCACAATTATATAAAGATGAGCGCTTTAATAATGTACCATTTAAAATTGCCGTTGATGGTAATGGAAAATCTTTTTACAAACTCATTATTAAAGTAAAAGAAAAAGTAGTTGCCGATGGCATTAATGACCCCACCTTTGATGCAGCAAATACAGGAACATACCTAAACGCTGAAAACTTTAATAAAGCCATTGAAAATCCAAATACCATTGTGGTGGATATGCGTAACCATTACGAAAGCGAAGTTGGCCGTTTTGATAAAGCTTTTTGCCCTGATGCAGATACTTTTAGAGAGGAATTACCTTTGGTAGTTGACCATTTAAAAGGCCAGGAAGACAAAAAAGTGATTATGTATTGCACTGGTGGCATCCGTTGTGAAAAAGCAAGTGCATATTTAAAACATAAAGGATTTAAGGATGTGAATCACCTGCAAGGTGGCATTATACAATATGCTAAAGAAGTAAAAGAGCAAGGTTTAGAAAGTAAATTTAGAGGAATTAATTTTGTATTTGATGAACGCATTGGAGAGCGCATTACCGAAGATATTTTATCAAACTGCCATCAATGCGGCAAAGCATGTGATACACATGTGAATTGCAAAAATGATGATTGTCACTTATTATTTATTCAGTGTGATGATTGTACTAAAAAAATGCAAGGATGTTGTACTCCTAAATGTCAGGAAATAGCATCTTTATCTATTGAAATGCAACGAGAATTAAGGAAAGGCCGAATTAAAAAAGGAGAAGAATCTTTATCAGTCTATAAAAGTAGATTACGGCCGAATTTAGCTGAGATTATAAAAAATAATTTATCTTTAAATAAAATTTAAACCCGTCAATAATGAAAAAAATAATTAGTTTTTCTTTTTTAATTGCTTTACTCGTATTTGGAGTTTCTTGTAAAAAAGAAGAAGCTGCCAAGTTAACTGAGTTTGATATCAATTACTCAACCAACTTAACTATTCCTTCGGCTAGTATGACCGTTAGTAATCCGTCTTTAACCCCAACTACAGTTGAATTTACAAGTCCTAATGTTCCAACGCAACAAGCTGCAAAATTTAGTGCCGAAGGAACAGCAAAGAACTTAATTGATCAAATTAAAATGACTAAGTTCAACATTTCTGTTTCGGGAGCTGGAGCTAATTTAGATTTTTTAAAATCGTTAACCCTATATATTAAAGCATCTGGTGTAGGCGAACAAATGGTTGCAAGCAAAACAAATATTCCTTCGGGCGTAACAGCGGTTGCAATGGATTTACAAGATGTAAATATTAAAGATTATATTTTTCAAGATAACATTCAATTTAGAGTTGTTGCCACTTTTGATGCAACAGCGGCCACCGATCAAGTTCTTAAAATGGACGAAACAGTTCATGTAAAAGCAACACTTATTAAATAAACGATTTTATGCCAATTTATCACCACTTAGGAAATATTCCTCAAAAACGACACACCGTATTTAAATCTCCGAAAGGCAATTTTTATTATGAGCAATTATTTGGGACAGAAGGATTTAACGGACATTCCACCTTATCCTACCATGTTCATAGACCAACACAAGTAAAAGAGATTTTAAAAAGTTACTCGGTTCAACCAAAAATTGCGATTGATAAAAATATTAAATCGCTTTTATTAAAAGGTTTTGATATAAAACCAACTGCCGATTTTTTAGAAAGTAGAAAAACGGTTTTACTAAACAGCGATTGTCATATTGGTTTAGCCGCACCAACCGAAAGTTTAACAAACTACTTTTATAAAAATGCAGACGCTGATGAACTCATTTTTGTTCATAAAGGAAAAGGGAAATTAAGAACCTTTTTAGGTAATATTAATTTTGAGTATGGTGATTATTTAATTATTCCGAGAGGAATGATTTACCAAATAGAATTTGAAACAAGTGATAACCGTTTATTTTACGTGGAATCATTTGCGCCATATTACACTCCAAAACGTTACAAAAGTTCATCAGGTCAATTATTAGAACATTCGCCATTTTGCGAGCGTGATTTTAAATTACCAACTGAACTTGAAACATACGATGTGAAAGGTGACTTTATCATCAAGATCAAAAAAGAAGGAATGATACACGAAATAGTTTATGCTACTCATCCTTTTGATGTGGTTGGTTGGGATGGTTACAATTTCCCTTACGGATTTAGCATTCATAATTTTGAACCAATTACAGGCCGTGTGCATCAACCACCACCAGTGCACCAAACATTTGAAACTTCAACATTTGTAGTATGTTCATTTGTTCCTCGTTTATACGATTATCACCCTCAATCAATTCCTGCTCCATACAATCACAGTAACATTGACAGCGATGAAGTATTATATTATGTTGACGGTGATTTTATGAGCCGTAATAATATTGAACAAGGGCATATTACTTTACATCCGAAAGGCATTCCTCACGGTCCGGCACCTGGTGCAATGGAACGTAGTATCGGACAAACCGTTACTCAAGAATTAGCGGTAATGGTTGATACCTTTAGACCATTAATGGTAACGGAAGATGCCATGGGAATTGATGATGGAAAATATTATAAAAGTTGGGTGGAATAATAATGAGATGATGTGTTGTTTAGATAATGAGATAGTTTAAATTACCAAAAAAAGAAATGTCAGAAAATCCCAGATATAAAGATAATTTAATTATAAATCTTACTTTTGAATTTTCTTTGAACATTATAGTATTTTCAGAAACATTAAATAAATTAAAAAAATACAATTTAAGTAATCAATTATTCAGAAGTGGTACAAGTATAGGCGCTAATGTAAAAGAAGCTCAGAATGCAGAAAGTAAAGCAGACTTTATTCATAAAATGAAAATTGCAATAAAGGAGGCAGATGAAACTGAATACTGGCTGATGCTCTGCAAGCACTCGAAAGAATACCCAGATACTTCAGATGAACTAATGAAATTAAGCAGTATTATTAAAATATTAAACAAAATAATAGAAACATCAAAAACAAAAAAATAATTATTAAATAACAAGTTAAACCCATTAGCTAATTACCAAATCAGCTAATTACCAAATTAAAACTATATGGCAAAAGAAATAAAAAACGTAGAATACGGATTAGAAAAAATATTTGAAGGAGCGCAAGATTTCTTGCCTTTATTAGGAACGGATTATGTTGAGTTTTATGTAGGCAACGCCAAACAATCGGCTCACTATTATAAAACAGCATTTGGCTTTCAATCATATGCCTATGCTGGATTAGAAACTGGCTTAAAAGACAGAGTATCTTACGTTTTAAAACAAGATAAAATTCGTTTAGTTTTAACCACTGCTTTAACAAGCGATTCACCAATTGGTGAGCATGTTAAAAAACATGGTGATGGTGTTAAGGTAATAGCTTTATGGGTTGAAGATGCTCGTAAATCGTTTGAAGAAACTGTAAAGCGTGGCGCTAAAGTTTACATGGAGCCAGTTGTAGAAAAAGATGAACATGGCGAGGTAGTGCGCGCAGGTATTTATACTTACGGAGAAACAGTTCACATGTTTGTAGAGCGTAAAAACTACAAAGGAGAATTTTTACCAGGATTTAGAGAATGGAAAAGTGATTACAATCCTGCAGCTGTTGGTTTAAAATTTATTGATCATATGGTGGGTAACGTAGGTTGGAACCAAATGAATGCTACCGTAAAATGGTATGAAGATGTAATGGGATTCGTTAACTTCTTAACGTTTGATGACAAACAAATTACAACTGAGTACTCAGCTTTAATGAGTAAGGTAATGAGTAATGGAAATGGTAGAATTAAATTTCCAATTAACGAACCAGCTGAAGGAAAAAAGAAATCTCAAATTGAGGAATACATTGATTTTTATGAAGGTGCTGGTGTGCAACATTTAGCATTAGCAACAGATGATATTATTAAAACGGTTGCTGATTTAAAAGCACGTGGTGTAGAGTTTTTACCACCACCACCACAAGCATACTATGATGATATTCCACGTAGATTAGGAGTGCACATGGATATAATGAAAGAAGACATTAAAGAACTTCAACGTTTATCTATTTTAGTGGATGCGGATGAAGAAGGTTACTTATTACAAATATTTACTAAGCCAGTAGAAGATAGACCAACTTTATTTTACGAAATCATACAACGTATGGGCGCTAAAGGTTTTGGGGCAGGTAACTTTAAGGCGTTGTTTGAATCAATAGAAAGAGAGCAAGCTTTAAGAGGAACTTTATAAGTTTTGTGAGACTGAGCGGAGTCGAAGCCTCATTGTATTTGAAAAAATCCCGAAGAGCACTTCGGGATTTTTTTTAATTAAACCGGATCCGCATCTAACTGCAATCGGTAAATACTTTTTTTATTGTTGTATTGAAGTGTATCTATTTCCTGTTTCAATAAATTACGCACTTGTGTTGGAGAATATTCTCGGTTTATTTTTAAGAGAATGCGTTTATGGTATTGGTCTTTTATTTTAGCTACTAAAGGGAATTCAGGTCCTAACATCATACCACCAAATAAAGGTTTGAGTTGGTTTGCTAGTTGTTGTGCGATATCATTCACCACTACAACATCTTTTGAAACCACAGACAATTCAATAACACGCGTAAAAGGTGGGTAATGAAATTGCTCTCGCTCATTAATTTGTGATTGATAAAACTGCAAATAATTATCTGCTAACACATGGTTTATTACTGCGTGTTCGGGCTGATTAGTTTGTACATACACAGTTCCTTTTTTATCCTTACGCCCTGCCCTACCACTTACTTGCACAATTAATTGATATGCTTTTTCGTAGGAACGGAAATCAGGAAAATTTAAAACGCTATCTACATTTAAAACTCCAACCACACTGACGTTATCAAAATCCAAGCCCTTGGTAACCATTTGTGTCCCTACTAAAATATCAATGTTCCCTAATTCAAATTCATCAATGAGTTGCTTGTATGCATATTTACTGCGAGTCGTGTCTAAATCCATACGTGCTACTTTAGCCGAAGGGAATAATATTTCAATTTCTTCTTCTATTTTCTCCGTACCAAACCCTTTGTATTTCAAATTGTTATTTCCACAAGCGCCACAAGCTGAGGGAGGTTGCATGGTATAACCACAATAATGACAACTTAATTTATTAGTTTGTTTATGGTAAATCAAAGCCACATCGCAATGCGTGCAATGCGGTATCCAATTACAACTCGTGCATTCGGTATAAGGAGCAAAACCTCTACGGTTTTGAAATAAAATAACTTGCTCCTTTTTAGCTAAAGCTTGTGTAATAGCTGTGACCAATTGATGGGAGAAAATACCTTTATTTTGATGTTGTTGATTCTCTTTTTTTAAATCACACACAACAGTGGTTGGTAAACTTGCGTTACCATGACGTTCGGCAATGCGCACCAATCCAAATTTATTGTGAAGTGCGTTATAATAACTTTCAAACGATGGTGTGGCAGTTCCTAGTAATACTTTTGCTTTATGCAAATTAGCTAAATACATCGCGGCATCTCTTGCATGATAGCGAGGCGCAGGATCTTGTTGCTTGTATGAATTATCATGTTCTTCGTCAATAATAATTAATCCTAAATTATTAAATGGCAAAAACAATGCTGACCGTGTTCCTAAAACAATATTAAAATGTTTAGCGTCTAATTTATTATCGCCTTCATGCAAAATAGAATTCCATATCTCTACACGTTCATTTTCACTAAACTTAGAATGATAAATACCAACCGAGTTTCCAAATACCGCTCTAATACGATTGATTAGTTGTGTTGTTAAAGCAATTTCAGGAACCAAATACAAGACTTGCTTTCCTTGAGCAATAACTTTATTAATTAACTCCGAATAAATTTCTGTTTTACCAGAACCAGTTACACCATGCAACAAAACGGCTTGCTTGGTTTCGAACTGTTGCTCAACATCTTTTACAGCTTGTACTTGAAAATCATTTAATGTCTTGTTTGTTTTTTCTTTATTGTCAAATAACAAACGACTCGTTTCTAGTTCCGTTTCAATCAACACTTCTTTTTTTACTAAGCCTTTAATCGCAGCACTATCAAAGGTTTTTAAGAGAACTGATTTTCTAACTAAACCTAATTGCTTTGCAGTTTCATCTGATTTTAATAAATGTAATACCGATAATAAAACCTCCGCTTGTTTGAATGCTTTTTTCTCAAGCGTATCTAACACTTCTTTTAATTTCAATTCGTTATTTAGTAAACTTGGATTAACACCAATATAATCAACGAGTTTTGGTTTGTATTTATCTTTAATTTCTTCGTAAATAACGATGGCACCTTTTTTAATTAATTTGCTAATAAAAACTTGAACCGTTTTTAAAGACAGCATCACGCTCACATCTTCAAAACTTAAAGAGGCATTTACCATTAATGCTTCTAAAACGGCATGTTCTTTTTCTGTAAAGTAATCGTATGGCATTTCATCCAAACTAAAATCTGGATTGATGGTAATATGCGATGTACTACTTAACTTTAATCCGCTTGGCAAAGCGGCGTTCATCACATCGCCAGGATTGCACACATAATAGTGCGAAATCCAATCCCATAATAGCAACTGAGCAGAGGTTACAATGGGTTCGTCATCTAAAATAGAATCGATATATTTAGCCGCATAATCTTTTGGTGGATTGTTGTGAACATTGTAAACAACGGCGGTATAAAATTTTGTTTTACCAAACTGAACAATCACACGTTTACCAACAGCGATAAATTCGTTCATTTCTTTTGGAACACGGTAAGTAAATTTATTAGCTACGGATAGCGGAACAATGACATCTATAAATAATGTTGTTTGAGAATAGTTATGTGTTGTTTGAGACAATGTTAGTTTAATTTGATATTAGAATTATTTGTCTTTATGTTTTAATTGTCAAATTTACTCATTGCCAAATTGACTAATTTATTTAGCTAATTAATGCGGCTAAAAATACGCCAGCAATCATCGACATAATTTTAGCGAGATTATACTTGTGATTTTCTCCCGTTTCAAACATAATAGCCGTTGAAATATGAAGAAAAATACCAATCACCACCGCAAACGATAATTTCAAGAAACCGTCGTAATTTTGAACCCCTACCGAATTTAATACATAACTAATTAAACAACCTAATGGCGCCATTAATGCAAAACCTAATAACAATAAAACCGTTTTTAGTTTAGAAGTTTTATGTTCCAACAACAATGTTACAAATGCAATGGCAATAGGTATATTATGAATGGTAATACCAAACACCAAAGATTCTTGCGTTGAAAATACCGCTTGAGCATGTGTTTGAATAATTCCACTCTGATAAATTGGTAGGCCCTCTAACAACGAATGTAAATACAATCCGATAATCATACCCAAAGGCAAATGCTTTTCGCAAGAATGAGAGTGCGCATGCGTGTGGCCATGCTCAATACCTGTACTAAAATATTCCAATAAAATTTGAATAAAAAATCCGACTAAAATAAATAAGCCTATTGTTTTTGCATTAGTTCCTTCGTAGCATTCAGGCAATAAATGAGTCACAGATATAGAAAATAAATAAGCTGCACTAAAGGCTAATAAAAAACGTAAGTTTTGAGTCTTAATTTTTAATGACAAGAATATAAAACCTGTAACTAAAACAGGCAAAGACAATAATATCGTTAATAACCAAAGACTCATTTTTTTTGTAATACTAAAATTAAACGTGGTGATATGTTTACATCGAATTCTTGTAATTGATAATTTCCAAAAGTATTTAATATGGTTAAGTTACACTCTTTTGCTAAATCTTCAAAATAGGTTTTATCAAATAGCTTCACTCTTTCTTCAAAATGAAACAATTCTCCTTTATCAGTAAAGTCAATGCTTTTAATAATAGTGTTATTTTCTATTTTTTTAGAAATATTAAAAGTAATGCCATCAATGGTTTTACTATCCCATTCAACCATCCTACTTTTCACATATTCCGAATTCAGGTAATCAAATACAAATAAGCCATTTGATTTTAATGCTTTTTGAACGGAATCAAACACGTGTAAATCATCTTCTCTTTTCTCAAAATAGCCAAAGCTTGTAAACAAATTAAACACAACTTCAAAGTAATTCGTACGAAACAACTTTCGCATGTCATGCTGATAAAATTCTAAGGTTTCATTAGCACTATCGTTGGCTTCGCAAATACTTTGTTCTGATAAATCGGTTCCAATAACTCTAAAACCTTTTTTATTCAAATAAATACTATGCCTTCCTTTTCCGCAACACAAATCCCAACAAACGGTACTTTGTTTTATTTTTAAAAAATTGGAGACATTATCAATAAACAAAGAAGCTTCTTCATAATCTCTATTTTTATAGAGTGTATGATAATATGGAGTATCAAACCACGATGAAAACCATTCTTTTTGCATAGCCTACAAAGGTATTAAAACAAAAACACCGAACTATATAAGTCCGGTGTTTTTATGTGATATTTTAATTAAAATTATCTAGCAATGACACGAACATATTGGAATGGCCCGTATTTTTTAGTGTTTTTGTAATCAGACTCATAAACCGGACCTCTTACAGCAGCTATTTTTACAAAACTAATTTTACTACCATCTCCGCCCTTAGCGGTAACAGCAGCTCTAATTTTATCTTCCATTTTAGAAGCTCTTGACTTAGCTAATTCTTTATTACTGCTAAATAATCTAGTAGGAACTTGTGATGCACTTGAAATAATTTTTACTGTAGGATTACACTCTTTAGTTTTACTAACAATAGCGTCAACTAAAACTTCCCAGTCCTTTTTCTCATCAATGTCATTTACGTTATAACCAAAATTTTGTTTGAACTTAACAGGTGAACCGCAAGCTACATTTGGTTTATAATCTGCATTATCTCCGCCCTTAACGGCCACTTGAGAGTCATCTAAATACAATACTTGTGTAATAGATTTACTGCCTTTAACGCCAACTGTATTAAAAGAACTAACTTTTGATTTTTTGCCATTCACCTCAGCAACCAATGTATATAACTTATCTGCCTCCAAAGGAGTAGCGTCTTTCTTGCCATTTGCGTCAACATCAAAATCAGTGTCTGTTCCACCTTTTTGTGTTAATGTGATTTTAGCATTTGCAACAGGTTGTTTATCTATTGCATTATTTAAAACAACTGTATTTAAAACAATACCTTTTGACTTTGTACTTGCTAATAAGTTTACAGGATCTAAATTAATTTCTTTTTTAATTTCTTGATATGCTAAATCACTTGAAACATAGATATCTTCATTATAAAATTCCTGCCCATTTATTTGATAAGAGAAGTTATAATTTTTATTTGGTGCTAAAATCGTAGCAAATGTTCCATTTTCTTTTGGCCTGTAATTACCTACTACTTCACCTGTTTCTTTATTTGTAACAACAATTAAAATATCATCTGGTAATTTTTGGCCATTTTCAGTTAATATAGCACCTTTAAATAACACTAAAGGTTTTTCTTTAGCATCTGGGATAGACATCATATAAATATCTTTTGCCCCCTTTCCACCATCTGTTGAAGAAGAAAAATAACCACGCTTTCCATCAGGAGACGTCACTAAAAACACATCATCATCTGTTGTATTAATTGGGTAGCCCATGTTTACTGGTTCTGCAAATTTTTTATCTTCTTCGATAGTTGTAAAGAAAATATCAAAACCGCCCATCGATTTATGACCAGAGGAAGCAAATATTAAAGTCAAACCATCTGGATGAATATATGGTCCATCTTCATCATACTTCGTGTTAATTGTCGGTCCAACATTTAAAGCTTTACTCCATGCCCCATTTGGTAATTTTACACAACGGTAAATATCACGTCCGCCATATCCACCTGGACGATCAGAAACAAAATACAAAGTATTATTGTCCGCACTCAAGCAAGCATGAGATTCCCAATACTTAGAGTTAATGTCGGAACCAAAACTTTGTAAAGGGCTCCAATCCTTTCCATCCCAAGAGCTAAAGTAAACATTACCATCGCCACTATCATCTCTAAAGGCAATTAATGTTTGTCCATCAGCTGTTAAATTTATAGAAGCATCATGTCCTGCTGTGTTAATATTTTGACTAACAGATTTAGGAGTAGACCACACACCGTTTGCATCTTTGTATGAAATCACAATATCTTCATAGTATTGTCCATCTTGTAATCTTTCTCCACCAGTTCCAGTATTTCTTCTTGTTGTATAAATCAAACTAGATTCATCAGCACTTAATACAGGACTATAATCAGGAAACTCGCTATTAATACTATCGCCTAAGTTTTGAATTTTAACATTAATAGGTGCAGCTACTAATTCTTTAGCAAATTCATTTTGTGCTTTAAAGTATACTACATCATCCTTAGTTGTTTTATCCTTTGCATATCTATTCAAAAAATTATCATATTGAATTTGAGCTTCATCAAATTTATAATTGATATGTAAGGCCTTACCGTAGTAGAAAACAGCTAAAGGAGGAACTGATTTTTCGTTTGGATTATCAATTTGGTAATTATTAGAAATATCTTTTAAAGACTTAGCTAAATAACCCTCTGCTAAAACTTTATTATTAGATGAATTTAAATAACAAAACCCAACATTGAAATTAACATTAGAGGATGAAGAATCTTGCTTATACGCTTCCAGAAAATTTCTCAAAGCCATATCGTAGTTTTCTTCTCCAACTAAAAACATTCCTTCTTTCATGTAGTCGGTATAACTTCCTGATGGCAATTGAGCTTTTAAAGCATTAAAAGTAAAAAGCGTGGTGATAATAAATAAAAAAAACTTCTTCATCTGATTTTGTTTAACAAGTCAACAAAATTAGCATAATTTTAGACAAAAACCACAATTTAAACGATAAAAAATCCCGCTTTTAAGGCGGAATTTTTTATCGTTTAAATAAGATTTACGAAACTCTTGTCGTGTCCCATTGTTCCATATAATCGGCTACTTTTCTTAAGAAAGAACCTCCTAATGAACCATCAACTACTCTATGGTCATAAGATAGCGACAAGAACATAAAATGTCTGATAGCAATAACGTCTCCTTGAGGAGTTTCAATCACAGCTGGTTTCTTTTTAATGGTACCAACAGCTAGTATAGCTACTTGAGGCTGCAAAATAATAGGAGTTCCCATCACGTTACCAAAACCACCTACATTTGTTAAAGTAAATGTACCTCCTTGAATTTCATCTGGAGCTAATTTGTTGGCACGAGCTCTAGTTGCTAAATCATTTACATTTTTTGTAATCCCAACTAAATTTTTCTCGTCAGCATTTTTAATCACCGGTACAATTAAATTACCTGATGGTAAAGCTGCTGCCATACCAATATTAATATTTTTACGTTTAATGATTTTTGTTCCTGTTTGGTCAACAGATACATTGATTAAAGGGAAATCTTTAATTGCTTTTGCTACACACTCAATAAATAAAGGAGTAAACGTAATTTTTTCTCCTTCTCTCTTTTCGAAATCCTTCTTCACTCTATCTCTCCACATTACCATATTGGTAACATCTGCTTCAACAAAAGAAGTAACGTGCGGAGAAACATGCTTACTCATTACCATGTTATCGGCAATGATTTTACGCATACGATCCATTTCAATAATTTCGTCGCCAGCACCTACAGATACTGCAGGACGTTGAACTAAAACTGTATTATCTGGGACACCAACTGTCGATTTAGTTGCATTGGCTAACGGAGCAGCTTTTTCAGCTGCTGCAACAGTTGTTGTAGTTTGTTTATTTCTGTTTGGTAAATACGCTAAAATATCTGCTTTTGTTACTCTTCCTTCTTGCCCTGTTCCTCTTATAGACTCTAATTCAGATAAAGAAATACCTTCTTCTTTAGCAATACTTTTCACTAATGGAGAATAGAACTTATCAGAACCAGAAAAATCAACGTTTTCGGCAGTTGCTAGTGGAGTTGTAGCTATTGGAGTAGTTGTTAGTTGAGTTGGAGCTACTGTTTTTGGAGTTTCTGCAACAGAAGCTGTCGCATCTGAAGAGATAATAGCAATAACGGCACCTACTTGTACAACGTCATTTTCGTTAAATAACTTTTTAATTAACTTTCCTTCAAACGGCGAGGGAATTTCAGAATCAACCTTATCAGTTGCTATTTCCAAAACGGTTTCATCAATTTTAATTGAATCTCCTTCGTTTTTAGTCCATTTAATAATAGTTGCTTCTGCAACACTTTCGCCCATTTTGGGCATTGTTAATTCAAATTGAGCCATTGTTATAAAATAATGTAGAACGCAAAAATAATGGAATATCGCTACTACACAAATTTTATTCGATAAACAAATGGTTAATTACCTATTAACTCGCTACAACCTCAATAAAACCAACAGATTTTGATTTTTGTATGGACAAAGATTTTGAATAGTTAAGGATATTTTGAATTATTGAGTCAGATGGCACGGGTTCATCAACAAAACTGTTAGTTTGTTGCTTGTTTGTAGTGGTTTTTAAAATTGTAGAAACAAGAGTAGAAGTTTTTTGCATAGGCAGTTTTAGGGGTTTATATGTTAAATAACGAAGGATATTTTATAATATTGTGTAAGGCTGCAAAAAACAAAAAAATCAGTGTTTTAGAGGTTTAAAGTGCAAAAAAGGGATTTAAAACAAACTTTTCCTAAAATTTGTTTAAGAGTGGTTTTTTTACTTAATTTTGTATTAAATCTCCCAAAAACTATGTCAATAAAATCAATTTTTGCTGTGTTCTTTATCACAGCACTATCCATTTGTGGATTAACTTATTATTCGTCGTCGTCTGCAAAAAATGATTCAGGATTTATTAATCCTGCCTACAAAGAATATATCTCGGCATATACTGCTGGGTACGTTTCGGTAGAAAGTAAAATTTTAATTGTACTGCAAGAAGAAACAACGGCTGAAATTGAAGTAGGAAAAGAAGTAGACAATAATTTATTTGATTTTAGTCCAAGTATTGAAGGGAAGTTAACTTGGATTGATAAAAAAACAATTGAGTTTAAACCTGCTACAAAATTAAACAGCAATCAAACTTACAAGGCGAGTTTTCATTTAGGAAACGTGCTAAGCGTTAGTGACGATTTAAAAGAATTTGAATTTGAATTTGCTACTTTAAAGCAGGCAATGGAAATTACCATTGATGAATACAAAGCGGGAGAGAATAATACGCTGCAAATTGAAGGAACCTTAACAACATCCGATTATGCTGATAATTTATTAGTAGAGAAAACAACACAAGCATCACAAGCTTCAAGTTCCTTACAAATAAAATGGTTGCACGAGAATTCAACCACACATCATTTTATTATTAATAATGTAGTAAAAGGAAAAGGAAATGTAACGCTTTCTTATAATGGTGAATCTATTGGATCTGCAGAAAAAGACAGTGAGGAAATTACCATACCAAATGCTACAGAATTTACCTTATTAAATGTATTAATCAACAATGAGCCTGATCAATTTATAACCCTTCAATTTTCTGATAGAATAGATCCAAATCAAAATTTGGATGGATTAATTTCAATCAATAATCCCAATGGAACAACAACAACTAACTACAATGAGTATGGAGAAGCTAATAACGAAAAGTTACCCGTTAAAGAATCCAAACTCACGTATTTAATTGAAAATAATTCCATAAAAATTTACACAAACGAACGTTTAGTGGATAGTCGTGAATTGAATATTAGTAATGGCGTAAAAAATTATGAAGGCAAACATTTAAAAGAAGCAATCGTTTATAATTTATTTTTTGAAGATTTAAAACCAAGTGTTCGTTTAGTTGGTAAGGGAGTTATTCTGCCAAACTCTAGCGGATTAATTTTTCCTTTTGAAGCCGTTAACTTAAATGCCGTTGATATTCGTATTACTCGTGTATACGAAAACAACATGTTGCAATTTTTACAAATCAATAATTTAGAAGGTAGTCAGGAATTGCGCCGTGTAGGGAAATTAATTATTAAAAAGAAAATTGCTTTGCAAAATAATGGTATTCCAACTCGTAACAAATGGAATAATTATTCCATTGATTTATCGTCTTTAATTAAAGCAGAACCTGGTGCCTTGTACAATGTTCGCATAAGTTTTAATCGTAATTATTCTACATACAATTGCCAAAGCGATACAAGCTCATCTGAAGAAGATGTGTATGTTGACTCTGAAGCAAATGATGATGAAAAAGAATGGGATTATTACAGCTATTATGATGATTATTATGATGAAGGATATTACTATGATTATTCAGAAAGAGAGAATCCTTGCTCAAGAGCTTTCTACAATAACAAATCGGTTACCCGAAATATTTTAGCTACTAACATTGGTTTAATTGCTAAACGTGGTAATGACGGAAAAATCAATGTATTTACATCGGATTTAATTACTACTAAGCCATTAGGAAATGTTACTATTGAGGCATATGATTACCAACAACAAAAATTAAAACAAGTCACAACTAATGCTGAAGGAACTGCCGTTTTAGAAACCAAACAAAAACCATTTGTATTAATTGCCAAACGTGGGCAAGAACGTACCTACTTAAAACTAGATGATGGAAATTCCTTATCATTAAGTTCATTTGAAGTAGATGGTGATATTGTTCAAAAAGGAATCAAAGGATTTATTTATGGAGAACGCGGCGTATGGCGCCCAGGTGATAGCTTGTTTTTATCTTTTATATTAGAAAATAAAACTAAAGCATTTCCTGAAAACTATCCTGCGTCCATGGAATTAATAAATCCACAAGGACAGGTGGTACAAAAATTAACGCGAACAAACCACGTCGATGGTTTTTACAATTTCACAACAAAAACAGAAAGCTCTGCACCAACAGGCGTTTATTTAGCAAAAGTAAAAGTAGGTGGTGCAGTCTTCACTAAAAATATTCGTATTGAAACGATTATGCCAAATCGTTTGAAAATAAATTTGGACTACAAAAAAGATAAAATTTATAGCAGCGATTTAACTTTGAATAGCGATTTATTCATTAACTGGTTACACGGTGCACCTGGTAGAAATCTTGAAACAAAAATTGATGTGTCACTTTCTCAAATTGAAACCACTTTTAAAGCTTACAAAGGATTTACCTTTGACAATCCTGCTCAAAATTTTTATTCAGAAACACAAACTATTTTTAGTGGAAGAACTGATGACAACGGTAAAACAGTTGTTAACTCTCAATTAAGTGATACCAAAGATGCGCCAGGTTTTTTAACAGCTAACTTTACTATTCGGGCATTTGAAGAAGGAGGTTCTTTTAGTACAGATAGATTCACCATTCCTGTTTCGCCATTTACAAATTATGTGGGAGTAAAAATTCCTGCTACAAAAAATGGTGAACAATATTTAGAAACCGATATTGCTCACAACGTTGAGATAGCTACTGTTGATGAATTTGGAAAAGCAACCTCGCGTTCTAATATTGAAGTAAAAGTATATAAATTAGATTGGCGTTGGTGGTGGGATAATTACAACCAAGATTTATCTTCATACATCGGAAGTAATTATCACGAGCCTATTTATACTGAATCTATTTCTTCATCAAACGGAAAAGCAAATTTCAAATTACGGGTTAACCAACCATCTTGGGGACGATATTTAGTATATGTGAAAGATGTTGAAAGTGGACATGCCTGCGGAAAGGTTGTGTTCATCGACTGGCCAAGTTGGGCAGGTAAATCTCCTAAAGGTAATGAAGGCAGCAATGTATTAACGGTTAATACAGATAAAAACGAATATAAAGTTGGTGATAAAGCCAAAATTTTAATTCCTAGTCCGCAAGGTGGAAAAGCATTAATTAATATTGAAAACGGAAGTCGCACTTTATTAAGTAAATGGATTGATACCAAACAAGGCATTACAGAATATGAATTTACGGTGACTAAAGAAATGACTCCAAATATTTATGTGTTTGTGCATTTAATTCAGCCACATGCTCAAACAACGAATGATTTACCTATTCGTTTGTATGGTGTGGCATCTTTAATGATTAAAGATGAGCACACGATTTTAAAACCAGTGATAAAAACAGAAGCTGTTTGGAAACCAGAAAGTAATGAAATAGTAAAAGTAAGCGAAGCTAACGGAAAAGAAATTGCTTATACCTTAGCTATTGTTGACGAAGGCCTCTTAGATATAACGCGCTTTAAAACACCTGACCCTTGGAAAGCATTTTACGCAAAAGAAGCCTTAGGTGTAAAAACATGGGACGTTTATGATAACGTGATTGGTGCATTTGGTAAAGCCATGACACGTATTTTATCGATTGGTGGTGATGATGCTACAAATAATAAACCAGAAAACAGTGCCTTAAGATTTAAACCAATGGTACGTTTTGTAGGCCCATTTCATTTAAAGAAAGGAGAAACGGCGACGCATAAAATTAATATTCCTCAATATGTAGGTTCTGTGAGAGTGATGGTAATTGCTGGTTATCAAGGAGCTTATGGCAACGCAGAAAAAGCAGTTCCTGTTCGCAAACCATTAATGATTTTATCCACCTTACCAAGAGTATTGGGTCCAGGCGAAGAAGTGGATTTACCTGTGACGGTTTTTGCCATGGAGAAAAAAGTGAAAAATGCCACCGTAACCATTACTACTGATAAATTCACAGAGGCTATTGGAGGCAATACGCAAAACGTAAGCTTTAGTTCAGTTGGAGATAAAGTAATTAACTTTAAATTAAAAATTAAAGATGTTTTAGGAGTTTCAAAAATTAAAATTGTAGCAAAAGGTGCAGGAGAAACTGCAACAGAAACAATTGAAATAGCAGTGCGTGCCAATAATCCAAGTGTAACAGATGCAGATGAGTATGTATTAACATCTAATAAAAACTTATCAATTAATTACTCTCCAATTGGAATGAGTGGACCCAATAAAGCTTTTATTGAATTATCGACTTTGCCATCTATTAACTTATCGCAGCGTTTAGAATATTTAGTGCAATATCCACACGGTTGTGTCGAGCAAACAACGTCCTCTGTTTTTGCAGGATTGTATTTAAATGACATTACGGATCTAAGTGACGGTCAGAAAAAATTTATTGATAACGCTACTAAATCTGCTATCAATCGATTGAAAGGATTCCAAACTTCTAACGGTGGTTTATCTTACTGGCCAGGATTAAATTCGGCGGATGAATGGGGGACCAATTATGCTGGTCATTTTTTAATTGAAGCCAAAACAAAAGGCTATTCACTGCCTTACGGTTTATTAGATAACTGGAAACGTTATCAAAAACAAAAAGCACAAAATTATACAAGCAATAAAAACACCGCTTACTATGGCGAAGATTTAACACAAGCCTATCGTTTATATACACTAGCCTTAGCAGGTGCGCCAGAGTTAGGAGCGATGAATCGTTTAAAAGAAAAAGCAAGTTTATCTAATGAAGCTAAATGGCGTTTATCGGCCGCTTATGCTTTAATAGGACAATCAGAAGTAGCTAAAAAAATGATTTACAATGTACCTTCAACGCCAAAAGCTTATCAGGATTATTATTACACCTATGGAAGTTTAGAGCGTGATGATGCCATGATTTTAGAAACCATGACGTTATTGAAAGATAATAGTAATGCCTTCTTAAAAGTAATAGCATTAGCTACCAAATTAGGTAATAATGAATATTGGTTCAATACACAATCTACCGCTTACTGTTTAATGGCTATTAGCAAATATGCTAAAATAAATGGGGCTAATTCAAACGTAACAGCAGATGTGAAAATTGGAAGTGAAACCATTGCTGTTTCTGATTTCTCAAAAACTAAATTCAAGATGATAGCATTAAAAAATGCAAATAGCACTACACCTATAAAAGTAACAGTAAAAGGTAATGGTAATTTATTTGCACGTATTGTAAAACAAGGTATCCCAAAAGCAGGAACAGAAACCGATAAGTTTAGCAATTTAGAGTTAATCGTTAATTACAAAACGCTGAACGGGAATCCAATTGATGTGACTAACCTTGAACA
This sequence comes from uncultured Bacteroidota bacterium, assembly GCA_903893815.1. Lineage (GTDB taxonomy): Bacteria > Bacteroidota > Bacteroidia > B-17B0 > Aurantibacillaceae > UBA4416. The sequence goes on from CAITNS010000053.1 coordinate 134,555, forward strand.
AGGAACAGATTTTATGGCAGAGGTGACAATTAAAAACCCAGGTTTAAGAGGTATGTATCGCAACTTAGCCTTATCGCAAATTTTTGCTAGTGGATGGGAAATTCGCAACCAACGTTTGGATAATATTAATTACGTCAAAGGTGATGTTCCAACTTATCAAGATATTAGAGATGATAGAGTTTACTCTTACTTTGATTTAGGAGTTGGTGTTATTAAAACATTTAAAGTATTATTAAATGCTTCTTACAATGGAACTTATTATTTACCAGGCGTTAACTGCGAAGCAATGTATGATAATAGCGTAACGGCACACGTTTCTGGGAAATGGGTAACTGTAAGAAAACAAGGAGAGATTCAATAAAAATAAATAACTTAGACCCGAAATGTTTTTAAAACCTTTCGGGTCTAAAAATAAAAGAAAATGAAACTAGATATATTAGCTATAGGCGTGCACCCGGATGATGTTGAATTATCAGCATCAGGAACTATTTTGAAACATATTGCCTTAGGAAAAACAGTAGGCATTTTAGATTTAACTCGTGGCGAATTAGGAACACGTGGTAATGCTGAACTAAGAGCGCAGGAAGCAACCCATGCTGCCAAAATATTAGGACTTTCTATCAGAGAACAACTATCGATGGCAGATAGCTTTTTTGAAAATAATGAAGCGCATCAAAAAGAAATCATTCGAATCATACGCAAATACCAACCAGAGATTGTATTATGTAATGCTATTACAGATAGACATCCAGACCATGGACGAGCTGCTAAATTAACAGAAGACGCTTGTTTTTACAGTGGTTTAGTGAAAGTAGAAACGAAAGAAGACGGCAAAATACAAGCTGTATGGCGACCAAAAGCGGTGTATCATTACATTCAAGATCATTTTATTGAACCTGATTTTGTAGTTGATATAACGGCGCACATGGATAAAAAAATGGAATCTATTTTTGCTTATTCATCTCAATTTTTTGATCCAAATTCAAAAGAGCCTGAAACCCCAATTTCCACTAAAAATTTCCTGGAATATGTAAAATCAAAAGGTAGCTTATTTGGAAGAGCAATTAATGTAGATTATGCGGAAGGTTATACAGTAAGCAGATATATTGGAATAGAAAATTTATTTGATTTAAAATAATTAATCCCTCTCCCACTTTCTTGTACTTCTTCCTTCTTGTCTCAGCACTTGCCAATTTTCTTTTTGTGCACGCTTTAATAATTTTACGCGCAAACGTTTAGGATAAAAATTTTTGGAGATAACACCAAAGCGTGATTTGCATTTACATACCTCTGCTTTACTCAATACATCGTAAGCGCCTGCGGCGCAGCGCATTCCTATAAAAGCATAATCGTAAGGCGTTTGTTCGAAATATTTTTTTTCAGTTTCTTTAAATTTCAACACCTGTTCTTCTGTTATTGGAATCACAATTGTTGTGATTTTTAATTTACCTGTATCTCCATGCCACTTTAAATCTTTATCAATTCGATATTTTCCTGCACTTTTACTTTTATGTGGAAATATATGCCATTTACCATTATTAGTTCCATAGCTAATAATTTTATTTTCAAGTTCAAGGTAAACATGCCCGCCATGAATGCCTCCAAATTGTTTTGCTTCTATTTTTTTAAAAGCAGATTTTGGTTTTGAACCATACACAAAATGAACCTTGACAAATAAAGAATCTGAGGCAAATAGAGAGTTACAAAGAAATAAAAAAAAGAAAATAAAACGTAACATGATAATTACATCACATGTAAATTATCCAAAGTGTCTTTTGTATAAAAGAAATTAATCAAATTTAATACGCTAAAATGAGTAATTGAACTTCCGCCACCTTTGTATGCAGTTGTTTTAACAACCTTTTCTGTTTTATTGAATGAGCTGTTAGAAACTACTTTCTCAGTAATACGAGGTTTAACAATTTGTGGGTGCTTTACACAATCTTTAGGTTGTTGTTGCACCTTTGGTTGTGGAGTAGTAGCATGTACTTTGAATAAGCCTGCAAAGATGAAAATATAAATAAAAACTAATGTCTTCATTTTTAGAGTTTTAACTATATCAAAAATAACGCTTTTTTTCAAATAAACAAATTATCCAATTTTACTCCAAGAACTCCTTGTTTTGCCTTGAAACTGTAACTGATTCAACAATAATTGGTTCTCCTGACTAGCTAAATTAGGGTCTTCGTTTAAAATAGCTTGTGCCGCCGAGCGAGCCAGCTGCAAAATCTGTCCATCTTGAGCCAAATCAGCTATTTTCAGATCTAAAACTCCGCTTTGTTGTGTTCCATCTAAGTCTCCTGGTCCGCGTAGTCGCAAATCTACTTCGCTAATTTCAAATCCATCGTTAGTTCTTACCATCGTTTCCATTCGCAATTTGCTATCGGCGCCTAATTTATAAGAAGTCATTAAAATACAATAGGATTTATCTGCTCCTCGCCCTACTCTTCCTCTTAACTGATGTAATTGCGATAAACCAAATCGTTCAGCGCTTTCAATAACCATCACAGAAGCATTAGGAATATTTACACCAACTTCAATAACGGTTGTTGCCACCATAATTTGCGTTTCTTTTTTAATAAAACGCTGCATCTCAAATTCTTTTTCGGCTGGTTTTAATTTACCGTGAACAATACTAATTTGATATTGAGGTACAGGAAAATCATCCAGCAATGCGTCATAGCCATTTTGCAAATTTTGATAATCCATTTTTTCACTTTCCTGAATTAATGGATACACGATATAAACTTGTCGCCCTAAGGCAATTTCCTGTTTCATAAAACCAATTAATCGCAAACGCTGACTTTCCATAAAATGCATCGTTGTAATTGGTTTTCGGCCTGGAGGTAATTCATCAATCACAGAGGTATCTAAATCACCATACAAAGTCATAGCCAATGTTCTTGGAATTGGCGTAGCCGTCATAATTAAAACATGCGGAGGCTGAGTGTTTTTTTTATGCATTTTGCCACGTTGTGCAACTCCAAAACGATGCTGTTCATCAATAACCACTAATCCTAAATTTTTAAATACAACTACATCTTCAATTAAAGCGTGTGTTCCAATTAAAATATGAATAGCGCCTGATTGTAAATCAGTATGTAATTCTCGTCTTGCTTTTGTTTTAGATGAACCAGTTAATAAAGCTACTTTCAAACCCATTGGTTCTAATAATTCTGAAATGGTAGCGAAATGTTGTTTAGCTAAAATTTCAGTAGGCGCCATTAAACAAGCCTGAAATCCATTATCAATGGCCAACAACATACTTAACAAAGCTACTAAGGTTTTTCCGCTTCCAACATCACCTTGCACCAAACGACTCATTTGTTTGCCCGAACCCATATCCACACGAATTTCTTTCATCACGCGCTTTTGCGCATTGGTTAATTGAAAAGGTAAATGATGATTGTAAAAATTATTAAAAGCATCGCCAACTTTATTAAACACAAAGCCCTGAATCATTTGATGCCTAACCAAATTACTACGCAATAATTTTAATTGCACATAAAACAATTCTTCAAACTTTAATCTGAATCTTGCTTTCTCTAAAAGCGTTTTTGAATCAGGAAAATGAATTTGCTTTAAAGCTTCTAATTTTGTGAACAAATTAAAATCTTGAATGATAGAATGCGTTAAGGACTCTTGAATATTTTGTTCATTGAGTTGAATGGTCAATAATTGTAAGCATTTCCTGATTCCGTCGCTATCTAAATTTCTATACTTTAATTTTTCAGTGCTATGATAAACCGATTGAAAAGAAGATTGATTCACTAATAATTCAGGAGTCACTACATCAATTTCGGGATGCGCCATATTGAATCGTCCCATAAAGGCAGTGGCTTTTCCATAAACTATATATTCTGCATTCGATTTTAATTTTTCCGCCATCCACTTCGCTCCTTGAAACCAAACCAATTCAATGACACCTGAACTATCTCTAAATTTAGCTACCAAACGTTTGGTACGTTTATCCCCTACAAAATCAATTTCAGTAATATGTCCTCGTAACTGGTAATAGGCCGAATCTTCAATTACTTCTCTTACACTATGAAAATGCGTTCTATCAACATACCTAAAAGGATAATGTGTTATTAAATCTTTATAAGTAAAAATGAATAATTCTTTTTGCAATACTTCCGCACGCTGTGGGCCAATACCCTTAAGGTAGCCAATGGGGGTATCTAAAAAAGCAGCGTTCATATTCACAAAATTACTACACATCCTCTGTTAATACAATTTTAAGACATCGATTTATAAACAATCATTCTCTGTTATTTTTGTGTAGTGAGATTTAATGCGATTATTATATTCGTTTTACTTTCCTTTTTTGCAAAGGGACAATTTCTCGACACCTTTAAAGTGTTTTTACACTCGCGTCCAAGTATTGATGCTCGTTTAGAATCTCGCTATTCGTTTATGAATAACTCGCCCACAAAAGTAAGTGGTGTAAGGTTAGGCATAAGCTTTAAGAGAAAATTGCGAGTTGGCATAGGCTACAGTTGGCTAGACACCCCAGTTTATGATAAAGAAATAGTGAAAGATGAATTAGGTAAACCTAAAATAATAACTAGTTTTTTTAAGTTCGGATATGTATGTTATTACGCCGATTTTGTATTTCACAAAACAAAACGTTGGCAGTTGAGTGTGCCTATACAGGTGGGAACTGGGATGTATTGGACAAGATATGATGATGGAGAAAAAATAACTAATTCAAAAAAACGTTTATTATTGTTTTATGAACCAGGAATTACAATACAATATAAAATGACTCGCTGGTGTGGTTTAGGCTTGGATGTTTGCGCCAGACTAGCTTTAAGAAATACCAATTATGTGAGCAATAAACTAAATTCATTTGTATTAGCACCTAAACTACTCATTTTGTTTGATCAAATATTTTATATGGCGGCACCAAAATCAAAAATCACAAAAAAACATGGGCCAGCTATGTGGTAATTAATGGCATAAATAATTAATGCTACAATTTATAGCAGGTGCCTATATTTTAATTTTGTACTTTTACACTAATGAACGAGAATTTAGACGCCAATAACGACAAACTATCCAATACTGATAAGGATTATGAAAAAGCCTTACGTCCTGTGGAGTTTAACGACTTTAGTGGGCAAGAATCGGTGGTGGACAATTTGCGCATCTTTGTTCAGGCAGCTAAACAGCGTGAGGAAGCTTTGGATCATGTTTTATTGCACGGTCCTCCCGGTTTAGGAAAAACCACCTTAGCACATATTATTTCAAATGACTTAGGCGTTAATTTAAGAGTGACTAGCGGTCCTGTATTGGATAAGCCAGGCGATTTAGCAGGTTTACTGACTAATTTGGAACCATTTGATGTGTTGTTTGTAGATGAGATTCATCGTTTAAGTCCTATAGTAGAAGAGTATTTATACTCTGCTATGGAAGATTACAAGATTGACATTATGATTGATAGCGGACCTAACGCAAGAACGGTTCAAATAAAATTAAATCCTTTTACATTAGTTGGAGCTACTACGCGTAGTGGTTTATTAACGGCTCCATTACGTGCACGTTTTGGAATTACATCGCGTTTAAATTATTACGATAGTAAAGTATTAACAGGCATTGTGCAACGTAGTTCTGCTATTTTAGGTTTAGAGATTGCTGATGAAGCAGCTTACGAAATTGCCAGAAGAAGCCGAGGAACACCGAGGATTGCAAATGCCTTATTACGTCGTGTAAGAGATTTTGCTCAAATAAAAGGAGATGGTACTATCAATATTGATATTGCAACTTATGGATTAAAAGCCTTAAACGTTGATAAAAACGGATTAGATGAAATGGATATTCGTATTTTATCAGCCATCATCGATAAATTTAAAGGCGGACCAGTTGGAATTACTACGATTAGTACAGCCGTTGGTGAAGAATCAGGTACAATTGAAGAAGTATATGAACCTTTTTTAATACAAGAAGGTTATATGAGTCGCACACCGCGCGGACGCGAAGCAACTGAAAAAGCATATAAGCACTTAGGAAAATCCTATAGAGGCAGAATGGGCGGATTGTTTGAAGACTAACTTTTATGAATGTGCTTTTTATATGTAGTAGAAATAAATGGAGAAGTTTAACAGCCGAAACTATTTATAAAAATTATTCTAAAATAACATTAAAATCAGCCGGAACAGAACCAAGCGCAAGAATTAAAATATCTGAAAAATTAGTGAATTGGGCAGATATAATTTTTGCAATGGAAAAAAACATAATCAACGGTTAAATGAAAAATTCGAATCAGCTTGTATTGATAAAGAAATTATAATTCTTGATATTGCTGATGAATATAATTACATGAATCCAGAATTAATAGAATTATTAAAAGATTCAGTAGACCATTATTTAGAATTATAATTTGGGAAAAACTAAACATACTCAAATCATTAAACAAGAAGCCAAACGTTTAGGTTTTGATTTTTGTGGCATTAGCAAAGCCGAATTTTTAGAAGAAGAAGCGCCTAAATTAGAGGCATGGCTAAAAGCGGGAATGCATGGCAAAATGGAATACATGGAAAACCATTTTGATAAACGTTTAAATCCTACGTTATTAGTGGAAGGCGCAAAATCTGTTGTATCCTTATTGTACAATTATTATCCTGAACAAACACAAACTTCAGAAGCTCCAAAAATTTCGAAATATGCTTATGGTTATGATTACCATGAAGTCATCAAAGAGAAACTAAAAGAATTTTTAAATACCCTAAAAGAAAAAATTGGCGACGTAAACGGGAGAGCCTTTGTAGATAGTGCGCCAGTTTTGGATAAAGCCTGGGCTAAGAAAAGTGGTTTAGGTTGGATTGGAAAAAATGCCAACCTCATTAATAAACAAAACGGTTCTTTCTTTTTTATTGCAGAGTTAATTATTGATTTAGATTTAGAATATGACGGCCCTATACAAGACTATTGTGGCACCTGTACCAAATGTATTGACGCCTGCCCTACGGAAGCCATTGTAGAACCTTTTATAGTGGATGGCAGCAAATGCATTAGTTATTTAACCATTGAATTAAAAGACGCGATCCCAAGTGAATTTAAAAACAAAATGGATAATTGGGCATTTGGTTGTGATGTTTGTCAAGATGTTTGTCCATGGAGCAGATTTAGTACACCGCATCACGAAGCTCAATTTAATAACCAAACTGGTTTATTAAATTTTAGTACAAATGAATGGCACGAAATGACTGAGGAAACATTTAACAAAGTATTTAAACATAGCGCGGTTAAACGTACTAAGTATAAAGGCTTAAAGAGGAATTTAGAATTTATAAAGCCACTTAGATAAAATTATTTTTGTTTACCTAAATTCAATTGCCATTTCCAAGCGCTTAGCATCATTTCATCCAGTCCATTTTTTGGATCCCAACCTAATTCCTGCTTAGCTAAATTATTGTTAGCATAAATTTTAATCACGTCTCCTGCTCTTCTTTCTCCTACTTTATAATTCAACTTTTGTTCACTCACTTTTTCAAATGATTGAATTGCTTCAAATACGGTTACTCCATTTCCTGTTCCTAAATTAAAGATAGACGTATTTGTTTTTTGATTATCATTAATCACATAATTCATTGCTTTTACATGAGCATCTGCAATATCACTTACATGAATATAATCTCTAATACAAGAGCCATCGCGAGTATCGTAATCATCTCCAAAAACAGTTAACGGAGGTAATATCCCAACAGCACTTTGAGTAATAAATGGCACTAAATTATTTGGTTTATCTTTTGACAATTCACCGTTTAATCCTGAATTATGAGCTCCAACAGGGTTGAAATAACGCAACAAAACGGCTTTAAAGGCGGGATTACTTTTAACGTAATTAATCAAAATATCTTCTCCAATTTGTTTGGTGTGCGCGTACGGCGATTCTGCTTTCGAAAACGGTGTATCCTCTGTTACAGGCAATTTATCAACGTTACCATAAACTGAGCAAGAAGAAGAGAAGATGAAATTTTTGATTTGAAGTTTTTCTGAAATTTTTAAAAGATTGATCAGCGACTCCAAATTATTATGATAATAGGTTAAAGGCATATTAACCGAATCGCCCACCGCTTTAAATGCAGCAAAATGAATGATTCCTATTGGATTTTTAATTGTACCAAAAGCTAACTCTAATGCTTCTAGGTTACAAATATCCACATTTAAATTTTTAACGCGTTTACCTGTGATAGATTCAATTCTATCAAAAGTATCAGCATTTGAGTTAGAGAAATTATCTATTGAAACGATTATATAATCTGTTTGTTGTAATAGTTCAATAATAGTATGAGAGCCAATATAACCAGCGCCTCCGGTAACAATAATAGTTGGTGTTTGATTTGACATTTTAAAATATTTTAATTAAATGAGTTATAAACGCTTGCATATTTTTCAATACCATCTTGTAAAGAAAAATAGCTTGAAGCAGCTGTAACAGTATTACTCATGTACAAGTTACGATTTTCTAATAAATCAGAAACCGCCTGTTGATATTCTCTTTTGTTAAAATCAGAAACAATAACTCCACACTTAGTTTCATCAATAATACTATCAACATCGCCAACACCGGCATTTGTTACTATAGGAACTTGCATAGATAATAATTCGCCCATTTTGGTAGGAGATGATGCTGATTTAGAAAATGAAGGTCTAATGAAAAATAAAGAGGCAGATGATAATGAAATGTAATAAGGCATATCTACTCTTGATGAAGAAATAACAGTTAATTTATCAAGAGGTACTTGATGTTTTGCTGCCGCTTGATGAACTAATTCCTCGTTATCTTTTGTGATAATTAAAAAATGACTGTCTATTTTATCAGATAATTCTTTAAAAAACTCAAGCATCTCATCAGCCATATACCAAGTACCTAAAGAACCAACGTAGCTTAACACAAATTTATTTTTAAGTTGAGGGAATCTATCCTGAAATGCAATAAAATGCTTTTCTTCAATGTTATTTTTAGAGAAATGATCTAAATCTGCACAACAAGGAATAACGGTAATTTTAGAATCATTAATTCCCAAATTCCAATTTAAAATAATTGATTTTGCTTTGTTGGTTAATGAAATAATCGCATCAGAATTTACGAGCATCTCTTTTTCTTTTTTCTTAAAGTATTTATATAAATAAGCTCCAATTGGGCTAGATTTTTTCCAAATACCACCTTCAATTCTCTCATCCGCCCAAAAGCCGCGCATATCAAAAATAAAACCTGTGTTAAACTTTTGCTTAGCGTTTAACCCAATTAAACCCGCCAAATAACTTCTACAATGCAAAATCGTTTGACCTTCCGTATCTTTAATTTTCCGGAAAACTATTCTTTTAAGTGATTTGAAATTTTGTTGTTGCGATATAAAAGGCTTTCCAGTTTTATAAAAAGAATAGTCCCATGATATATTAGCTTCACTCGTGATTTTTTCAATAATTTTGTGATGTAATTTCCAGTTTCCTTTTTTCTCGCAACTCACAATTTCAATTTTATTTCCTTTACTTGCTAAAACTACCAAATAGGGTAAAACTTGTGACTGTCCTAAAGGGTCGGTCATCCCATCGATAGAAACAAATATAAAGGTTTTGATATTGGTCATAAATTGAAGTAAAAATAGTATTTTTATGGTTGTAGATTCATTGTTTTTAGCAAATACAATAAATCATTTTAAAATAATCATTCGACCATAATAAATGAACAATAATCTAACCATTTTTGACATTTTATTGCCTCCTTTTTATATATTGGCAGCAATCGCCTATGGTTATTGGATTACTAAAAAAAATATTAGAACAAATCCTGAATATGAATATTTTACACGTGGTTTAATTGTTCGCATTTTTGGTGCTATTGCATTAGGCCTGATTTACTTTTTTTATTATTCAGGAGGTGACACAACTAACTATTTTCAAACTTCATCAGCATATTCAAAATTAATGTTTAAAGACTTGGATAGCTTTTGGATAGGCTGGCTTGGAGATGCTAAACATTACTATTTTTCATTTGATGATTCAACTGGTTATCCAGTTTATACTCCAAAAGATCATCATTCATTTTTCGTAGTAAGACTTTTAATTCCTATTGTAACGTTGGGCTGTCATTCTTATTTTCCAACTGCTGTATTAGTTGGTTGTATTACATATGGCGGTATGTGGAAACTATACCAAACCTTTTTACTAGAATTTCCCAACTTAAAAAGGGAGTTTGCCATTGCCTGTTTATTTATTCCTTCTTGCGTCTTTTGGGGTTCAGGATTAATGAAAGATTCTTTTACATTATCTGCGGTGGGTTGGTTTACATTTGCATTTTATCACTTTTTTATCAAAAAACAACGTAAAGTATCCTATGGATTGTATTTGTTTATCGCAGCTTTCGTCATATTAGCAATTAAACCTTATATCTTTTTTGCGCTCTTACCTGGGTCGATACTATGGTTAAGTAATAATACAGTCAAAAAGATTAATCATGGCTTTATAAAAATGATAGCTTCACCAATTATTTTAGGTCTAGGAATCATTTCTGGTTATTATGCTTTAGATAATATGGGGGACAATTTAGGTCAATATAAATTAGATACAGTTTTAGATAAAGCTGTTGTGACACAAAAAGACATGAAGGCAGAATATTATGGTGGAAAAACCTACGACATTGGAGAATTTGATGCTAGTATTGGTGGAATAGCATCTAAAGCCCCAATAGCCATTTTTTCAGGAATATTTAGACCAGGCATATGGGATGTACGAAATCCAGTAATGCTTATATCATCATTAGAAAACACATATCTTTTATTTTTAACTATATTCCTTCTTATAAAACTAAAGGTTTTTGGATTCTTTTTTTTAATTAGAAAGAACCCCATGCTTTTGTTTTGTATGTTATTCTCTTTATTCTTCGCATTTTCTGTTGGACTAACGGTTGCCAATTTCGGATCTTTAGTGAGGCTAAGATTACCGGAATTACCATTTTTTGTAGCGGGAATATTTATGTTGAGACATTTATACGAAAAGCAAAGCGGAGTAAAAATGAAATTTTAATTCATCCACTTTTCATACCACATTTGGAACATTAAGGCATACCAAAGTTTCAATGCTAGTTCTTTTTTGCCAGAATAAAAATCGGATTTTATTATATGGATAAATTCGATATTAAACACCCCTTGTTGATTAATTTTTTTATCATCTAAATAATAATGTACTTTATCTTTCAAATCATTTATTAACCAATTTTCAATGGGAATAGCAAATCCCATTTTTGGTCTATCCATTAATTGCTTTGGAATATATTGATGAACAATTTCTTTAATAATATGTTTTTTGCTTCCTTTATAATATTTATAGTCATCGGGCAATTGAGCGGCCCATTCTATGATGCGGTGATCTAAAAAAGGCTCTCTGCCTTCTAAACTCACGGTCATAGAGGCTCTATCAACTTTTTGTAAAATATCATCTACTAGATACGTTTGATAATCAATAGCCATCATATATGCTAAAGGAGAATAACTTATCTTTTTTAGTTCGTTGCTTTGATACGCAGTTTCAAAAAAACCGGTTTTAGTTTTCATTAATTCACTTATCTCTTTTTCATCAAATTGCCTGCTCAAATTCAGCATCATGTTTTTCGGTGAAGGATCTTTTAGTAAACCTTTTAATTTTTCATATCTGCTATGAAAATTATATTTATTTTTCATAATAGGAATTTTATCAGATGGGATAAAATTCATAATATCAGCAGTGCCTTTTCTAAGTAACCTTGGAAATTGATTTAATCTTTTACCATATTTCATCAAATAATCGTAGCGATTATATCCAGCAAAAATTTCATCACCTGCATCTGCACTTAACGCAACAGTTACTTGTTGTTTAGCCATTTTACATACTAAAGTAGTAGGGATGGCGCTGCTATCAGCAAATGGTTCATCATAAAAGAAAGGTAAATCATCAATTAAACTGAGCGATTCATTATAAGTACACACATACTCATAATGCTCTGTTCCTAAATGTTTAGCAACATCTTTAGCATAAGGAGCCTCATTTAAGCCAATATCAGGCACTGCAATAGTATATGTTTTTAATTTTTCAGTTCTATCTTTTTGAAGCAATGCAGTTACGCATGCACTATCATAGCCACCACTTAAAAATACACCAACAGGTACGTCAGAAATCATACGATAATCAAAAGCTGATTTTAATATTTTTTCTGTTTCTATTTTTGCATCTTCAAAATTAATATCTAGTTTAGGCTTATTATAAGAATCGTAAACATCCCAATATTTGTGAGTTGAAAAATCAGAACTAGCAAGAGATAAGCGTAAATAATAACCAGGTTTTAATTTATAACAATTATTAAAAATACAATGTGGAGTTGGAACATTTCCAAACTGCATAAAAGCCGCCACAGCATCTAAATTTAGTTCTTTATGAAATCTTGGGTGCTTATGAAAAGCTTTTAGTTCAGAAGCAAATAAAAACAATCCATCCTTCCAATAATAAAAAAACGGCTTCACACCAGCTCTATCTCTTACACATAAGATTTCTTCTTTTATTGTGTCATATATCACAAATGCAAACATGCCAATAAATTTTTGGATACATGAAATTCCCCACTCAGCAAAAGCATGTAATATAACCTCAGTATCTGAATGTCCGCAAAACTTATGCTTTAAAATAATTAATTCCTGTTTAATTTCATTATAATTATAAATTTCTCCATTGAAAGTAATCCACAAATGCTCAAATTGCATAGGTTGTTTCCCAGCATCAGTCAAATCTATAATAGACAATCTTCTATGTCCTAATCCAACTTGACAAGTTTTGGTTTGAAGAAATTCTAATCCGCTTCCATCTGGTCCTCTATGATAGAGGGTATCAGACATTATTTGAAGCACATCAAATGAAGAGCTTTGTTTAAAATCTATTAAGCCTGAAATACCACACATAACTTACTCTGTTAATTCAACTTCTTTTTCTTTATATTTCAACTTAGAAGCTGTTTTTTCAATAATTTTTGATGGAACACGATGTTTAAAAAGGGTAAGTAAAATTAAAAATATATAAAAAAATGGTACCAAATACGTGGTAAATTTTGTTATGCGATGAAACAACAACATATTTTTTGCTGGAAATTCATTTACCTCGCCATACTGAACCTTCTCCATAATTTTATCAAATATAGGCCTAGCGATAATCCCATCATAAGCTAAAAAAAGAGAATCCTGATATTGTTTATAATAAGCAATACTTTCGTGATGATTGATGATTTTTTCCCAATTTGGCTCTAAATTAACGTCATACATGTGCCATTTACCATGATAATACACTTCAGCTAAAAAATGTCCAGGTCCCGCTTTATAACCAAGACCAACCCATCGTGCTTTAATTCCTTTGCGTTTTAAAATTTCTAAAAACACGATAGTTTGTTGACTGCAAAGCCCTTGATTATAATCTAGAATATCATCAGGGTCAACAATAGCGACTAAATGATTCCAAAATAACTTGCCGCCGATATAAGTTATCCAATTATCTTTAATTGAATATTCTGATAAACCATGATAGAATCTTTTCTTAACAATATCACTTGTAGCTTTTATGTATGCAAGGGTATCTATTTCCGATGAAAGATGTGTGGCCGAATAAATACCATCAATATGTGCAGTGATGCCTTCTAAGCTTTTAAATCTTGAAAGCTCAATATTAAATAACTCCTTGTTATTATAAGAGCTTTTTAAATTTGATACGGTAGAAAATACAATTGGTGTAATACTAATTGCTAACAATATCAGATAGATAAATAGCCTAATTTTATAAGATTTAAGAAGAAACAAAGCGTTATGTATACATCAATAAAAAGGTGAATGTAACAATGTTTTAATTTAAAAACAAATGTTTAATAAAAGCCAATGTCCTAATTCTAAACAATTCAAAGAGACTTTTTTTCAGTCCATTCATTAAGAATGTTATTGCGGATTGCTTATTACCAGAAAGTAACAAATGAAGCGCAGAATAAGTAAGCATATGAGCGTGTATTTTATTTATAATTTTTTGTCCGTATATCCCTACAAACATTTTATCGTTTAGTAAATTATTAACAATTAAATTTGTTCTTGTTAACAATTTAACCTCATTAAAACTCATTACGCTTCTTCCATCATGCTGAATCATACAACCAGATATTTGAGACTGAAAATGTATTTTATAGCGAGCAGAAACTACTAACCATAATAACCAATCCTCAGAACCACTCAATGCTCTATCTTCTTCAAATTTTAAGTCTTTAAAAATATCGGCTTTCAAAAACATCCCGAAACAACTAAATATATTTCCTTTCAAGACAGCAATGTTTAAATTTTTATTCTTAGGATAATTCACTTTTCTTATCAATTCATTATTTTGATTTCTAAATTCGTAAGCACAATGAAAAACTTTTACATCTTTCTTCTTTAAAATGAAATCTGAAGCTAAAGCCAAATGATTTGAATAAAACACATCATCAGAATCTAAAAAAGTAATAAAGTTTCCACGTGATTTTTGAATACCATAATTTCTAGCAGCCCCCCTTTCTCCATTTGATTTATAATGATAGTGCCAATTTTTTATTTGATAATTACTGATATAATCTGCAACAGTTTCTTTTGTGTTATCAGAACTCCCATCATCTATTATAAGTAGTTCATAATTTTTAAAGTGCTGGTCTCTGATACTATCAAGCGTTTTTAAAATTAAATGAGCTCTATTATATGTGGGGATTATAATTGAAAATACAGGCGTTTCCACAATTTCGGTTTTACTGTTTAATTAATAAATCTTGATGTAACTTAATTATTTCATTTATATCAAATCTTTTCTCCACAGTTTTTTTCAACTGATTTCCTAACTTACTAATATCAATTCTATTCTCATAAACATCTATAAGTTTTAATTTAAGTTCTTGAATTGTATTATTTTTATCGATAACAATGCCATTAAATCCATCTTCTATATAATCGCTAAAATCGCCAACATTTTCACAAACTAATGCGGGTTTCGAAAGCACGCCAGCTTCTTTAGGCATATGACAACTAGCTTCAGAATTAGATGTGTGTATCAATAAATCAGCTGCTGCAATATAGTCTTGAACATTATTGACATGCCCTATTAAAAAAACATTGTCTATTAATCGCTTCTGAATAATCGCCTTTTTCAAATCCTCTTCTAACTCGCCTGTGCCAAGAATCATTAATTTAACATCATATCCAGAAGCCACCAAATCACTTATAGTTTCTATAGCTAAATTTACTCGCTTTAACGGGATCAAACGCCCTACAATAACCAATAATAATTTTGCATTATATTGATTCTTTATTTGATTAATTTTTAGGTCTGATGTCTTCGTAAAAAAATTAAAATTATAACCAAGGTGTATTAAATTAACTTTATTGGCTTTTACTTTTTCGACATTTATAATTTGAGAATACGAAAAATTTGAAATAACAATAATATATTTTGATAACGAGTTAATTAGTTTGTCAATAATTTTTTCCTTCCAAGTACCATAAAGATAAACACTATCTGAATGGTGTCGCCAAGTAATAACTTCAGATTTAATGAAAAATTGCGAGAAAATTGCGATAATGCTGCATTGTTGCAAATTCGAGTATACAACATCAATTTTATTGCTCTTGCAAAATTTTATCAAAAATACAATTTGATTAAAATAATAAAACCTATTAAACTTTTTTACAGAAAAAACTTTACCTCCAAGTTTACTAATATTATCATGTAAAATTCCTTTTTCAGAATGCGTTAGTAGATAAACATTATATCCCCTATAAATATAAGCTTCCGCAAGAGCTTCAACATCTTTTGCGGTTTGATTAGCTGGATGGTATATTAATATATTCAAAATTTACAATTTTCGCAGCAAAGCGTTTTAAATCAGTCTACAAATTAAATTAATTTTTACTTTGCAATAACTGTACATCAAACAAATCATGAATATTTAAAAAATCTTCCTTTAAAATTTTACTGTTTTTTAAAAAAACATCATATCCATTTATAGTTACAAATTCATAAATTTCATCAAGTGAACCACCAAATTTCTCTATAGCACCTGGATGAAGGGCTAAATTTATTTTTGGCATATCTCTTGAAATTGTATTTTGTAACCCTTTTAAAACAAGATACTCTGCACCTTCAGCATCAATCTTCACAAAATTAATCCGTGAAATATTGCTTGATTCAACAAAACTATCAATAGATAAAACGTCAACGTTTACACCTTCATTACCAGTACTATCTGTAAATGGAATGAGACTATTTGAAGCGTCTACAGAATGTCTGGAAACTCTAAAAAAAGCAGTTGTATTTCTATCGGCTATTGCTTTTTGATAAGCAATAACATTTTTATTCAAACCATTAATTGCAATCATTTCAGAGAAATAATGAAACGTTTCGGGTGTAGGTTCAAATGAGAATACTTTTCCTTTATTCCCAACTAAATCTGAAAAAATTTTAGTCATTAATCCTAGTTGAGCTCCGATGTCAATAACGAAATCGCCTTCTTTTACTTCTTTTTTAAAAAAAGCAATGTTTTCAGTTTCATAATCCTGTGGATAGTATTTATAAAATCTGATTGGCAATCGAAGGGTCGTTCCTGAAATTGTAGTTTTTACGCCTTTATTTTTAAAAATAATTTCTAATATCTTATATATAATATTTTTCATATTGTGGTTTTATGCTGTTCTATAGATTTAGCTCAAAATAGCTTTGTATTTGAAGTTAAAAGAAATTATTTACCATTGTATACTTTCTCCAATTTATATATCATGTCCTTCACATCAAATTTATCATATATATCAATTTTAGCCTGAGCTATAATCTTACGTTTAAGCTCATCATTTTCCATTAATAATTTTAAACCTTCATAGATTGCTTCAGAATTCTGATAATCAACGACTACTGCATTACTTCTATCAACAATATACTCTTCAGCAACTCCTGATAAGGTACAAATCATTGGAACAGATGCAGCCATCACTTCAACATAAACTTGACCAAACGCTTCTATTTCTGAATCAATTGGAACATGTACAAAGTAATCAAATGTATTAATAAGCGCAAATACATCATCTTCATAAGGAATTTCGGTATAAGTTTTTGGGTCGAGTTCTTTTAAAAGAGAATGAATAAAATCTTCCCTTATTCCACCTGCATTTGCAAGTATAAGTTTAGCATTAGGAAAGACTGACACAATTTTTTTAAATGCTTCAATCGTATACTCAACGCCTTTCCATTCATCATATCTTGAAATAGATCCAATAACAATAGACACGTCATTTAAGTTATATTTTTCTTTAATGGCTGCAAGTCTGTTGTTATTAATATTCGAAAACATTGATAAATCAAAGCCATGATGCACTTTTTTTATTTTATTAAACTGCACGTTTTCAAAATCCATTAATACTTTTGTGACAACGTCTGATATTGATATAATGGATGTGGAAATTTTATTAAAATATTTTTCAAAGTTTCGCGTACCTTTCAAATACCGATATCGTTGTGTAGTTGTATGTCTGGTATAAACTCTAACAGGTACTCTCATGATCCAAGCAGCTGTTAATCCCAATAAATTAGCGTCAAAATAATGCGTATGAACAACGTGCGGTTTAAATTTAATGATCTCAAGCATTAGTTTACAAATTGTAAAAAGCATTTCTAATTTATTTTTTCCTGAATAATTTATACGTTTATAAGGTATGCCTGTTTCTAAAATATATTTTTCGAAATTTGAATCTTTATTATCTATATGCAATAGTAAAACATCGTAACCTCTTTCTTTTAATTTATTGCCAATCCACTCATAGGCAATTGCCCTACCTTTTAAGTGAGAGGTTATTAATATGACTTTCTTATTTTTAAAAGTACTCATTCGGCTAATTAAATGCTTGTTTAATGCGGTCTTTTAACCAATACAATCCGTCATAGATTTCTTTCCAAGGTTTTAAAGAGATACATGAAGCACGCAACGTGTAATAAAAACCTGAGATGATATTTTTAAAACGCAAATCAAATAAACCTTTGTCTTTGAATATGAAAAACTCATTTGTCTTTTGGATTTTAATTAAAAATTCCTTGTTACTGTTTTTCTCCAGCACTTTTGTGTTTAAATATGTTTTTAATTTCAACCTCACCAATCTTTTCGCCTCCCACATTCTTTTGTGATTACTACTCATATTAACGTCATGCGACCTGATAAGTGTAGCTGTTTCATCTGCTTTTAAATAATGAAAAACGGCATCATTTAAAATAAATCTAAACCAAAAATCCCAGTCTTCTAATGATTTTAATGTGATATCAAATTCACCAATTTCTTGTACTATAGATTTGTGAAATAATGGCGCGCTCACTAAAAAAACATTGTCCTTAACCAAATGTGGCAAAACATCTGTGTATTTACCTGAAATTTCAGGTATATCACGCCATGTAAATATGCCTTTTTTGTTGTTTTCCTTTGTAAAATGCTTTATAGCACCATATACCAATTTTACTGATTCGTTATTTTCTAAAAGTTCAACGTGTTCTTTAAGTTTTTCATTTTCAATCAAATCATCTGCATCAAGTAACTGAATATACTTCCCTAATGAATGTTTGATACCCGTATTCCTAGAAGCTGAAAGCCCCTGATTTTTTTGGTAAATGTATTTAATCCTATTATCCTTAATAGTGTATTGTTTAACTACTTCCGCACTATTATCCGCAGAACCATCGTCAACAACAATACATTCCCAATCGCTAAAGGTTTGATGTAAAATACAATCTAAAGTTTCTGGCAAAAATTGCGCATAATTATAACAAGGAATTATTATACTTACTACAACATTGTTTGCCATGATTTATACTATGTTATTTTAAATTAAGTTGAGAAGATTTAGCATCAATAATTTTCCCCAACTCACTATCTTTTACAAATAAGTAATTGTTAACTTTTTCAAAGTCAAGCTCGTTACTTTTTTTAATTTTTATAATCCTTGAAATATTTTGATCATCGCTTAATGCATAACAAGTATATTTTCTTTCATTTAAAAAATCAAAAATCTCAATACCCTCTGTATTATGGGACAAAATTTCTGTCAATATAACAGGAGAAAAGATGTCTAATGTATTTTTCCCAGCTTTTAAAATAGATAATTCATTTCCTTCGGTATCTATTTTTAAAATTTTTGGAGAAAGAGTTGTATTATTTTTCATGTAATCATCTAAAGTGATTGCTTGCACTTTTATTGCTTCAACAGTTCCTGAAGCCTTATCCATTTCAGCGTTTTCTTTAAATATGCTACTCATATATGATGATGGGGAAACATAAAATTCTAATTCTCCTGCTTTATCTGAAAGACATATATTTTCAAATTTATAGTTCGAGAACTTATTTTGATTAAACACATTTTCCGAAAAAACTTTCAGTTTGCTATTTGGTTCAAATAAAATTACTGGCCTATTAATAGATAATGGATATAAAGAACGCAAGCCCATATTGGCGCCAATATCGAAATAATGATAATTTGAAGGATAAAAATCATTAACAATAGCCTCTGCAATTGTTAAACATTTATCAGACCATTTATAACTTAACGCAAATTCCCACGACTTGATATCATTTGCTGAAACTGGAACTTCAACTATTTTTGAATTCAGTAATTTGATTTTCCAATTAAAATTAAATGTAGGTTGCTTGGCATGCCCCCAAATATAGTTTATAAGCCATGATGGAGCCTTTTCGTAAATTGAATTTATAATAAAAACACTATTTTTTTTTAGTAAAATTTTATTAATAAGTACCTGAATTACTTTTTTGCTTGAATTTTTAAATATCGAAACCATACTTTCGTTTTTAGCTATTGGAACCAAGCCACGTTTTAAATTTCATTAAACCTGACAGTAAATCTATTTTTGGATCGTACCCCAACATTCTTTTTGCTTTTTCAATATTAGCGTAGGTTATAGGAACATCGCCATCCTGATGAGGTAAATATTTAATGTTTGCTTTTATTTCAAAAACTGTTTCTAATGAAGCAATCAAATCATTTAAAGTTATTAAAGTGCTATTTCCTAAATTAAAAATCTCATACTTAGATTGGTCGTAACTAATAGCTGCTATTATTCCATTCACTATATCATCAACATAAGTATAATCTCTTCCTGTTTTTCCATCTCCAAATACAGTTATAGCCTCATTATTCATTAACATTTTTGAAAATTTGTGAATTGCTAAATCGGGTCTTTGTCGAGGTCCAAAAACAGTAAAAAATCTTAGCGCAATAAATCGGATATCATACAAATAGCTATAAGTATGTCCTAATAATTCTGCTGATATTTTAGATGATGCATACGGACTTATAGGCTGTAATTGTTTGTCTGATTCAGACCATGGCAATTGGGAATTTATACCATATACACTGCTTGATGAGGCGAAAACAAACTGTTTAATTTTATTCAACTTGGCAAACTCCAAAAGATTTTGTGTTCCTATCAAATTAACATTTTGATATGTAATAGGGTCTTTAATACTTGGGCCAACGCCAGCTTTTGCGGCTAAATGTATAATCACGTCATAATTTCCAGATAAATTATTTTTCAATTTTTCAAAATCTAAAATATCAAGCTCGTGAAAACTAACATTAGGATTGCCTATTAAATAGGCAATATTTTGTTGTTTTATCGCTTTATCATAAAAGGGATCAAAATTATCGATGGATGTAATTTTATAGCCTCCAATTTCAATTAATTTATCAATTAAATTACTGCCAATAAATCCAGCACCTCCAGTAATTAATAGTTTCTTCATATAATAATTTTTAATAGTGTAAAAAACACTTCATAAATATATGAAAATACTACAAAACAGACTCAATTAGCTTACTGTAATTACTAAACATTTTTTGTGGCGAAAACTCCTGTTCTGCTCTACGCAGATTCATTTGTGCGATTTTTCCTCTCAAATCATCATTATCTATAAATGTTAAAATATGATTTGCAAATGCTTGATAATCAGAAATTGCAGCTAAATAGGGGTAATCATCTCCTAGCGCTTCACGTATACCAATAATATCCGTGGCTACCATGGGCAACTCTGCATTCATACACTCTAACACACCATTTGGACAACCTTCAAAACGGGAGCTAAAAACTCCCAAATCTGTCACGCTCAATAAACCAGCAATATCGTCTACTTGATCTAAAAATCTAACATTACTCTCAATATTTAGCTCCTGAGCTTGTAATTTTAATTCTTCATATTTATGATCAAACCTCCCGGCTAAAAACAAAATTGGCGTCTTATTTTTTGTATTGTCACAAACTATTTTCCAAGCATCCAATAATGTTTTATGATCTTTGTAACCATGCAAATTGGCAATCATTGTTGCCACAAAATGCTTTTCATTTATGTTTAAAGTATTCTTCCAGTACTCTTTTGATTTGATTGGGTTTGGTAAGTTTACAGAATTATGAATTAACCGAATATTATCTTTTTTAATATTTAAGTGATTTGCAAGAAATAATCTTCCTTCTTCAGAATTTGAAACAAAAACTGGTGCTTTCTTTAACGCATATTCTTCCAATGCATGATTTGTAACTCCTCTTCCTTCGTCCCTTTGATTCCATAAACAAGTTTTGGCTCCAGTGAAATTCCAAATGGCGCAGCAAATTACATTTGGCCAGTAGGTAAAAGGCATTATTATGTCGGGTTTAAACTTTCGAATCGCAATTATCAACTTAATCAGTTCCTTTATTCTCTTTATTTTTCCAGCGTATCTATCTAGCGGATGTAATTTCCAAGGCACGCCTAACTCATCTAATAATTCAGCTCCCTTACCAGCTCTATCAATAGCCCAGACCTCAACATTACATTTCTCTGTGTTTTTTAAATAACCCGAAAGTAGGATTGCTTGCTTTTCGGCACCCCCCATTAAAAGGGTGTCTAAAAAAATAAGTATTTTTTTTTCTGATAAAGTGTTTCTAGTTTTTTTCATCTATTTTGAAAAATTAAATGCAACATCTTTATTCTTCTCAAACCATAGCCCTAAAACTAAAAATAACCACAAAATACCGGCATTATCAATATTATTCTTGCCATGCTCTTTCATCAGGTTTTTAATTTCATCGACATTAAACAATTGATTAATCGATTTATTATCCTGTAAAATAGTATTTAACATCTTATAGCCTTGTTTATTTTCTAAAAACCAATAATAAGATGGAAGTCCGAAGCCTTGTTTTTTTCTATATACAAACTCATCATCAAAATATTTTTGTGCAATTTTTTTTAAGCCATATTTACCTGTCATAAAATCTTTAACCTTATGATATTTCATAGATAAAGGTAAACGAGCTGCTAATTCAACCACTTTTACATCAACAAACGGAGGTCTTACTTCCAAACCGTGACACATACTTGCTATATCAACTTTATTCAATATATCGCAAGGCAAGTATGTTTGAAAATCAATATACTGTGCGTATGATAGCCGATTATAATTCACTGCTTTTTCTGAAGCTAACTCAAAAAGTTTATCAGGAACATTTATAACATAATGCAGTTCTTTTTTCCATAATTTCTCCCTACGCGTTTTTGCGGCATATAAAATATGATTTTGCCATGATTCCAAAACATTAAAAGTTCTATGCTTTATAAATTGTTTAACGCCATTTAATGCTATCCTAGAACCCCAATAAGGATTTTCTAGAAATGTACTTCGTGCATTGACTAGCGGATGATTTTTCATCCAACGAATATAAGAATCGTAACCACCAAAAGTCTCGTCTCCTCCATCACCCGACAAAACCATAGGAACATGTTCTCTGGCTAATTTTGAAACATACCATGTTGGAATACTTGAACTATCCCCAAAAGGCTCTCCATAATGCTCAACTAGGTCTGGCAATATATCCAAGGCATTTTCAGTTATATTTTCACTAATTAATTCAACATTACATTTTGCAGCTGCTTTTTTAGCATACTCTAGTTCCGAAAATTCCTTTTCATGAAAGTTGATGGTAAATGCTTTTAATTTACTGACTGAAACTTCCTGCATTTTTAATGCAATTAAACTCGAATCAATACCACCGGAAAGAAAGACGCCGAAAGGTACATCGGAAACTAAATGTTTTTTAACAGAATCATCAATTACATTCTCTATTTCTTCTATCCATTCATTTTCGGATTTATTTTTTTCTTCAGAAAAATTAATATCCCAATATTTTTTAAGGTTGTGCATTTTTCCATCAAATTCAATTTCGACAGTATGTGCAGGAGGTAACTTATAAATATTTTTGTAAATAGTATGTGGAGTTGGTATATACTGATATCTCAAATAAAAATCGATTGCCTGTAAATTTCCCTCAGCAGTAACATTTTCTATTTTTTTTAGTGCCGTAATTTCAGATGAAAAGGCTAGATAATTTTCTTCTTTTCTGTAAACCAAAGGTTTTATACCAAAATGATCTCGTGCCAAAAAATATTTTTTATTAGAAATATCTGCAATTACAAAAGCAAACATTCCCCTGAATTTTTTAACGCAGTCTATTCCCCATTTTTCATAGGAATAAATAATCACTTCCGTATCAGAGTTTGTTCTGAATTCATAACCAAAATCTGTGAGTTCTTTTTTTAATTCCTGGTAATTATATATTTCGCCATTAAATGTAATCCATATCGTCTCGTTAAAGTTACTCATGGGCTGCTTGCCACCTTCAAGATCTATAATCGAAAGTCGTCTGTGACCGAAAGCGAAATTTTCCTTTAATACAATGCCCAAGCCATCGGGTCCCCTGTGATCGACAGAATTAGTTAAACTTAATATCTCTTCCTCAGAGATTTTTTCATTATTCCATTTTAAAATGCCAACTATACCACACATTATTTAACGTTTCTTACTTAACTTTTTTCACTACACAAACTAAATGAGGATAAATAATTTCCTCATCCTTTTTCAGAATATTTGAGTTAATTAAGAAATTCTTAATTCGCCGCTTGAAAGTCAAATTAGTATTTTTCATTGCAGGCTGAGAAAAATTTGTAGTGAATATATCTACCAACTTCAAGCCTTTTTGTTCCACGTATTTAGTCAATGAATTTTTAGACCAACTACGTTCATGCTGCCAACGGTGAAATTCATGGTCGCAACTCGGACAATAAATCATTGATTTACTTAAATCTTCATTATTTGGCGTTGTAAATATTGCTACGCCATCATCAGAAAGAAATTCTTTCATGTCGTTAAAAACATCGTCTAAATATTTATCACTTAAATGTTCAATTACTTCAACAACAATTATCAAATCATACTTAAGTCCGTTTTTTCTAATTTCCTCCTGACTAACAGCCCCAACAAAATTGGGCTCATTTTTAAACTTTCTTGAAACTTCATCTCGCGATATGTCAGAGAATTCTAATGCAGATGTATTTAATCCTTTTTTTAGTATATATGGAATCAAAAAACCCGGGCCAGAACCATAATCAAGAGCAGATTTCGCATTTATAAAATATTTATGCAGAAAATCAATAACATTTTCACCAACCTGAAACGTGAAATAATTTTCTTTATGCTGCGCTTCATAGTCCCAAAACTTTTTTACATTTTCAGATGTCCATATTAATTTTTTGTATTCTTTTTTTTGTACCATAAGTTTTTGTATAAAGGCTGTTTAGCAGTATTTTACTAAATTAATGTTTTATTATTAAAAACAATAAAACTTAAAATAATTTAAATATACCTGAAACCCGATCCAGATTTAAATTAATAAATTTTACAAAAGGATAAAATAACCGCTTTATTTTTGTATGATTTTTATGATTATTTAGAAAAATTAAAGCGCTTTCCATATTTAGATTAGGCTTTTCAAAATACTGTTCCTTTATGGCATTAATCAAAACTTGAAAAACTGCCTTTTCATTATAGTCTGTCACTGCCCTTTTCCATCCTGCAGCTGCAATTTTTCGTCTTTCTTCATCATGACTTAAGTAATACTTAGTAAGCTCAATAGCTTCTTCAACAGTATCAAAGCCTACAGCTTCCTCATTCAATTTAAATATTTCGCCTAAATGACTTTTGTTGTCACAAAGTAACATTACACCATTTGCAGGTAATGTGTACGTGCGGAAATTAATTGGTCCGGAAGAATTATGAAAGTTTGGGCCAATTTTAGTATTTTGGTACATTTTTACTTTTTGGTCTTCAGGAAAAAAACCAGCCTGCCAACCTTGTCCGTAATATTTTCCGTTTGGAAATTCTTTTGAGAACTTATCCAATCGTTCAGCTCTCCAATCTGATTTTCGCTCACATAATAATGCAATGTCCGTTTCTCTGTTTCCTGCTAAAATAGTATCATAGGTCAAATTTGGATCATAATCGGAAGAAAAAAAACCCATGGGCCAAAACCTTACATTTTTTATTCCCCAACTTTTATAAGTTTCAATTTCAGCAATATTACCAATCATACACAAATCATATGCATATGCCACAGGCTTAGATAAATTATCTGATGACTCTGGATCATCAAAACAACCATATACATTAAACGTTGGTAGTTTTAAAACAAACTCTGGATGGAGGTTGATTCCATTCCAATTAACAAATACATCAAAATTTTCCAATTTTTGAGCAAGTTCTTTATACAAGTCCAATAATTCCTGATCGCCTCTTTTCCATCTAGCATCTAAATCTTTCCATACTAATCTGCCTGCTGGAGGATTTATAGTTAAAGGAAAACTTTCGATGTATGTATTTTCATCAGCAATTCTTAATAGCCAGTTATTAACCCATGTTTTTACATCAAATGGATTTTGATAATAACTGTAGCCTAAAAGAATTCGCATTGAGATTTAATTTACACGATATATACCAACCCAAGAATCACGAATGTGATAAATTCTACCATTTAATTTACCATCCGCGTATAGTTTTTCAACACCTGCGCATACGGTATGTATCCAGCTATGTTTTTTTGTAAGTTCAAGATTAAAGTCATGCCATAGTATGAAAGATCCGGATTTCATGGAAGATAGTATTTTTAACGTGTCATTATACACAAAATCGGTGTCATGCGAACCATCAATAAAAGCGACATCAATGTTACCAATGTTTGGTTCCCACTTTGCAGAATTGGAAAGTATTTGAACAATGTTCTTTATGTTTTTTTCTCGGAAATAAATACCTACTTTTTCTCTTTCAAGTGCAATGGTTGTGTATTTGCCTCCTTCGCCAGATAAAATTTCTTCCGGAGGAATATTCATCGTATGAATAGTTGCCTGTGGAGCGTTCGTAGCCATTAAAGCAGTTGTGTGTCCTGTTGAAGTTCCAATTTCTAATGCAATATTAGGCTTGCCATTTGCCATCACTACAGCAATAGATTCGGCATCTCTTATCCTTCTTTCATTAACATCTTCTAAATAATCGAACTCATTCAAAATTGGGTCATTTAAAATTGGAGTATTTTTCCACCCGAATATTTTTTTTAGCTCTTCAACATTATTAATTTCTATAACGGAAGATTCAAGCATTGAAAAATGATTATTAAACAAACGCTTTTTAATTAGATATTTAATTTTACTAAATGCCATAAAATAATTTAAAATTTAAAAATCAAGTAACGACTTTTTAGTTTTTGCAATTTCACTAGGTATTGCCCAAACATTTGCACTATACTTATAATTTCCACACTCAGTTAAAAATTCAGTAACACTTGGAAAAGGCATCTTGGTTTTTTCAGAGTATAAAACATAACCCAATTTTTCAAGCTTTTCTTTAAGAGTTATAGCATCTGAACCAGCAACAAATAAATTCAGGTTTGCAAACTCCACCAATATAATCGGTGAATTTTTTTTAAAAAATTCTACAGCACCATCTACAAAAAATGGTTCATGTCCATCAATATCAATTTTAATGAAATCAATCTTCTCAATATTTTCTTTTTCTAAAATATCATCTAACCGTTGCAATTCAATTTCTTCATAATTTGAAGGTGGTGTATTTGGCGTCCAATGAAGTGATGCGCTTGTATTATCCATTCCAATTTTTAATTTACAAGCTTTATCAGAAAGACCAAAAGGATATATTTTTACGATATCAGAAAAATGATTTGCTTTTACGTGCCACTCTACTTGGCTTCGGTAACCGCTAACAGGTTCAAATGCAAAAATAGCACCCGATTTACCAACTTGCTTTGATATAATATTTGTGAAATAGCCAATATTTGCGCCAATATCTAAAACCCTCATTCCAGGCCTAACAATAGACTTTACTAATTCCGTTGTTTCTGGTTCAAAAGTTTTTTCAACTGCAATCGTGCGATCAATATATCTATCTAAACACAATTTCCACTTTAGTCCTTGTATTTCAAATTCATGCCATCCAGTAGTTGGTATTTTCTTTTTAAATAAGCGAACAAAAAGATTATAAAATTTTAATGTAATTCTTTTAATCATAAATAGTTAATTTTATTGGTATTAAGTAGGTTTTAAGTTGTTAGCAGTTTATTATTCCAGTTAATGAAAGGACTTATTTTACTTCTTATAGTATCTCCGGAATAAGCAATATTAATTTTATTAGAAGAAGTGATATCAATAGGTATTCTGATTCCCAATTCAGGGGTACACATTTTTACATTATAAATTCCTGCATGAATTCGTATTTCATAACTAACAGCAGCCAATAAATTTGAAGGAATAGTTGCCGTAGCAACATAATGCCTTGGCATCACAACGGGAATTTCTTCAAGATTTTCATCATTAAAGCTTCTTATTAAAATATTTTCATCGTTATCACACAAATCAAAATACACTCTTAAGCCAAGGCATTGTTTTAATACTTTGTAATGAATTTCGATTTGAAATGATTCTCCGTTAAGTAACTGACTTCCTTCTTGCTGGTTTTGTTTAATACAAATATTTTCTAGCTTAAAATCCGAATCAGAAGGAAGGTTATCTATCAACGCTTTTATCTCGCCATAAGAAGTATTCACAGAGGTTGTTTTTAAATAATTATCTGAAATATCTCTACTTAAGCCATCAGCAACAACTTTACCTCCATGAATCCAAACTATACGTTTACATAATTGTTGAACAGCTTTCATATTATGGCTTACAAACAAAACGGTTCGTCCTTCGTTTTTACTAACGTCCTCCATCTTACCCATACATTTTTTCTGAAACTCCGCATCCCCAACTGCTAATACCTCATCAATAATTAAAATCTCATTTTCTAAAAATGCGGCAACAGCAAATGCTAAACGCAATTGCATACCACTACTATAATGCTTTAAGGGAGTATCTAAAAATTTCTCCACACCTGCGAAATCAATAATGGCATCAAAGTTTTTTTGAATTTCGGCCCTTTTCATGCCTAAAATCGAACCATTTAAAAAAATATTTTCTCTTCCGGATAATTCTGCATGAAAACCCGTTCCTACTTCTAATAAGCTAGCTATTCTTCCGCGCGAAATTATTTTACCCGAAGATGGTGGTGTAATTTTAGACAATATTTTTAACAAAGTTGATTTTCCTGCGCCATTTTTACCAATAATGCCAATACTTTCGCCAGCATTTACATTAAAACTAACATCGTTTAATGCGTAAAAATCTTCTGAACTAGACTTACTTTTTTTAAACACAGATACCAAAGAATCCCTTAAACTTAAATAAGGTTGATTCTCGTGATGAATACGGAATTTTTTGGATATGTTTTGAATTTCAAGAACTGGCTTCATGTTAGGCTAAATCCGCAAAATAATTTTCAGTTTTTCTAAAATAATACAACCCAATAATGAAACACAAAATTGATGATAAAAGACTGATTAAAATCAAATTCATATCAACTGGAACATCAATTATTCCATGTCTAAATAAAGTAATTGCCGAATACATGGGATTCAAAGCAACTATATACTTAACCCATTCGTTTGTTAATATAGATATAGGATAGATTACTGGTGTAATAAATAAAAGAGCCTGCACCAAAAATGGAATCACATATCTAAAATCTCTATATTTAATATTTAAAGCAGCCAATAAAGTTCCCATTCCAAAAGTGGAAACGCTGGTGACAATTATACCTAATGGCACATAAATTAAAAAATTAATAAAATTAATATGAAACTGATAATAAATCAGCATACCAATAAATATGAGGAAAGCCATTAAAAAATCGAAAAGTGATACCAAAACAGAAGATATTGGAATAATTAATCTTGGGAAGTAGATTTTTTTGATAATATTAGCGTTTGAAATCATTCCATTTCCCGCTACAGTTACACCTACCGAAAAAACATTCCATAAAATAAGACCCGAAAAAACAAATAATGGATAAGGGATATTTTCCGATGGAATATTAAGTCCTTTTCCGAAAAAAAGAGAAAAAATTACCATCATAAAAAAGGGCTGAAGTATAACCCAAGCAAAACCTAAAGTGGTTTGTTTATATTTAACTTTTACATCACGCCAGGTAAAAAAATAAAACAACTCTTTATACTGCCATAACTCTCTTAATCCCAAACTAAACTTTTCTTTGGGCTTAATTTCGTACTCCATATTACATTTTTAATTTCCAAGTAAAAGTAGTAAATTTAAGGCAGGAAATAGCTTATTTTTTAGAATATATTTAAAAAACAGATTTAAATGAAATTTAACAGTATAATAATTATATTCTTTTTTTTTATTTACACAAACATAAAATCTCAGGTTACTTTTTTACCTACAAATTTATCGGGTTTATCCTTATGGTTAACGGGCGATAGTGTCAGTTTATCTTCTGGAAATAGCATTGATACTTGTTATGATCTTTCTCCAAATTTAAATCATGCTTTTCAATCAAATTTATCAACACAACCCGTTTCTTTAAATTCAACTCTAAATGGCCATAAAGCTATGCAGTTTGACGGAGTGGATGACGTTATTCAATTTACAGGAATTAATAACATAAGAACTGTTTTTTGGGTTGTGAACGAAGATGTTAGTGCTACATCAAATTATAGATCTTTATTAGGGACTACATCGGCATCATCAACTATTTACCACTTTTTAAGAGGAGCGAATAAAGAAATATGGGAGTCTAGTTTTGCTGCTTCCGAAGTTAAATCAGGTATAACAAAGGTTAACTTTTTTCCTGTTAACGGCACATCTACTATTTTGCCTAATAATTATTCAATAATATCATGTGCCACTACTGGAACAGTTAGCGCTGATAACTTTAGCAGCGACAGAAGTATTGCAAATAGGGTATGGCAAGGCAACATGGTTGAATTGATTATTTATAATCAAGCACTCACTCCAACTGAAGTAATTCAGGTGGAACAATACCTCAACGATAAATACGCTCCTAAAGTGGCATTGCCTGCCGACATAATTCTTACTAATACTTTTTGCGATACAACTATTACCACTAATTCTTCGTTTACAAATTATTTGTGGTCAAATGGTTTAACAACGCCTACTATATCTGTTAATCAAAGTGGTAAATTTTGGGTAAGAGCCACTAATGTTTTTGGCGAAGTTTCAAGCGATACTATCCTTGTTCAATATCCCACAATTGCTCAACCATCAAAAAATTATTTTTGCTCAAAAGACACCTTAATTTGGGATACTCAGCTATCAAATTCAGATTTTAGTTTTTTATGGCAAAACAGCAATAGTGATTCCTTAATAAAAATATATCAACCAGGTCCATATTTTGTTACAATCAATGATGGCTTCGGCTGCTCAGTTTCATCAAACACTATTAATATTACCGAAGACACTTTCCCTGTCGATGCTTCACTTGGGGCAGATACACCATTATGTTCTGGGAATTTTATTACCCTAATTTCTGGGATAAGCCCTGCATTAACTTACACTTGGAGCGATGGATCGAATAATGATTCTTTACTGATTACGTCAGGCGGACAGTATTCTGTAGTTGTTACAAATACTAATAACTGCATTGCAAAGGACACCATTAACATTACTTATTTGGGGCAGGCACCCATTGCAAATTTTACAACCAGCATCGCTTGCGATAATTCAGCAGTTTCATTTACAGATTTATCTACGACTTTTTCGGGAAACACAATTAATTCTTATTATTGGGATTTTGGAGATCTATTATCTCTTACATCAAACACATCCTCAGTAAGTAATCCATTTCATACATTTAGCGACACAGGCATTTATACGGTTTATTTAAAAATAATTACCAATGCTCCTTGCGAACAATCCATTACCAAAACTATTCACATTGCCGAAACTCCTACGGTTAATTTTTCGAGTCAAATTGCTTGTCAAAATGATAGCATGCTCTTCATTAATCAAAGTTCTAATTCATTAGGCTACTTTACTTCATCATCTTTATGGAATTTCGGAGATGCTGCAAGTGGCTCAAATACATCAAATTTAATTTCACCAAAGCATTATTATAGCAGTTCGGGTAATTATTTCGTCAAACTCATCACCACAAATAACTTAGGTTGTAAAGATTCATTAACAAAATATATAACCGCCATTGATAATACTAATTTTAATTTTCCTGCTACAATTCCTGGTTTAAAACTATGGATTAATGGAGATTGTATTCATAAAACTTTATCACAAGTGGATACATGTTTTGATTTATCTTCAAATTTTAATCATGCTATACAAACGAATACAACTAAACAGCCTATTTCTATTCCTAATTCATTAAATGGGCATAACACTATAAAATTTGATGGCATTGATGATTATGTTCAGTTTAACCAAATTAAAGATATTAGAACTGTTTTTTGGGTAGCCTATGAAGATACAAATGCAACTTCCAATTATAGATCTCTACTTGGACACACAAGCTATTATAATTTTTTAAGAGGGCAAAATAAGCAAGTTTGGGACAGCGTCAACGGAAGTTCTAATGTTTTATTAGGTCAAACAAAAATAAATTTTTTCGTTATAAATGGGAAAACTACCATTTTACCAAAAAATTACGCCTTGATCTCTACAGTGACTACAGACACTGTTAGAGCCGATAATTTTAGTAACGATAGAAACATAACAGACCATTTTTGGCAAGGAAATTTAGCGGAACTGATTATATATAATCAAGCCCTAAGTCCTACTCAGGTTACACAAGTGGAACAGTATTTGAATGACAAATATGCGCCTGATGTTAAATTACCTGAAGATATAACCGTTACTAATTCGTTTTGTGATACTACAATTACACCAAACTTTTCATTTGTTGATTACCTATGGTCTAATGGCGCCACAACACCAACTATATCAGTAAATAAAAGTGGGAAATATTGGGTTGATGTTATAAATATGTTTGGAAAAACATCATCAGATACGATTTTAGTGACATACCCTGGTAATTTTTTAACTCAAAACTCAGCACTATGTCAAGGCGATTCTATCATATGGAATACAAACCTTCCTAATAATTCATATACTTTTCAATGGCAAAATAATTCAACAGATTCAACTTTTACTATTACCCAAGGCGGGCCTTATTATGTAAAAGTAACAGATGGTAATGGATGTTCAGCAACTTCAAATACAATCACAATTACTCAAGATAATTTTCAAACAACGGCCTCACTTGGCAACGATACATTTTTATGTTCTGGTAACTCCATAACGCTTACTTCGGGTGGAGCAGCAACGAATAGCTACACCTGGAGCACAGGATCAAATAACGATTCACTTCTTATTATTAATGCTGGGCAATACTCTGTCATTGTAACTAACACTAATAATTGTGTTGCAAAAGATACAATAGATATAACCATACAAGGATTTGCTCCTACGGCAAATTTTTCCTCAAATATTGGTTGTATAAATCAAACAGTATATTTTAATGATTTATCAATTCCACCAAGTGGTAACTCCATTAGTAATTATGAATGGGATTTTGGTGATAGTGCATCTCCTACAAATACTTCAACTACTTCAAATCCCTCGCATACGTATTCAAATACGGGAACATATAATGTACACTTAACAGTAACAACCAATTCAAACTGTGCGCAATCCGTCACAAAAATAATAAATGTGTATCCTGTTCCTACAGCCACATTTGCTATTGGAACCTCTTGCCAAAATGATAGTACTGCTTTTTTAAATCAAAGTTCAGGTGCTATTGGTTATTCTGTTACAAATTCATATTGGAATTTTGGTGACGCTAGTTCCACTGCAACCACAACGATCATTTCTCCAAAACATATGTATACGAATGCTTCAATCTATACAGTGAAACTTTTAGTAACAAATAGTGTTGGGTGTAAAGATTCTCTATATAAAACAGTAAATGTTCAATCAGAAGTAAAAGCAAACTTTACAAATGGACCCTCTTGTCTAAATACTACCACTCAATTTCAAAGTACATCCATTATCCCCACGTCTGGAACACCTACCTATGATTGGAATTTTAGCAATAACGGTAATGCAAATACAGCTGCTCCCATAAAAACTTTCACAAATACAGGAGTGTATTCGGTCACACTTACCGTAGATGGAAATAATGGTTGTACCTCAACTATTACCAAATTAGTAAATGTGTATCTTTCCCCTATCACAAGTTTTTCGATTCAGGCATTTTGCGCAAAGGATACAACAAATATTATTAATTTATCGAATCCACAAAGCGGCATTATATCCTCGTATAATTGGAAGCTAAATAACATTACATTTTCATCGGTTCAAAGCCCAACTCTTTCACTTACAAATCCAGGAAATAATTCTGTGAGATTAACTACCATTAATTCGTTTGGGTGTAAAGATTCAACAACTAATTCTTTAATTGTATTTCCTTTACCCGTTGTTGATTTTTCAACAACTCCTACTGCTTTTTATTTCATAAATGAACCTATAAATTTTACACCATCAATTAATAATGCTAGTTCGTATTTATGGAATATGAATACCACATCAACATATAGCATTCAAAACCCTACAGAAACATTTAACACTGAAGGTTCTTTTAATGTTAGTTTGAATTTGAAGGATCAAAATGGCTGTAAGGGCTCCAAAACCAAAAACATTACTATAAACGAACGTTATTTAGATTTAGCCGTTTTAAAGGTAAATACAAACAAAGACAATAATGGCTTTATGACTGTGGTTGCCGACATAGCTAACTACGGTTCTGTTCCCATCAATTCATTTAAAATGGGTTATCAAATTAGCGATGGAGGAACTATTAAAGAAACGTGGAATGGAACTTTAAACCCTAATTCATTTTATACGTTCACATTTAATGCTGAAAGTGCAAGTACACAAAACAGCGTAAACAATATTACCTGTGTTGAAATTGAAAAAGTAAATACAAGTATTGATGATAATACAACTAACAATTCTTTTTGCAATAGTTTAAATACTAACGATATATATGTTGGTAATCCCCTACCTAATCCAACTGACGGTGACATTGTACTTCCCATCACCTTAAATAAAGATATAGATTTTACAATTTCTATCTATAATTCTATTGGAAAAATCCAGTATGAAGAAACCACTAAAAAAGGAATTGAAGGATTAAATTTTGTAAAACTCAATACTTCATCATATGCGCGTGGTGCTTATATCATTAAATTAATGATTGATGAAAAAATATTTATCAAGAAATTTATAAAAATTAGTTACGAATAACCTATTTCGATTTATAAAAGTCAAGTATTGAATTAATCACCACACTTTGTTCTTTGTACTTTAAATCATAAAACAAAGGTAATCTCACTAAACAATTCGTGTACTTATCTGCATTCTCTAAAACAACATCTGCATTTTGTTTTTTATAAAATGGGCTACTATGCAACGATATATAATGAAATACAGCCAAAATACCATCCTGTTTTAGTTTATTAATTAAAGCTGTTCTTTCTTTTATCGAACTACAAATAATATAGAATATATGAGCATTATTTGTAGCATAGTTTGGAATTTTTGGTAAAGCTATCTTTCCAGATTTCTCAAGTATTAAAAGCTCTTCATTATACCTTTTCCAAATACCTAGTCTTTTTTTCTGAATTAATTCTATGTTTTCTAATTGAGCAAACAAAAAAGCAGCCGTTAATTCGGATGGTAAAAAAGAAGAGCCAATGTCAACCCAATCATACTTATCTATTTCTCCTCTAAAAAACTGAGATCTATTAGTTCCTTTTTCTCGAATGATTTCAGCACGCTTTATAAAACGTTCATCGTTTATAACTAGCATTCCTCCTTCTCCAGAAATAATATTCTTGGTTTCGTGAAACGAAAATGCACCCAAGTGTCCTATACTGCCTAAAGGTTTTTGTTTATGAAAGCTATCAATAGATTGAGCCGCATCTTCAATGACTAATAAATTGTGCTTTTTTGCGATATCCATAACCGCATCCATATCACAAGCAATACCTGCATAATGAACCACTACAATAGCCTTAGTTTTAAAGGTAATTAAAGATTCAATGGTATCTGCATCAATATTAGGATTAATAGAATTACTGTCTGTAAAAACAATTTTAGCTCCTCTCAAAACAAAAGCATTTGCTGTTGAAACAAAAGTATACGATGGCATAATGATTTCATCTCCTGCTTTTGTGTCAATTAAAATAGCAGCCATTTCTAAAGCATCGGTACAAGAAGTCGTTAATAATACTTTCTTAAAACCATATCGCTTCTCAAAAAAATCATGACATTTTTCAGTAAACATACCATCACCTGATATTTTCCCAGACTTTACGGCCTGAGAAATGTACTTGGTTTCATTTCCAATAAAAAAAGGTTTATTGAATGGTATCTTCATAAAAATTAAATCCTAAATTTAAATTTACAAATTATATTTTTAGTAATTAAAATTAAAACGAAACAATATTATATACTCGCACTATGACAAAACTCATTTTCGCCACTCATAATAAAAACAAGTTAAAAGAAGTTAGAAGTTTAATTCCTAGCAGCATTGAATTATTGAGTCTTGATGACATTAATTTATTAGAAGAAATAGAAGAAACCGCTGCAACCATTGAAGGTAATGCAATATTAAAAGCTCAAACCATTTACAATCAAACGGGAATTAACTGTTTTGCGGACGATAGTGGTTTACTGGTTGATGCCTTAAATGGAGCGCCTGGTGTTTATTCGGCCAGATATGCTGGCGAACATAAAAATGATAGTGATAATTTGGAAAAGCTATTAAATGAATTAGGCAAAAACGATAACAGAAATGCTCACTTTAAAACCGTGATGGCTTTAATTATTGATGGCAAAGAATATTTGTTTGAAGGTATTATCAATGGAACAATCACCACTCAAAAATCAGGTGCTAATGGTTTTGGTTACGACCCTATTTTTTTACCAAATGGTTATACTGAAACATTTGCTGAAATGAGTTCAGAGATAAAAAATGTAATTTCGCACAGAGCAAAAGCGATGAAACAATTAGTTGAATTTGTCAATTCACTTTAGTTAGTTTCCTCTAGTCTGTCCTGCTTAGATGCCTTTTTAGAACCACTATACATTTCGTATTTCAACAATTTACATTCTAAAGAAGCATTAAACAAAGTCATTTTTTTACTTGGATGTAAACCAATAGATTTTATAGCTTCCATATTGGAAGAAATAATCCAACAAGTCCAACCTCCAAAATCTTTTTTTAACTTGTCTCCGATTTGCTTATAAAAAGCGTTGGTATCTTCCATTTTAATACGTTCATCATAAGGAGGATTCAATAAAATAGTGCCGTGTGGTTTAGTTGGCATTAAATCAAAAAAAGAAATATGTTCGTATTGAATTACATCATCTACTTTGGCTACAGCTCCGTTACGCTTAGCCATTTCTAGCGGCACAATATCAATATCGCTAGAGATAATATTAGGCATATCATCCTTAATTCGATTAATTGTACTTTCATAAATTGTATCCCACAACTCTTTATCATAGTCGTGCCATTTCATAAAACCAAACTCTTCTCTAAAAACTCCTGGAGGAATATTATTAGCAAATAAAGCTGCTTCAATTCCTAATGTTCCGCTACCGCACATACCATCAATTAATGGTAAATGTGGTTGCCAATTAGATAACAATACCATTCCTGCTGCCAACACTTCTTTCATTGGCGCGGTATCAATGTCAACACGGTAACCTCTTTTAAATAAAGAATCTCCGCTACTATCCAAACTCACATTAACTTGATTTCTAAAAATGTGAACATATATTCTAACGGTTGGCCTATCCAAATCAACATTGGGTCTTACGTCAAATTTATCTACAAATCGATCACAAATTGCATCTTTTGTTTTTTGAGAAACATACAAAGAGTGATTAAATTCATCTGAATTAACAGTTGCATTAATCGCCAACGTATCATCCGTATTCAACAATTCTTCCCACTCATATTCCTTCATTTTAGCATACAGTTCATGTTCATTATTTGCTGTAAAAGAATAAATAGGAACCAATACTTTTAAAGCTGTACGTAAACACAAATTAGCCTTGTACATAAAGCCTTTATCTCCTGTAAAAGAAACGCCTCGTTTAAACGGAACAATATCGCGTGCTCCCAACTTCATCAATTCATTTACTAATACATCTTCTAAACCATGAAAAGTCGTGGCTTTCATTTCAAAATCGTGTTCGGTATTTTTTTTATCTTTCAATTGTTGTGAATTTATAGTAAGGAATTTATTTTTATTGTTGTTTAACTTTCAGTATAATTAAGGCTTCGACTCCGCTCAGCCTGACAACACATGTATTTATTTTTTATTAACGGCATTAAATACTTCTTTCATAAAACCAGAAGCAAATACGAAATCAACTAATTCGGGATTTGTTGTTTTTAAAATATCTTGGCTATTGCCTGTCCACCATGGCTTACCTTTATAGATGTATAGAATTTTTTCCCCAATTTCCACCACCGAATTCATATCGTGGGTAATCACAATCGTTGTAATATTAAATTCGTGCGTTAAGCTTTGAATTAAATTATCAATGACGATGGATGTTTTGGGATCTAAACCAGAGTTTGGTTCATCACAAAATAAATACTGCGGGTTATTAGCAATAGCTCTTGCTAAAGCCGCACGCTTTTTCATACCACCAGATAATTCGCCAGGATATAAACTATTACGATTGGTTAATTGTACTTTATCCAAACAAAAATTCACACGATCCAACTTCTCTTCCTTAGTCATGGCGGTAAACATATCTAAAGGGAAACGTACATTTTCTTCTAAGGTTTGTGAATCAAATAAAGCGCCGCCTTGAAAAAGCATGCCGATTTTTTTTCGCACTTCTTGTTTTTCTTTAACGCCTAATGTTGGAAAATTTTCTCCATCATATAAAACTTCGCCGCTATCCACTTCATGCAAACCAACCATTAGTTTCATGACGGTTGTTTTTCCGCTACCACTTTCTCCAATAATTAAATTGGTTTTACCTTTATCAAAAGTAAAAGAAACATCGTCAATGACTTTTCTATCGCCAAAGCTTTTAGATATGTTTTTAATTTCGATCATGTTAAAAATAATTGTGTTAACAAGAAATTAAAAATCAAAATTAAGATGCTGCTGTACACAACTGCTGCTGTACTGCTTTTACCAACTTCTAAAGCTCCACCGTGTGTATAATAACCAAAATAAGAAGAAATAGATGTGATTAAAAAAGCAAATGTTATAACCTTCGTAAAGGAGTAATATAACTTCCATGGCTCAAAAAACGCTTGAATTCCAAAAATGTATTCGTAAGATGAACAAGCTCCTGTTGCAATTCCCATAACGTATCCTCCAAAAATCCCTAAAAACATACTTATAGCAATTAAAAAAGGCATAATCAACATACCAGCTGCAATTTTAGGAAGTATTAAATAACCTGCCGAATTAATTCCCATAATTTCTAAGGCATCAATTTGCTCGGTAATACGCATAGAGCCAATTTCGGAAGCAATATTAGAGCCTATTTTTCCAGCTAAAATTAAACATACAATGGTTGGTGAAAACTCTAACAACATAGATTCACGGGCTGTATAACCCACAGCATATAAAGGAACCAAAGGACTCGTAAAACCAAAAGCAGATTGTATAGTAATTACACCTCCCATAAAAAAAGAAATGATGGCAATAATAGGCAAAGAACTAATTCCAATATTATCAATTTCATGAATAATTTGCCTCATATATACCGATAGTTTTTCTGGCTTACTAAACACACGTTTAATAAGAATAAAATATCTACCTAAATGAAAAAATAAGTTCATAATTTTGAAGGGCTAATATACGACTAAGGCTTGTAAATAAAAAACGCCATCCGAATAAGGGATAGCGTTTTCTGATTTTAAAATTAAATATTATAAGCCTGTACCAAAATGAGTCATACTTTCTTTTTTAGAAGGATTAATCGTCATTACTGGCAAATTACTAATATCAACTACTTTTTGAGCTTCAGTACCACTAAAAACCTCTTTAATGCTTAAAGTAGGTTTGTTCATAATCACAATTAAATCCGACTCAATTTTATTTGCATACTCCACAATGGTATCTGCTACGCTATCGCTAGCTAATGATTTATTTGAGCAAGAAATACCTTTGCCTTTGATATATTGTTTTACTTGGTGAGAATACGCTAATAATTGATTCTCATAAGCTGCATCAGATAAACTAAATACTCCCAAAATACGAATTGAGGCTCCAAAATAGTGAGCAAATTGGACTGCTACATCTACTTTTTCACGAGATTCGCGAGATAAATCCAATGGTAATAAGATGTTCTCACAACCATCTTTGTGATCTTTTCCTCTAATAGAAATAACAGGGCAAGAACACTCTCTAATCATTTTAGAAGCACTGGCTCCAACAATGTTTTTGGTGCTCATGTGGCTTTCTAAACCAACAATTACTAAAGTTGCCGTTATTTCATCTGCCACTCTAGGTACTTCGCTATAAATATTGCCCTTTACATTCATAAACTCAGTAGGAACGCCACTTTCAGTTTCTGTTTGCTTAGTTAAGACCTTTAATTCATCATATTTTTCTTCTCCAACTTTTTCGTATGTGTGAAGTAACACAATTTTAGAGTGTGTGTACTTAGCCAAGTTGTAAGCCTGTTTGATGGCTAAAAGCGACTGTTCAGTGAAATCAATAGGAATTAATAAGGTGCCACGCTCTTGTAACTTCATATAAAAAGGTTTTAAGTTTAAAAATTTAACGTATAACTTACAAAATTAGTCAAATTAATGATATTTAATGCTTTATAAAAATAATTTTCAAGAATAGAGTGTTAATTAAATAAAATTGCCGATATTTGCAGCCCAAACTTAAAAAATAATAAAATGGCAGTAAAGATTAGACTACAAAGACACGGTAAGAAAGACGCAGCGTTTTTCCACGTGGTAGCAGCGGATGGTCGTGCACCAAGAGATGGAGCTTTTATAGAAAAATTAGGAACTTACAATCCTAATACGAACCCAGCAACTATTGATTTAAATTTCGAAAATACCTTAAAATGGTTACAAAACGGTGCTGTACCAACAGATACTTGTAAAGCTATTTTATCTTACAAAGGTATTTTAATGAAAAAACACTTATTAGATGGTGTTAAAAAAGGTGCGTTAACTGAAGCGCAAGTTGAAGAGCGTTTTGCTAAATGGTTAGACCAAAAATCTAGCAAAATCAGCATTAAAAAAGATGATTTATCTGCAGCAGGTAAAAAAGCAGTTGCTGATAAATTTAAAGCAGAAACTGCATCTAAAGATGCTAGAGCAGCTAAAATTGCAGCTAAAACAGCAGTGGTTGAAGAAACTCCAGCAGTTGAAGAAACAGCAGCTCCTGAAACTGATGCTCCTGCAGCAGAAAACACAGAAGCATAGTTTTAAATTAAATACAACAAAAAGCCCGATATGGAATCCATATCGGGCTTTTTGTTTCTCTAATATTTAGTATTTTACTACAACTAACTTTTTAGACATTAAGTTTTTGCCTTAGCCATATTATTGTATCACATTATATCTTCTTAATAACCAAACTTTATTACTATCTATATCTATTCGTTTTATTATACCCGTGTTTTTGGATATATAGTTTTTATATTTATATTTTAAATAATTGGTCGTTAAGCCTCCTTCATAGTAATTCTCAAATACAGCTACATTATTAAAGGTAAATGTATTTACTGTCATCGAGTTAATTTCTCCTTTAGAAGTACACTTCTCCATGTAACCATAGCCACCACCCTCAACTCCATTTGTAAAATTATTAAAAATGTGTGTATATGCTCCAAAATAAATTCCTGATATTACGCTTCCGTTCGTATCAAGTTTTGATGGTCTGTTCCAATGAGCTTTACAAAAATACCTGCTATTACAACATTTAGCAGTCTGCGCTGCATCTTCATCATGTATTTCATATTGCCTACTATCACCAATACTATTTTTGGTAAACATATTATAGTAATTAAATGTACCAGTATAGTCTTTTCCAGCATTAGCATCGATATTGTAACTTACAACTTGGGCGCTAGTTACATAAGTGCAGTCAATGTCGCCAGAAATGCTATCTTGGTAAACCCAATAAGACCCCTGCTTAAAATAACAATAATCGGCAAGATTTATAGGTGGCGTATAAACACCATAATCCGTAACAGGTTCTTTACTTTTTTCTTTACATTTTTGGCAGCCTGTTAAACAAATACTAATAAATAGTACATAAGCTATCTTTTTCATAGGCATAAATTTTATGTTATTTAAAGGTAGCATATTTTGTTTTATGACGCAAAACTAGATTGGATGAATTAATTTGCCAACAGCAAATTTGAGATAGTCTCACATTTAAGAAATAATTAAAAAGATAACAATTTGCAAATATATAAAGTCTCTCAACTGCCTTACGGATATTGAAATCTTCAAATTCTACAAATAAATTCCAGTAAAATATTTAATCGTATCATAACAATTATAGAACAAAGAAATAGCTTAGTTTGAAATCTACGAAAGACTGATAGGTAAAAAAATAACGGCGGAAGCGTTCGCGCATTGTCCAGTATTTTAAATTTAATTGTTCTTCGGTGTTTTGTGCGCTGCAGATAGTTGTTTCGCTGAGTATCAAGGCTACGCCAAGCACTACTTTTTTAAGTAGATGTAAATTCATGTTCTTTTGTTTTGATTAATTTATGATTATGCTATAAGTGAATGTGTTTCTAAGTAATTACTTTGATTCGATTCTAACGCTATTAATTAATATCTATTTGATGGTGTTTAATTGTTTCATTTCATAAAAAACTATTACTCATTTTTTAAATTCATATATCACATTACACTATTCATATTAAACATTTACTGAATAATATTATAACGTATTAAATTCCAAGTTCGGTTGCTATCTAACTGTTCTCGTCTAACAATGCCAATATTTT
This sequence comes from uncultured Bacteroidota bacterium, assembly GCA_903893815.1. GTDB lineage: Bacteria > Bacteroidota > Bacteroidia > B-17B0 > Aurantibacillaceae > UBA4416. Next base: position 176,901 of record CAITNS010000053.1, read on the forward strand.
TTGCTATATAATAATTTGTATTCTGTTCGTCATCAATAATACTTTTACTATTAAACCATTTTTGTGTTGAAGAAAAATTATTTGTTAATACAGGGAAATTAGGGTAATTTTTTTCAAAAACAACTTTATCTGGATAGATATACAATTCTTTTCCAGTTGAAACTGTAGCTATATGAATTGTATTACCAGAATTATAACCACTGCCTGGCATTTGAAATTTTTCTCTAAAAACTCTAGGTATATTATTATTAACCTCAAAACTTTGATCCATCCAATTTTCGTATTTGTAATGATCATAACTACTAATAGCATCACATTTAAACCAAATAAATGTACCACGGTAATAGCCTTGGGCAACTTCCGCATCGCCATTAGTATAAGTGCCTTTATTGGCATATATAACATAAACACTATCTAAAATGCCACTAATACTATCTTGATATACCCAATATGTACCCGCTTTAAAATAACCATAAGCATATAGATCTGTATTAACGGGAGCACTGAATCCTTGGTCTGGCTCAGGAGTTTTTTTCTTGCACTTTTGGCAGCCTGTAAGGCAAATACTAATAATCAGTACATAAGCTATCTTTTTCATAGGCATAAATTTTATGTTATTTAAAGATAGCATATTTTGTTTTATGACGCAAAACTAGATTGGATGAATTAATTTGCCAACAGCAAATTTGAGATAGTCTCACATTTAAGAAATAATTAAAAAGATAACAATTTGTAAATATCTAGATTCACTCAACTGCCCTAATTATATTGAGATCTTAAATTCTACATAAAAATTCAAGCTGAAAATAATTAATGGTATCGTAACAATTATGGAACAGAGAAATAGCTTAGTTCTCCATCTTCAGAAGACCGGTAGGTAAAAAATAGCGTAATTTTACTAAACTACTTTCCTAAAGAGTTCAGTCCTTCCACCGCTGGCTCATAGTTTGGTTTTAACTGCAAACACATTTGATAATCAGCAGAGGCATTACTATTATCTTTCATCTCTTGGTAACATGCTCCTCTTGCAAAATAAGCTTCCGCATATTTAGGATTAGCATTAATGGCACGAGTAAAATAATCCATCGCTACTTGAGGATTATGATTGATCCCAAATTCGATGGCGCCTAAATTATAAATAGAAAAAATGTGATTTGGGTCTATTTTCAGAATTTGATTATACATTACAACAGCTTCTTTAATCTGATTTATGTCCTGCATTAATTTTGCTTTAGCATATAAGGCTTCTGTATTTGAAGGGTTAATAGAAATCGCATTATTATAATATTCAAAAGCTAGAGCATTTTTTTTAGCTCCATAAATTAACCCTAATGCTAAAAAAGCGCCATAGTTTTTATTATCTTGTTCAATAGCTGTTTCTAAACTCGAAATAGCTTTTCCTGTATCTCCAACTTCTTTATAAATACTTCCCTTTAAATAATAACCCTTTGCTAAATTTTCATTTACTTTTAAAGCTTGATTTATTTTAGAAAATGCATTTTCATATTGCTTTACAAAGTAATAGAGCTCGCCTAATTTTAATAAACCATCTGTATTTTCAGGAAACTTCTTTACTACATTTTCTAGAACGTCTTTTGCATTTCGAGTTTCGTTAGCAGCAAAAAAAATGTCGGCTTCTGTTAAATAAAAAGCAGCGTTAGTCGTATCAATTCTTATCGAACGTTTTGCATCACTAATGGCATCTTCAAATTGTTTAAATTGTAAATAAATTTTAGCACGCTCGTTGTATAAACTTGCATCATCCGGATTATCTAATATTTTTTTATTTATTGCCGCTAACTCAGGCGAATTAATAACCTTTAAAAGAGAGTCCGTTCTACGAGAATTTTCTTCAGTTTCACTTTCCCCTTTTGGTTTACAAGAAACAAATGCAATAATAATGACAGCAATAACTATTGATATTTTTTTCATTTAGCTTTTTATAAATCGTTAGCTGAAGCAATTAATTCTGCCACATCTAATACTTTGGTTTTATCTTCTTTATTAAAATGTTTCACTCCATCTGTCATCATGGTATTACAAAACGGACAACCAACAGCAATCACATCCGGATTGTGAGATAAGGCTTCTTCGGCACGCTCAACATTTACTTCTTTTGCCCCTTTTTCTGCTTCTTTAAACATTTGTGCTCCACCAGCTCCACAACATAAACCATTGGCTTTACTACGTTTCATTTCCACTAACTCGGCGTCTAGTTTTTGAATAACATCACGAGGTGCTTCATACACATTATTTGCTCTTCCTAAATAACAAGGATCGTGAAAAACAATTTTTTTACCTTTAAATTCACCGCCTTGTACTTTTAATTTTCCTTCGTTAATTAATTGTTGCACTAATTCGGTATGATGAATGACTTCGTATTTACCACCTAACTCAGGATACTCATTTTTAATCGTATTAAAGCAATGAGGACAAGCAGTAACTATTTTTTTAACATCATACCCATTTAAAATAGTGATGTTTTGCATAGCCTGCATTTGAAATAAAAATTCGTTACCAGAACGTTTTGCTGGATCGCCTGAACAAGATTCTTCAACACCTAGCACGGCGAAATTAGCACCTACATGATTTAAAATACGCACAATGGCTTTAGTAATTTTTTTTGCTCGATCATCAAAACTACCGCTGCAACCTACCCAAAATAAAATATCTGGAGTTTCGCCGTTGGCAATTTTTTCCTGCATTGTTGGAACCTTTATTGAATTCATGTTCTTATTTTAATTTTAAAGATTTTGTAATTAATCTAGATGAATGATGTACTCGAAGAATATAAATTTTATGTTTTTTATTGGTATATATTATTCTGTAATTCCCTTCTATTAACTCTTTAATCGGTGTTTTATTTATTTCTGGAACAACTCTTCCTGCATTTGGAAACTCAATGAGTATTTTAACTCTTTCAAAAAACGACTCAATTGTTTTTCTTGCATATAATTCTGAATCTTTAGCAATATAATCGTGAATATCAATAGTATCACGAAATGCTAATTTTGTCCAGATTATTTCTTCCATTTCTTTTTGAAATATGATTCCACCTCCGAATTCAAAACAACCTGATTTGCATCAATTTGCGCCAACCCTTTTTCAACCTTATCAATCAAAATTAATTTTTCCAAAAAATCATCAAGATTAACATTTTTACCCATCTCGTTTACAGCTTGAATAATTTTTTCTTTTTTCATTTTTTCCAAATTTTAATTTTCGTTAATCCAATTTGCTCTGTCTGCTGGACTAAATTGCCAAGGGGCTCCATTGTTTTCTAAATTAGAAAACATACCATTTAATTCGTTTGGTGCAGAACTTTGCTCTAACACTAATTGCTGACGTAAGCCAACAATAATTGCTAATGGATCAATATTTACTGGACACTCTTGCACGCAAGCATTGCAAGTATTACAAGCCCAAATTTCTTCGTGTTTAATATAATCTCCTAATAAAGTTTTTCCATCATCTACAAAGGTACCACCATTTTTGTCTATGTTCTTGCCAACCTCTTCTAATCTATCTCTGGTATCCATCATAATTTTACGAGGAGACAAAGCTTTACCTGTGATGTTTTGTGGACATGCAGAAGTACAACGACCACACTCTGTGCACGAATACGCATCTAATAAATTTTTCCAGGTTAAATCTGTAACATCTTTAACTCCAAATTTGATAACAGCATTTGGATCAAGCACAGGTTGATACGCTGGATCGAAATTAGGTTTCACCACATCTGTTACTTCAAACAAATTAGTAAATTGTCCTTTAGCTTTTAGGTTTGAGAAATACACGTTAGGGAAAGCTAATAACACGTGCAAATGTTTTGATTTTGGTAAATAATTTAAAAAGGCAAATACCATCATGATATGTCCCCACCAACCAATACGCTCAATCACATGTAAACCCGCATTTGGCATACCGCCATAAATTAACGGACCTAAGTGACTGCTAATCGTTAAACCTAATGAACCATCTCCTAAATTTTCAGCGTGTGATTGTCCTCTTGAGTATAAAACTTCATCAGCCCCATTCATCATGAAGATGAAAGTGATTAAAATAACTTCCATAATTAAAATAATATTGGCGTCTAGTTTTGGCCAGCCGTTTAATTCGCTTTTTACTAAGCGAGGAACTTTTAATAAATTTCTTCTTGCTAAAAAAGCAATGGTTCCAATGAAAGCTAATACTGATAAAATCTCAATAAAGCTTACGATAAATGTATAAAAGCCTCCTAACGAAGCTCTGAAAGCACGGTGATGTCCAGTAATTCCATCAAATACAATTTCTAATAATTCGATTTGTGTAATGACGAATGCGGCATATAAAAACAAATGCAAAATTGCTGGAATAGGACGTGTAAACATTTTCTTTTGACCTAAGGCCACCAATACCATTGTTTTAAAGCGTTCTCCTCGGTTGTCGGTTATAGAAATATCTTTTCCTAATAATATATTACGACGGACTTTTTTTGCATTAATGTAAAAAAACGTACTAGAAACAATTAGCAGGGCAATAAAAATGATTGATGAAATCATGGAGCAAAATTAAAGTTTAGGTTTGTTTTTATCTTTTCTACCAAATACAGAGAAATGGATATAGCGTTCTGGATTGATACGTAAATCTTTCATTAACTTATCTAAATCATCACTCGCTTTATTTAAGTTATTGTACAAAGAATCGTTTTTAGCCAATTTACCAAGTGTACCTTGACCTGAATTAATTTGAGCAACTAATTTATTTAACTCTGCCAATGTTTTATCAGCTTCGTCAATTGCTCCCTTTAAATTAGATTTAGCTAAACTATCCGATAGATTACTAAAATTACCGATGATGTTATCTATCTTACCAGAATTTTGTTCGAGCATTCCGGCCAATGTATTTAACTTAGTCAAAATAGATGAAATCTTTGATTTTTCAGAAGCCACTAAATCATCTAATTTATAAGCAGTTTGTTCTAAACTTTGAATGGCTAACTTTATACTCTCAAATGACTTACTTAAATTTTCACGAGTTTTATCATTCAATACAACTTCAACAATAGTCATCACTGAATCCACGGAAGATAATAAACCTTCCATCTTTTTTTGCAATGGAGCTAATTGTTTACTAACCGCTGTTTTTAAACCTTCTTCTGTTTCTGCAACCAGTGTATCTCCGGATTGAACAAACTCGGTTTCATTACTATAAATAATTTCCACAGCTTTTGAACCCAATAAGTCTGAACTTACCGCTTTGGCAATAGAATGCTTCGGAATATTAACATCTTCCGTCAATAAAAACTTAACTAATACAGAGTACTCGCCGTTTTTATCTTTTATTAAAGAAATTTTATTGATTTGCCCAACTTTAAAACCATTTACTAAAAGAGGATTTGCCTCAATAAGTCCATCAATCTTAGGATAAACAGCATACAATTCGTACTTATGGCTAAATAGATTACTTCCTTTAAGGAAATTAAATCCCCAAATAAAAAAGCCAATAGCAGACGTAACAACAATACCTATTTTAAACTCTTTAGAAATTTTCACAACATTTTTTTTGAAGCCCTAATATACAGATTAAATATGAAATAAAAGCTACTGAAAATAGACTTTAGATGCTTATTTCTTAACAGGTATTACCGATTTGATAATGCCTTGAAATGAGGTGATATTGAGTGGAAATTCTAAAAAAACATGCAAAAAACTTAAAAAATAGAGCGCTTTTAAGCCAATATTATAATCAATCACATATAAAACCACCGAAAACACCCATAATACAAGCGTAATATATAACGTCTTTTTTGGCACTTTATGCCACTGAATAACGGATGTTTTAGAAAACCAATTTAAATAATGATACGTATAGGCGAATGCGATAAAACGCATGACAATAAATCCAGCATTAGTTGCATAAACCAAAGCTCTTTCACTTGTTAAGGTCGTTTCCAAACCAAAAAATTCGATTAAAAATTTATTTAATAAATAAAACAATTCATAGCTTTTTCCGACATAAGCAGAAACTTCATATTGAAGTCCTGGTGCTTTAATTACAAAAAATGAAACGCCAATTAAGATTAATGCAATGATTGATAAATAACCTGAAAATGATTTATTTTTTAAAACACCATAAAACATAAAGGCCCAAGTGAAAATAAATACATGAATAATAGTTGGTAAAAATATACCCACCCAAATGACGTAATCAAATCCCATTTTAGATACTGATATCCCGATAACCGCTAATACAGCCAAAACAATGCGGTATAAGTTATCCTTTATAAAAACAAAAATAAGAGCTAATAAAATCCCATACAATATAAGGTTAGGGATAATCGTTTGATTTTTTGTGGGATTAACGTACGAAAAATAAAAAACCAACACACATAACACACTTAAAAACACGAAATCATATTTACCTTTAGTAAAATAATTTTTTTTATGTAGCCAGCCAATCTCTGTTAAATAATGTAAGGGACCCAATACAGCATAAGAAAACAAAAACAATTCGAAAGGAAGAATAAATGCCAATACAGCTGACAAAAGCATTAAGCCAATGTTTACGTAATTTATTTGATCGTTATTGAGGGCAGATAGTTTAAACAAAGTGTTCTTTATTAAGTATAATCAAATATCTAAAAATAAATTGGATTGTAAAATTTGTAGTTTCTAATAAGCTATTTCTTATCGTTTTCAAACTTACCTGTTTTTTTATTATATCCGTAAGGACAATGCTTACAGCCATTTTTACAGCAATAACCACGCTTTAAATGGTATTTCTCAGTAAAAATTATATAACCTTCTGGGCTATAATAAAAATCTTCGGGATCTAATTGCTTACTAAACATTAAATTAATGATTAATTTTGCTGAATGAATTCTGCTAGCAAATATAGTATTTTAATTGTTTTTATCCTTTTAGCATTATCGTTGAATGCGCAACAAGATTCTACAAATAAAAAGCTGATTAATATTCAACTGAAAAATGATTCGAATGTTTTGTTTCAAAACAAAAAACTAAATGTTGACGAAAAAACGAATGAACCTAAATTAGAAATTGGCGCATATCTTAGCACCTATTATGCGTTTTATTCTGAAGACAATTCTAACCCTTACGTAAAGCACGCCACGATGGCTGCTCGCAATAACCAATTTGGGTTAAATATGGCCATGGTTTCGTTAGCTTATAAATCAAAAAAAATAAGAAGTAACATTAGCTTACATTATGGCGATATAGCTGAAAGCACTTGGCCAACAAAGTTTAATTTAATACAAGAGGCAAATGTAGGTTATGAGTTTATAAAAAATTTATGGTTTGATGTAGGTGTTTTTAGATCACATATTGGGCTTGAAAGCACACAACCTAGAGAAAACATTACCTCAAGCATGACACTAGCAAATGTATATGAACCTTATTATTTTTCCGGTGCCAAACTAACTTATTTACTTAATCCTAAATTAAGCATTCAAGTCAATGCTTTTAATAGTTTTAGCTCTATCATCGAAACTAACAAAAATAAATTGCTAGGGAGTTCCATCATATTTGCACCAAACGACTATTTAACTATGACCTATAATTTTATTACCGGCGATGACACTCCAGATTCAGTAGAATTAAAGCATCAACGCTACTATCATAACTTTTATTTAACCTATCAAAAGAAAAAAATAAGTATTGGTGCTGAATTTAATTATGGAATACAAGAATACAGCAAGCGTATTAACGAATATATAATAGGCACTGCCTATATGAATAGTTCTCTATTATTATTGAAACATCAAAGTTTTAAAAAAGTAGCCTTTTATGGTCGTGGGGAATGGTTTAGTGATGAGGATGAAATTTTAAGCGCTGGAACTAACATGGGCAAGTATACATATGGCGCAACGGTTGGCGTTGAGTATAAACCCTTAAAAAACTTAGTATTTAGTATCGAAGGGCGACAATTATCTTCTGAAAAGGAAAATTTTTATTATAACGGCGATTATCATAAAGAACGTAACGAATTTATATTTTGTGTGGATGTTTGGTTTTAATAATCTAAGATGATAAACTATAAACCTATCATAAACACAATTAACTATAACGGTTATCAAATTGGTGTTTTACGTTTGGATTTAATTCATCCCGAAATTTCTGGTAATAAATGGTTTAAATTAAAATACAATTTAGCGCAAGCAAAAAAGGTAAATAAAAGCACCATCATTACCTTTGGTGGTGCATTTTCGAACCATATAGCAGCTACAGCTGTTGCTTGCAAATTAGAAGGTTTAAAAAGCATAGGTATTATTAGAGGTGAAGAAAGTTCTGCTGCTAACCCTACTCTATCGTTAGCAAAACAAAATGGTATGGAATTATTATTTGTGAGCAGAGATGAATATTCGCAAAAAAATGACGGCGGATATATGCAGCGTTTACGTTACATGTATCCTGAAGCCTATATTATTCCTGAAGGTGGCGACAATTTATTAGGAGAAAAAGGTTGTGAAGAAATTTTGACTCAAGAAACAAATCTTTACACTTATATTTTTTGTGCCCATGGTACAGGAACTACTTACCGAGGCATTTCAAAATCATTACAAGCACATCAAGAATTGAACGTTGTGAATGTTCTAAACTTTGAAGCCATTGCCAATGAGCCACAAACAAGTATTTTAAATAATTATCATTTTGGAGGCTACGCAAAGCATAAGCCAGAGTTATTAGAATTTAAAACTTGGTTTGAAGAAAACTTCCACATTGAATTAGATTATGTGTACACCGCTAAATTATTTTTTGCTGCATTTGATTTAATGAAACAAGAAAAATCAGATAAACAAAAATCTATTTTACTAATTCATTGTGGTGGTTTGCAAGGAAATAAAAGTTACGAAGAACGTTATAACCTAAAGCCTAAACGCCAAGTAAACGACGCCCAAGGATAAACTTGTTTGGTATCAAGCCCGCCTCTTCCAGCATATTTTTCGGAAAGTTTAAAAAAGCCAACGCCAACAACTACAGTGCTAGTCATTCTTTTTCCACTGCTTTTAAAAATACCATTTTGCAATTGAAACGTTAATCCTTCAATACCACCTAATGTCATGTCTGTTCCATAACGCACTCGGGGGCCAAAAAAATATTTTAATTGTGGTTTTAAATCGTGGTAATAATTTATATCTATTCCTGAGATAATTCCAGTTCCAATATTTCGTTTTACAGGAGCATTGTTTGAATTAGTGTTGTTGTTGTTTGAAGTATTTGTATTCGTTGAACTTGAGTTATTGCTCGTAGAACTTGAATTTGAACTATTTGAAGAAAATTCTGCTAAAGCACCTAAGCCATCATAAGTTAAACTCAATGGTATTTTTATACCAACTGATTTATTTGCTAATAACCTTTCATAAGAAACAGTAAATCTTCCAAAAACAAAATCAGGAATATAAAAACCTAGAATACCATTTGGCAACAATGCTTCTTTTTCTTTCCATTCTTTCATCAATCTCGCCTTTCGTTGTTCTCTGGTTTCATTCATTTCGGGCATAGATGAAAACATAGTTGTATTATTTTGTACAACAAAAGCAGGTTGTTCTTTGCTAAACAAATAAACCGTTTCTGTTTTGCCGTATTCAGTCATTAAAATATCATTTTTAGGTAAAGTAATTAAGGCTGAATTTGGAATGGTATCTTGATAACTAATGGTGTTTTCAGAGATAGCCATAATCTTACAAGGAATTATTTTTCCATTACGCAAAAACACTTTGTCTTGCGCAACAGCTGTTACAGAGACAAAAAGTAACATCCAAAATATAATATGTGAGTAATACTTCATGTTTAAAAACGGTATCCGAGACAATAACCTAAATAAATTTTCGGGTAATTACCATAATTTCGTGTTCCCCTAGAGTTAGTTACTTCTAATGGTGTTGAATTAATTTGACCTCCCACAGATCCAAATATTTTAAAATTAAAATTTGGAGTAACTCTAAATACCCAACCATTAGTAACCAAAATACCCAGTTGATAGCCGCTTTCTTTTTGATAACTTTTTTGATTATTGGTATTATCTACAACATTCAAATAATCATAAGCCATGTACTTTGCTAAAACTCCCACAAAATATTGAACTCTTTTAGTATTACGAGGCATATAATTAATTCCAAATCCTGCATCGTATTTTTTCTTGGCTCCATCTTTCGCGTCTGCAATAAATAAATTTAAACCACCCATACGTCTATTAAAACTATAACCACCTAAAAATGATAAAGACATTTTCCCCTGAAACAAATCTCTGTCATACATCACGGTTACATCACCATTAGCTAAAGCCAAGGCATTGATGGATATCATATTGCTATTTAAATAATATAAATTATAATCTTTTTTCTCTCCTTTTTTTCCTTTAGCATAAGGATCATTTTTATCAAAAGGTTTTGATGCAGGTTTTTCAATTGGCTTTTCTATGGGGGCTACGGTTGCTGTAAGTTTTGGAGCTAAAGTATTAGGATTATCATTAATCACCTCGGTGGTTCCGTTTGAGTATTGAATTAACACCACATCCGCTTTGGCTATCACGTATGTTGGCCCTTCTAAATTATTGAAATCTTTGTATTTAATATCTTTTGTATTAATTTCAGTAACCTTTCCTTTCAGTTTGCTTCCAGCTGTTGTATATAATACATCCTGACAGTATGCTAAATTAGCAAACAAAAAAAAGGTGATTATTACTGAAAGTTTAAGACGCATTTAAAATAAATTAAGCAATGCTAAAAATAGTGAATAAATACTGATATAAAAATAGATTTATTAGTATTCTACGCACATTAAAATATGGGATAATTAAGGCAATTTCATTAATTTAGTGGACTTAATTTGAGCCATGTTTAAACTTAAAAATTATATTAATGGTGAGTTAGTTGATCCTACCTCAAACCAACATATCGAAAACTACGATCCGTCGCGCGGAATTGTTTATTCCTTAATTCCTGATAGCGATGAGCGTGACGCTGAAAATGCTATTGCAGCAGCCAAAGAAGCCTTTAAAACCTGGAGCATCACGCCTAAGGAAACTCGTTCTAAATATCTATTAAAAATCGCTTCTTTAATTGAAGATCAGTTACATGATTTAGCTTTAGCTGAAAGTATAGATAATGGCAAACCTTTACACTTAGCTAAAACAGTTGATATACCAAGAGCAGCTGCTAACTTTCATTTCTATGGAACGGGCATTTTGCACTATGCTGCTCATGCGCATAGCATGGAAGATACAGCTATTAATTATACCTTGCGTCAACCTGTTGGTGTAGCAGGCTGTATTTCTCCTTGGAATTTACCCTTGTATTTATTCTCTTGGAAAATTGCTCCAGCTTTAGCTGCTGGTTGCACAGTAGTTGCCAAGCCATCTGAAATTACACCAATGACGGCTTACCTACTTTCTGAAATATGCATCAAAGCAGGTTTACCAAAAGGCGTTTTAAATATTGTGCATGGTTACGGACATAAAGTTGGCAACGCTATTGTAAGTAGTACTGATGTGCCTTTAATTTCGTTTACTGGTGGTACAAAAACTGGTGCTAATATTGCAAGTATTGCTGCGCCCATGTTTAAAAAACTATCATTGGAATTAGGTGGTAAAAATCCAAATATCATTTTTGCGGATTGCGATTACGATAAAATGTTGTCTACTACCATGCTATCGTCGTTTGCCAATCAAGGACAAATTTGTTTATGTGGCTCAAGAATATTTGTGGAGCGTTCTATCTACGAAAAATTTAAAATAGATTTTGTAGCTAAAACACAAAAACTAGTAGTGGGCGCGCCGTTAGATGAAAAAACAAAAATTGGTGCGGTTGTTTCTAAACCACACATGGAAAAGATTTTATCTTATGTTGAGCTAGCAAAGCAAGAAGGCGGTAAAGTATTATGTGGTGGTAAACAAGCAATGGTTGGTGGTGAATTTGAAAATGGTTATTATTTAGAACCAACCATCATCGAAAACTTAGAGTATGATTGCCGGACTAACCAAGAAGAAATTTTTGGACCTGTTGTTACCATTATGCCTTTTGATACAGAAGAAGAAGTTCTGAAATTTGCTAACTCAACTCAATATGGTTTAGCATCGGTATTATGGACACAAGACATTACACGTGCCAACCGCATGGCAATGGATTTACATACAGGGATTGTTTGGATTAACTGCTGGTTATTGCGCGATTTACGTACCCCATTTGGTGGAGTTAAATCGTCAGGAGTTGGAAGAGAAGGTGGTTTTGAAGCATTAGACTTTTTTACAGAACCTAAGAATGTTTGCGTTAAACTTAAATAAAAGAATAGAATACGAATTTATAATTACAAATCGTATACGAATATACGAATCTGTGTATGAGAGATGAATAAAATGATTCAAAAACAAGATTTAATATATCCTGAATTGAGCTATAAATTAGTTGGTTTAGCTTATAATGTCTTTAATGAATTGGGTCACGGACATTTAGAGAAAATATACCAAAAAGCATACGCAAAAGAATTAAAAGAGGCTGGAATTGTATTTAAAGAGCAAGCACCATATCAAGTAATTTACAAAGAGGAAGTTATTGGAAATAATTATTTAGATTTTTTAATTGAAGAAAAAGTAATTATTGAATTAAAAAGAAGTGATTTTTATTCGAAAAAATATATTGATCAAGTATCTAACTATATTAAAGTTTCGAATTTAAAATTAGCTATATTAATAAACTTCACGAGTAACGGCGTAAGAATTAAACGCATTGTAAATGAAACAAACAAATAAACACAGTGACCAACACAGATTCGTATATTCGTACAAATTCGTAATCAAATAAAATGCTAGAAAATACAGAAAGAACAGAATTAACAACATTAGGTGAGTTTGGATTAATTAAACACTTAACTGAACACGTGGAAATACATAACGATTCATCTATCAAAGGAATTGGTGATGATGCCGCCGTTATAAAATACAATGGAGAAAAACACACTTTAGTTTCTACGGACATGTTAGTAGAAGGCGTGCACTTTGATTTAACGTATGTGCCTTTAAAACATTTAGGATACAAAGCCATCATCGTTAACTTATCGGACATTTGTGCTATGAATGGCACGCCAAAGCAAGTCACCGTGAGCATTGCAGCCTCTAACCGTTTTTCGGTAGAAGCTTTAGAAGAATTATATGCAGGGATGATTTTTGCATGTAACAAATACAACGTTGATTTAGTTGGCGGAGATACCACTTCAACAACTAGCGGCTTAGTAATTAGCGTTACTGCAATTGGCGAGGCTAATAAAGAAGATATTGTTTACCGTAATGGTGCCAAAGAAAAAGATTTGTTATGTGTAAGCGGCGATTTAGGTGGGGCTTATATGGGTTTGCAAATTTTAGAAAGAGAGAAATTTGTATTTAAAGATAACCCGAATGTACAACCTGATTTAGTTGGTAGCGATTATATTTTAGAACGCCAATTAAAGCCTGAAGCACGTGTTGATATTATTGAATTACTAAAAGATTTAAATGTAAAACCAACCAGTATGATAGATGTGAGCGATGGCTTAGCTTCAGAATTAATGCACCTTTGCACACAAAGCGAATTGGGTTGTGAATTGTATGAAGAAAAAATTCCTCTAGACCCACAAACATTTGATACCGCTCGAGAGTTTAATTTAGACCCAACGGTTTGCGCCCTAAGTGGTGGCGAAGACTATGAATTATTATTTACCATTTCGATGGCAGATTATGATAAAATAAAACACGTACCTGATTTTACAATTATTGGACACATGACACCAAAAGCAAGCGGCATTAATTTAATTGCCAAAGCTGGAACCTCACACCCCATACAAGCACAAGGCTGGAATGCATTTAAACAAGACTAAGATGAACAAAATATTTCTTATACTACTAACAGCAATAACATTATTGGCTTGCGACAGTAAAAAAACAAGCATCGCTGGAACGGTTGTAAATGCTGTAACAGGCGAGCCTTTGCCAAATGTATTGATAAGCTATGTGCAATGTAAAGAGAACGGAGATGATTGCACGGAGGTTATCATCGGGCAAATGTACACTTTGCAAGACGGTACTTTTAAGATAGACCAAAAGCGTGCTAACAAATCCAAAACACGTTGGATAACAGTTCACAAAGCCACCAAAAAAATAGGCCAAGTAGATAATGTAGGTCTGACGGATAAAAGCATTACAATCGCAGTAACACCCTAAACATTAATAATTAATTACTCAACTTTCTAAACCTTCATAACCTTTCAACTTTCAAAACTTAACGATATGAGCACAGAAAATTCAATTGAATCATCAAAAGCACCTGAACCAGTTGGTTTATATCCCCACGCACGCCGTGTTGGTAATTTATTATTTTTAAGTGGTGTTGGTCCACGTGAGCGTGGTACTAAAAAAATACCAGGAGTTGAATTAGATGAAAACGGAAACATCACTTCTTATGATATTGCCGCGCAATGCCACAGCGTATTTCGTAACATTAAATATATTTTAGAAGACTCTGGTAGCAGCTGGGATAAAATTGTGGACGTACAAGTTTTTTTAACCAATATGAAAGATGACTTTAAAATTTACAACGCTTTGTGGGCTGAGTATTTTAAAGAAAATCCTCCTTGCCGAACTACTATAGAAATTAATTGTTTGCCTACTCCTATTGGGATTGAGTTAAAGGTGATTGCGACGATTGATTAGAAAGTTCATTAAATAAATAACATTTACTGCCATGCAACGACCACAAACTATACAGATTTTTTTACCTGATGGCAATCCAACAAGTATTAAAATAGCAGATTTAACAAACAGGATGATGACTGCTGTTCTTTTCCCAAGGAACAAATTAGTTGAAGTTGGTGCAAGAGATGAAGTAAAAAAATATGGCGTTTATTTCCTATTTGGATATAGTGATGAAAAGGCAAAGCCAATTTGCTATATAGGTGAAACAGAAGATTGTTTTGAAAGAATTAAAAATCATAATAAAAATAAAGACTTTTGGAATCACGCAATTGTTATAACATCTAAGTCAAATACATTTACAAAATCACACGTCAAATATTTAGAGTATTTATGTATTAAAAATGCAAATGAAATTGGTCGTTTTGATACAGAAAACTTAGCTACTCCTTCAAAACCCCATATAACTGAAAGCATGGAGGCTGATTTGCTAGATAATTACGACACTGTGAAAATATTATTAGCGACGTTGGGTTATCCTATATTTGAAGAAATTAAAAAATCATTAGAAAAGAAAAAAGAAATACTTTTTTGTAAAGGAAAGGATGCAAATGCAGAAGGTGATATGGTTGATGATGGTTTTGTTGTTTTTAAAGGTTCAACTGCAAATAAAGAAGAATCAAATACTGCAGGTACCTGGGTTACTGGAACTAGGAAGAAGTTAATAGACAGCAAAATTTTGGTTGAAGAAGAAGGAATTTATATATTCACTGAAGATTATTTATTTGGATCACCTAGTACTGCCGCGGCTACAGTTTTAGGCAGAAGAGCAAATGGATGGACTGAGTGGAAAAATGACCAAGGGAAAACAATTGATAAATTGTTCAGGTCTGATTCTACAGATGTAATTTAATGCCTGTAAAAAATGCTCCAATCCCTTGCCCACATAGCTTTATTAGTTAATGATTATGATGAAGCCATTAAATTTTATACTCAAACATTACATTTTGTCTTATTAGAAGATAAAGTAATGAGCCCAACTAAACGTTGGGTAATGATAGCGCCGCAAGGCAGCACTGGAACAAGTATATTACTAGTAAAAGCAAGTAATGAGGAACAACAAAATAGAGTAGGTAATCAAACAGGCGGACGCGTATTTTTGTTTTTATATTCGGATGATATTAAAAGAGATTACCAAAATTTATTAGAAAAAAAAGTTACTATTGTTGAAGAACTAACCAATAAACCACACGGAACTGTTTTGGTGTTTGCTGATTTGTATGGCAATTTGTGGGATTTGATTGAACCTCGTATAATTTAAAACACATAGTCACATAGTATCTATAACTATGTGACTATGTGTTAAAAAAAAATCTTATCATACGTAAAGAACACATATATAAATATTGACGAACTTTACATAGTAAATTTATACCATGGAACGCAAGGAATTTATAACATCAAAAATTTTCATCAATCTTCCAGTAAAAAATTTACAAAAGTCTATGGACTTTTATACTAAACTTGGGTTTAGCAATAATCCACAATTTACGAATGAATTGGCAGCTTGCATGGTTTTAAACGAAACTATCTTTGTGATGCACTTAACCTATGAGCATTTTAAAAATTTTACAAAAAAAGAGATTGCAGATGCACAAAAATCAACACAATTGTTATTGGCTATAGAGGTTGAAAGCGTTGAAAAAGTGAAAGAACTAGTCAATATTGCCAAGAATCAGGTGGAGAAATATACATGGATGCTGCTGATCATGGGTGGATGTATCAGCATAGTTTTGCTGATTTAGATGGTCACCAATGGGAGCTAGGCTATATGGATATGAGTAAATTCCCACAACAATAGGCAGTTTAAAAAGATAGAATTTGGTAACGTTTATTATACATTGATGTATATCATCATTTATCCACAATTCATCTAATTTCTTTCTCAAAATCTGAGATTATAGCTATATTTAACCTTCAAAAATTAAAAACAATCTGATTAAAAACATATGGAAAAAGTACTAAAATCATTAGGTATTAAAGACTTAAACAATGGATGCGCTACTGGTAAAAATTATTTTGCAAGCGGAGATGTTATAGAATCTTATAGTCCGGTTGACGGAAAACTAATTGCTAAAGTACAAGTAGCAAATGAATCAGATTACGAAAAAGTAGTTCAGGTAGCATCAGAAGCATTTAAAGTATGGCGTAATATTCCAGCGCCCAAGCGTGGTGAAATTGTTCGTCAGTATGGCGAAAAATTACGTGCTAAGAAAAATGATTTAGGGAAATTAGTTTCATATGAAATGGGTAAATCTTTCCAAGAAGGTTTAGGTGAAGTTCAGGAGATGATTGATATTTGCGATTTTGCAGTTGGAGTTTCTCGTCAACTATATGGTTTAACGATGCATTCTGAGAGAGAGAATCACCGTATGTATGAGCAATGGCATCCATTAGGAATTGTGGGAGTTATATCCGCTTTTAATTTTCCGGTGGCTGTTTGGAATTGGAATACTGCCTTAGCTTGGATTTGTGGAGATGTTTGTATTTGGAAACCATCAAGTAAAGTACCTTTATGCGCTGTGGCTTGTCATAATATTTGGAATGAAGTATCTGCTGCTAATAATTTACCAGAAGGAGTTTCTTGCTTATTAGTAAGTCCTGGGTCTATTGGAGAAAAAATGTGTGAAGATGGTCGCGTACCGTTAGTATCTGCAACTGGCTCTACAAGAGTTGGTCGCATTGTTGGCGCTAAAGTAGCGCAACGCTTTGGTCGTTCAATATTAGAATTAGGTGGAAACAATGCTGTTATTATTTCTCAGCATGCTGATTTGCCAACGGTTTTACCCGGTTTAGTATTTGGTGCCGTTGGTACTGCAGGTCAGCGTTGTACGTCAACGCGTCGTTTAATTATACATGAAGATATTTATGAAGATGTAAAACAAAAATTAGTAAGTGCATACAAGCAATTGCGTATAGGCGATCCTTTAGATGAAAATAATCATGTAGGTCCGTTAATTGATAAAGCTGCAGTGAAAGATTATTTGGTTTCTATTGAAAGAGTAATTTCTGAAGGTGGAAAAATAATTGTACCGGGCGGAGTATTAGAAGGAAAAGGATATGAAAGTGGTTGTTATGTAAAACCTTGTATTGCGGAGGCAAGTAATGAATTTTTAATTGTACAACACGAAACGTTTGCTCCTATTTTATATATTATGAAATACAAAACTATTGAAGAAGCGATTGCATTACAAAACGGTGTTCCTCAAGGGTTATCCTCTTCAATCATGACATTAAATATGCGCGAAGCTGAACAGTTCCTATCTGTAAATGGTAGCGATTGTGGTATTGCAAATGTAAATATAGGAACAAGTGGTGCTGAAATTGGTGGTGCATTTGGTGGCGAAAAAGAAACAGGTGGTGGACGTGAAAGCGGTTCGGATAGCTGGAAAGCATATATGCGCCGTCAAACCAATACAATTAATTACGGAACTAAATTAACTTTATCGCAAGGTATTAAATTTGATTTTTAATTTTTTTCGCAGATCTCGCTAATCTTGCGGATAGAAATTTGTAATAACTATTTCTAAACAATAAATAACAATCCGCGGAATCAGCGAAATTTGCGGGCAAAAAAAACAAACACTATCAATGACTATTAACCAAAACAAAGTAGTATCGGTAAATTATCATTTATCATCCTACTTAGAAAACGAAGCTCCTGAATTAGTAGAGCAAACAAGCAAAGAACAACCATTTACATTTATTTTTGGAGTAGGGCAATTAATTCCTGACTTTGAAAAGAATTTAGTAAATAAAAAAGTTGGTGATAAATTTGACTTTAAAGTAACTCCTGCAAACGGATATGGAATTACGGATCAAGAAATGATTGCAAAAATACCAAAGGAAGCATTTCATGTGGATGGCGTATTTGATTCTGAACGCGTAAAAGAAGGCGAAGAATTAATGATGAATGATGCGGATGGAAATGAACTAATGGGCTTTGTTCAGGAAATTGGTGAAGATTTTGTGATCATGGACTTCAATCATCCTTTAGCCGACCATCATTTACATTTTGTAGGCGAAGTTTTAGAAATTAGAGATGCAACAGCAGAAGAATTAGACCACGGGCATGTGCATGGACCCGGTGGGCACCTCCACTAAATAAATTTAAAGCCGTTCAAATTGAGCGGCTTTTTTTATGAGTTCACGCTTCTCGACTACGCTCGAACTGACAATAGTACTTGTGTCACTTCGAGCGTAGTCGAAAACAAATATAAATACAAACCACATTTAAAATAATCAACAAAGGAATTCCCAATTTAAAAGACGCTTTAGCTGCTTTATGATGTATTGGAGTTTTCATTCCTAAATAAATACCAAGGGCTCCTAATAAAAGTGCAATAAAAAATAAGCTGTTTTCAGGAATGCGACTACCTTTTTTCTTTGATTGATATTTATCAAAGCACATTATTATGTAAGCGATGAGATTAATTAAAATAATATAAATAATGAATGCATTTTTAATCATAATAACTTTTCTGCTCAATAAAAAACCCCTCAATTGTTGAAGGGTTTTTTTGTAATAATTTATGCTTTATTTTTTTAATGAATCTCTTATTTCCATTAATAATTTTTCTTGAGCAGAAGGTTCTGCTGGAGCGGCAGGTGCTTCAGCTTCTTTTTTCTTAGCGGCATTCATTCCTTTTATAATTAAAAATAATACAAAGGCAACTATGACAAAAGAAATAACATTAGAAAGAAAACTACCGTATTTTACGGCACCCCATTTTAAATCTGCTATATTATTCAAATTTGCAGCATCTAATGCTGGCTTTAACAATAAGGGCGTAATTACATCGTCAATTAATGAAGATACTATTTTCCCAAAAGCTCCTCCAATAACAACCCCGATAGCCAAATCAACCACGTTGCCGCGCATTACAAATTCCTTAAATTCTTTTATCATTCCCATAGTTTTACTTTTTTTTGGTTTATTTTATTGGTTTTTATTTATATTAATTACTGCCTAATACTTTTAATAACTCATCTAACTTAGGGGTTAAGATGATTTCTGTTCTTCTGTTTTTCTTTCTAGCTTCAGGTGTTTTAGCTCCATCTAAAGGAAAGAATTCGCCTCTACCTGCTGATGTAATGCGAGTAGGATCGGTTTTAGAATTTTGCAATATAATTTTTGTTACAGAAGTAGCTCTAATCACACTTAAATCCCAATTGTCTTTAATTTCTCCTCTTCCAACCATTGGCACATCATCAGTATGTCCTTCAATTAAAACATTAATGTCAGCATTTTGCTCTAACACCTTTGCAACATTTTTCAAAGCTTCGATACCTTTTGGTTGCACCGATGTTTTCCCACTTTCAAATAATAAAGATTCATCCATACTCACATATACTTTTCCGTTTTTTTGAGTAATCGTTAATCCTTTTCCTTCAAAGCCCATTAAGGCATCTTGTAATTTCTTTTTTAAATCAGCCGTTGCTTGATCTTTTTTTCTTAATACTTCTTCTAACTCATTTACACGGGCTTCACGTTTTTTAAGTTCAGCAGATAAAGCGTCCAAATCTTGTTGCTGCTTGTTTAATTTAAGCTCTAAGGCTTTTAACTCATCTTCTTTTTTCAATAACTGTTCTTGAGTCATTTGTAATTGTCCACTTAACTTAGCGTTATCTTTTTCTGAGCCAGCTAACATACGGTTGTATTTATCTAATAGCTGATCGTTTACCATATTTAATTTATCATACTTATTAGATAATAATCTTAAATTAGTTCCTAAAATAGCTGTATCTCTTTTTAAACCCGCTAAATCTTTTTCATCTTTTGCAATAGTTTCCTTCATTTCTGCATTTTTAGCTTCCAATTCGGTTGCATTTTTTTTAGCAGCTGCAGATTCTGTTTCGCAGGTTGATAATTTAGCCTTTGTTTCTTCCATTAATCGTTGTGGAACACAAGATGATAATGCAACTAAAGCTGTACAAATAATTAAAAATTTTATATTCATTTTCGTAATTTTATCTAACAAAAATAAATGTATTACTTCTCAAAATACCATATCTAAATTGTATTTATTAACAAAAGGTATTTGTTAAAATTCATTGAAAATTAAGCTTTACTTACTTTTTTTCCTTGATGAAAAAAAGTAACAAAAAAAATCAAGACGAAATGCCAACTTCAATCTTTTTCTCCCTCGAAAAGTCTGCGCAACCCCGCCGAAAAAATTGCAGTTCACACCATTTCGCCAAAAGCAGCCGCACTATTACCAACGTATGATAAATGTGGTATGATAGTCTTTTAAAACACAAAGAAATTAAATGTTAACTTTTAATTCTGCGTTAGAAATCTTGAATGGAAAGGACTTTATTTCACCAATAAAGCTTTATCAATACGAGCAGCTACAATGTCTGCCAGCTGAGCAAAATAGGTATTGATTATTTTTGTAGGGCTATTAACATTAGCAGGCAAACTAACCTCAGCAATACCTGAATTAATCTCTTTAGCATCAACCGTGTAAACGGTATAATGTAAAATTATTTTACGGGCAGGATTTGTGTTTAAATCTCCAGGAATTCCATTTAATGCTTTAATGTCTAACTCATTAAAAAATAAAAACAAATTAGTTTTATACTTTCCGCTTAAGTAAGGCACTACGGTTGGGCTTTTTATCCATGCGTTCATAAAACGGGCATCGCTATTACTTTCAACGGTTAATTGCCCATTATGAACTGTTTTCTCTTCTTTTTCTTTAACAGGTGGTTTATAATTATCCTGGTTGGGAACTTTTAAATATTGGTAAGATAAATACTGATATACATTTTCTAAATCTTTTTTTGTTTTAGTGGTATCTTCTAATAAATCAACCACCGCCATTTTAGACTTTAAACGCTTATAAAACTGCTCATTTAAACCATCACGCATCGTAGCTTTAATTTGCTTGGCATTGAGTTTTGATTCTTTATTAATTAAAAAGTCAATCTCACTTAAATACATACGATTCTCAAAGGGAATCAACATGATTTTATGTTTCGAATTTGCAACTGAAGTTGAAGGTTTATTGCCAGAACTAATGGTTTTATCTTGTCCTTTTAGATTAAGGCACAAGATAAAAGACACAAGACAAAAGATGGATCTCATTGTATATTTGAAATTTAGTTCTCTCATCTAAACTATAATGTAGTTATTACTAAAAGTTACTTGAAAAAATGCACGAAATCGTTTAAGTTAGCATAAAGCATCAACAACAACAAAATTCCCATCCCAACATATTGCGCATAAGTTAATACCTTAACGCTTGGTGCACGGCGTGTAATCATTTCGTATAAGGTAAACACTACATGTCCGCCATCTAAAGCTGGAATTGGCAATAAATTCATGAAAGCTAAAACCACAGATAAAAACGCCGTTCGGTTCCAGAAATCTTCCCAAATCCATTCTTCGCCAAACATTTTACTCATCGATTTAAAACCACCAATGTGTTTGTATCCTCCTGTGCTAGGAGTAAAAATCATTTTAAACTGACGAACATAAAAATCTAATTTATCAAATGTCATAGCAACGCCCGCAGGGAAAGATTCAAAGAAGCCGTATTTTTTTCTTTCGTAAGATATTCCACCAAAAGCTTCAATATCATCATACTTATTTGCAAAATGAATTTCCAATTTTCCTATTGAACTAATTTTAACAGGAATATTTACTGCTTCTCCTTTTCTCAAAACATTTAAAGAAGCATTTTCATTTTTGTGGAGCTGTAATACATTAGTTAATTCATCAAAATAAGTAATTTTTATGCTGTCATTTAAACCAATAACTTTATCTCCCACTAGTAATCCAGCATTTTTATTAAGGGAAGAATCTGCATAGCCAATAAAATAGGTCGGTACACGACTTGTAATAAATCCGAAGTTTTCTGTCTTGGCAATTTGATCAACAAAATCTTTAGGTAAGTTTAATTCAATTTTATCTCCTGCTCTGTCTATTTGAACGGTGTGTCCTAATAAAATTTCAATTCTTAAATCATCAAAATAAACAATAGGTTTATTATCAACCGAAAGAATTTTATCTCCCGTTTTAAAACCAACCGAAGTTCCTAATGAATCGGTACAAGCAATTCCATCTTTTAATTGAGTCATCGGTATTTTTTTCTCGCCCCATGTAAATAAAATCATCGCATAAATTAAAAATGCTAATAACACATTTACAATAATACCACCAAGCATTACTATTAAGCGTTGCCAAGCTGGATGGGCTCTAAACTCCCAAGGCTCAGCTGGTTTTTTCATTTGTTCGGTATCTAAATTTTCATCAATCATACCTGCAATTTGCACATAACCGCCCATCGGAAACCAACCAATACCATACTCGGTATCGCCAATTTTCTTTTTAAATAAAGCAAAATTTAAAACGCCTGGTAAGGGAAATAAAAAATCGAAGAACATATAAAATTTATCCACTCGTATTTTAAATAGACGTGCTGTAATAAAATGTCCAAACTCATGCAACAAAATTAATAAGCCTAAGCTTGTTATAAATTGTGCTAAATTAATGAAAGTACCCATAGTTATTTTTTAATTAATTCTGTTGTCAATAATCGTGTTTCTTTGTCGCATTGCATATAGTCATTTATGCTTGGCGTTTTAATAAACGGCATTTTATCTAATGCTTTAGCAATCACATCGCTCATTTCTAAAAACCCAATTTTATCTTCTAAAAATGCTTGTACAACTATTTCGTTAGCCGCATTTAAAACACAAGGCATATTACCGCCTTTTTCCATGGCTTTAAAAGCTAGTGCTAAGTTAGTAAAGGTTTCTGTATCTGGTTTCTCAAATGTGAGTTGCGGATAGTTAAAAAAATCAAAACGCGGAAAATTAGTCTTAATACGCTCAGGGTAGGTGAATGCATATTGTATCGGCAATTTCATATCCGGCAAACCCATTTGCGCTTTCATGCTGCCATCCGTAAACTGCACAATACTATGTATAATGCTTTGAGGATGCACAATCACATCAATTTGTTCGGCTTTTAAATTAAATAGCCATTTAGCTTCAATAACTTCTAAACCCTTATTCATTAAACTAGCCGAGTCAATGGTTATTTTAGCTCCCATCACCCAATTTGGGTGCTTTAGAGCTTGAACTTTGGTAACATTAGCTAAAAATGCTCTGTCTTTTCCTCTAAATGGCCCGCCAGAGGCAGTTAAATATATTTTTTCAATTTGATTTTCAAATTCGCCCACTAAACATTGAAAAATAGCTGAATGTTCTGAATCTACTGGATATAAATTTACAGCATTTTCGTAAGCTAGTTTGGTTACAATATCGCCTGCTACAACTAGTGTTTCTTTATTAGCTAAAGCAATGGCTTTTTTATGTTTGATAGCATTTATAGTAGACGCTAAACCTGCATAACCAACTATAGAAGCTAAAACCGTATCAATGGTTTCCATTTCTACAATTTGTTCTATTGATTTTGCGCCTGCAAATACTTTAACATCGTGAGTAAATAAAGCATCTTTTACATACTGATATTTGCTTTCATCGCCAATAACAACGGCATTGGGCTTAAACTCAATGGCTTGTTTAATTAATAATTCGGCATTTGAATGTGCTACTAAAACCTCCGCCTCAAAATGAGTTGGATTGTCTCTAATAACTTCTAAAGCTTGAGTTCCAATACTACCTGTACTCCCCATAATGGCAATACGTTTTGGCTCTTTTTCCTGATTTTGTATTTGATTCATTTAGCCCGTAAAAATGGCGAAAATTTTAGGATTATGGAAATATTCTTTTAACCGCAAAGAAGCAGAGAAAAGTCGCAAAGAACGGAGAGTTTAATCCACGTAAGGCATAAAACAAACAATAGTGAATAATCTTTGTTACTTTTTTGCGAACTCTCCTAAAAAAAATAACTTTGCGGTCTTTGCGTTTAAACAAAAAACAAATGAAACATAAAACAGCCATATTACTTTTACAACTAGGAACGCCCGATAGTCCTAAAAAATCGGATGTACGAAAATACTTAACTCAGTTTTTAAATGACGCTCGTGTTATTGATATTCCGTGGTTATTGAGAAAAATATTGGTAAACGGCATTATTGTTCCTTTTAGATCAGGTAATTCATCTAAATTATACAAAGCAATTTGGGACGAAAAAACTGGTTCACCATTATTAAAACACACACTTGATTTACAGCACAAATTGCAAGCTGCTGTTGGAGATGATATTAAAGTTGAAATGGCTATGCGTTATAAAAACCCAAGTATGGAAAGTGTTTTGGCTCGTATGAAAAAAGAAGGTTATCACAAAATCATTGTGTTTCCTTTATTTCCTCAATATGCTTCAAGTAGCACAGGCAGTGCTTTACAAGAGTTTATGCGCATCGTGAGCAAATGGTGGGTAATACCTGAAATAAAAATGATTAGTCAGTACTATGATAATGACGATTACATTAATTGCATCGTCAATAGAGCTAAGCAACATGATATGAGTAAATATGATCATATTATTTTTAGTTACCATGGTTTACCCGAAAGACAAGTAGATAAAGTGTATGAAGATGGTTATTTATGCAAAGATCATCACTGCGAAACAGAATTGTCAAATGAAAATTACTATTGCTACAAAGCTGGATGCTATCAAACAACAAAGGCTTTAGTTGAAAAATTAAATATACCAGAAGGGAAATACACCTTGAGTTTTCAAAGTAGATTAGATAATAAGTGGTTAACGCCTTTTAGTGATAAAGTGGTTGAAGAATTGGCGAAAAAAGGGGCGAAAAATTTATTAGTATTTTCTCCTGCATTTACGGCAGATTGCTTAGAAACCATTTATGAAATTGGAACAGAATACCAAGAAATTTTTCATGAACATGGCGGCGAAAAAATACAATTGGTTGAAAGCTTAAATAGTGGTAATGATTGGGTGGAAACCATCAAGAAGATTACTATCGGATAAAATCTGATACCACTATCTTTTTACTAATCAGTTTTTCATTTGCATTATATACCGATACGTAATAAATAGCGTTCGATACATTACTTAAATCAACTCTAATATTATTATATCCTTTAATAGCTAGTATATTTTTAGTTTCTATCAATTGTCCTAAAGAATTGTGAATCTGTAATTCTAATGTTTGATCCATTTTAGAATTTAAAATGACTCCTACTTCATTTGTGCCATCATTGGCAATTAAAATAGCACCGCTCAGATCATCACATGAAGCAATGGAAATAACGTTAGATATGCTTTTCATTCCATGATCATCAGTTGTTGTTAATCTAAAATAAGTAACATCAGAAACAGAACTAGTAATAAATTTATAGCAATGTTTATTACTAGTTGTTCCATTTCCAAAAACTTGACCAACAGAAACAAAGTTAGTTCCATCTACTGATTGCTCAACTGTAAAATAGCTGTTATTTTTTTCGGAGGCCGTACACCATTCTACAACTATTTCATTATTAACGCATGTTGCTTTAAAGTCAATTAATTCAACAGGCAATGGAGCTAATACTAAAGATAAGATCCAAGGACAAAACGTGTTTAAGTTATTAGCTACAACGTTACCAACTCCAGTAGTTACAGAAGCAGCGCTTCCGATTGTTGAATTGTTTGGAGTCCATTGAGAACCATTCCAATATTGAGCACCAATTAATGCACCGGCAAAATATAATGGATCGTTTAGTGTGTTTTCAGAACCTCTATAACTAAAGGTTGCATCTGCTGTAACAGGATGACTATTTGTAATATCCCACCATCTGTCAATTACCGAAGGTATTGTGCCATCTGGAGAAACAGGAGGATTTGGAGAATACATATTACTAACAGCAGCCACGTTACTAGCACCTGCCCAAGGTAAATTATCCGCTGCTGCTGTAGCACGAGTAGAAACATCTACATATGCTGCTGTATTAGTCATTGGTGTAACGATATTAAAAGTAAATGGGATATAAGAACCTGCTACGCCAAAAGGATAAACTTTAGAGCCACCAACCGTGCGATGATACCACCTAATAATACTGGGATTTACAGCAGTATTAGTTTCGCTAATAACATAACCGCTTGAACGTGTGATAGCGCCAACAGCACTGTTAGTAACATCCATTCTATTTCCATTCAAATCTAAGGTAGAAGAACCAACCGATAAAATGCCAGTAAAAGTAGCTTGACCACCTACAGTTGTTGAATTAACGGCTAAAGTTTTAATACCATTACCAGTTAACGACAAATTGTAAAAAGTAGTAGGTGCTGAACCACCAATTGTTTGGGCATTACCAGCTAAAACAACTCCTCCGCCATCAGGTGTAGCAAAACCATTATTGCTCGAATTATTTGTCCAATTTTTTAATAAAGTAATAGTAGAAGTAGAACTTGCAGTGATTGAGCCAGTGCCTGTTGTAAAATAATTCCCATTAGCAACATCATCAATATACATTTGTGCATTACCAGAAAGAACAATGTTTGCTCCATTGTTATATAAACCTTGTGAAAAAAGGCTCACAAAGCATAAACTTAAAAATATTGTAACTACTATATGTCTTAAACTAATAATCATTAT
Organism: uncultured Bacteroidota bacterium; assembly: GCA_903893815.1. Taxonomy (GTDB): domain Bacteria; phylum Bacteroidota; class Bacteroidia; order B-17B0; family Aurantibacillaceae; genus UBA4416. The sequence continues at coordinate 204,134 of CAITNS010000053.1, forward strand.
TTATACTCAATTTATTTTTCTTCAATAGCTTTCTTCGTTGGCCTCAACAGTTTTTCATTCTCTTTTCCTTGAGCTTCTTTTAACGCCCTCCTACCAGTTAATTCTTCATCTACTGCGTCATGTCTTACATTTTGCCCATCATACCAAATTGGAGTTCCAGTTGTTTCAGTATCATAATCATTATGCATCACTCCATTCATATTGGTTTCGTATTGTTTATTTAAAATATCTGGCTCAGTAAATTGCGTGGCATTTTTCAAAGTTCCAGAAATAATAAAGCTAACAGATACATTATGCGAGCCATTATTGATTTCTTTGATTCATTTTTCGAAAAAACACTTACTTTTTTAATTCTTTACCAACATCTTTTTTGTCAGTATTTTTTACCTCGGCTTTTGCCGGAGCTTCTCCAAATCTAGCATCCGCATTTTTTGATCCTTTAAAGCCATTCTCATCTTCACCATCTGCTCTGTTTGCAGAAACAAAATAAGTAAACGAAATATTTGAATTTCCACCTTGCAGTTCCTTTACATCAAACCCAGTTGCAGAATGATTTGTAACAAATACGCCATTGCAATCTCCTTCTAATTGAACAATCACCCTTAAAGGATGTTTATCATTAACAGTAATATTTTTCGCGAAATCTTTATCTAATTCAATATGCACAAATCCATTTAACAGTTTACCTTTTCCAAAATCTTGGAACAAAATTTCTGGGGCTTCGGGGCAATACATGTTTACAATTTCTCCTTTCGTATTTTTTACAATGGTTGAAACAGCTCCTGGTCCATTAATTTTATAGTCAATACCTCCAATTCTTCCTCCAACGTAAGCGTAACCATTTGCATTACCGTTAGTAAAATACCCACCCCAATTATTATTACCTGCATTATTTGCAAAAGCAGCAATACCGATACTTGTGCCTGAAAAAGCTCCACCAGAACCAATTCCTAATGCAGGATATGATGCAACTCCTTGCCCAGAAGCACGAATGCCTGTGCCAGTAGCACTTGTTACATTACATACCACCCCAGTTGCAGCGCCAGAAAAGGAACCACCTGATCCAGTTGGTAAATAGGAAGCAACTGCATTTTGGCCTGATGCCAAAATACCAGTACCTGTTGTGTTTATATTTGTTGCCAATATTCCAAATCCAGCGCTTTGCCCAGTATATCCATAAACTCCACAACCTGTCCCTGTTCCATTAGCTGCTGTATTTCGTCCAATTATAGCCGCTGTGTTACTAGCGCCACTATTTTCAAATCTTCCAGTATAACTAATTGCAGATGTAACTACATGTAAAGGATATAATGGAGCTGATATTCCAATACCTGTAAAGCCAGTAGTCTGTTTCACCCTCATTCGTTCAATATTATTTGTCCCAAAAACTATATCATTTGCATCCGTGGTTCCCAAAAAATGTTCAGAGGATCCAATAGTTGATGTTCCGTATGTTGCTGGTGCTGCGGGAGTTGTATTGCTGGTATTTCCATTTAAATACCAAGGAGTTCCTGGCGTAATATTATCAATTAAATTAGCCCATTGCGCTCCTGTCCAATAATAATAGCCAGTACCATTACCACCAGTTGGTGCAGCTGTTGAGTAAACTAATAACCCATTAACAGCAGTGCCAGTTAATGGCGCGTAAGTACCTACAGCCGTTAATGCAACTCTCGGAACTAACAAGCCCTTATCTGTTGCTGCAATATCTAACATAGCACAGTTAGCTGGTGCTGCACCAGAACTATTGATTCCAACATTTTGAGCCAAAATTGTAATTGAACAATTACAACAAATAAAAAGTAATACAAATATTTTTTTCATGATAATAAAATGATAATTCATAATATTACAAAAAAATTACAAAAAAACGCCTAATTTTACTCACTTATTATCAGAAATTTACTCAATAAAATGGAACTTTCGCCATTTTTTAATATTTTAATCATTTTAGATATAATTTTATAACCAAAAAAATAAAGGAAATCAGACACCATTAATATTTACAAAAACGTATAAAAAACATTAAATTCAACAGTTAAAAAATTATTCAAACAATAAATAAATATTTAAAAGAAAACAAATACGTTGTATTATTTAAATGTAATGAAAATATAGTTGGCTTTAAAAATACTATTTTGATTTCTAACAAGAATTTAGGAACTCATGCAACAGTAAATAAAAAACAGATTGTCTTTATAAATTATGATTACAAAAACGAGATAGAATCTTTTATAGATAAAAACAACAATCTCATTCAATTTGCGAAACAATTATTTATTGAAGTTGAAGAAGAAATTGATTTAGAAAATATCAATTTTGAAGAGATTGAATATTCGCCACAAAATATCAATATTAAAGCGACTGTAACTAAAGAAGAATATATTGCGAAAGTAGAGGCATTAAAAAAACATATACAACAGGGTGATATTTATGAAATAAATTACTGCATCACATTTGAAGCAAATGATGTAACGATTAATCCGCTAGCCATATATCAAAAACTAAATGGCATTAGTAATGCACCTTATTCTGCCTTTGCAAAATTTGATTCAAAATATATTATTTCATCAAGTCCCGAATTATTTTTAACCAAAAGAGGTAATACAATAATTACCAAGCCAATTAAAGGAACTGCCAAGCGTTCATCAAATAAGCAAGAAGATGATATAATCAAAAACGAATTGCAGTCAAATTTAAAAGAACGTACTGAAAACGTGATGATTGTAGATGTAGCTAGAAATGATTTATCAAGAATTGCAAAAAAAGGAACTGTTGTCGTAAATAAATTATGTAATATCGAATCTTATCAGCAAGTGCATCAAATGGTAAGTACCGTAAGTTGTGAATTAAAAGAAAATATTTCGTTCAACGATATTATTCAAGCTACATTCCCGATGGCTAGTATGACTGGTGCTCCAAAAATAAAAGCAATGCAGTTAATTGATGACTATGAACTTTATAATCGCGGACCATATTCAGGAACATTAGGTTATATCGATGCAAATGGAGACTTTGATTTAAGTGTTTTAATCAGAAGTATTTTTTACGACGAACAAAGACAATATTTAAGTTTTACTGTTGGAAGCGCCATTACCGCCATGTGCAATGCAGAAGATGAATATGAAGAGTGTTTATTGAAAGCTAAAGCAATGATACAGGTTTTAAGTTCGTGATTTCTTGTCCCGCAGATTTCGCAAATTAACGCAGATGGCTGTTGTATAAAATTAGATAGAATATAAGAATTATTCTACAACAAATGTTTTGGCAGCTACTTTTTTACTCTTATCAACCAAGTTCAAAATATATTGACCAGGAGCTAAATCCTCAATCGAAATAGTGTTTTCAGGATTAATAGTAGAAAGATGTTTTACTACTTTTCCTTGCATATCGTAAATATCTATACTTGAATTTGCAGTTAATTTATAATTTTCAATAGCCACGTTTAAAATGGTTGAACTTGGATTTGGATATAAATTCAATTCAACTACCTGACTTTGCTTATTTTTTAAGCTAGTCAAAATATTACTATGTCCATTTGCAAAAACATATTCGCCAAATTTTAAAGTATCCACTGTAAAGTTTCCAACTTTAGCACCAAAGGTCATTTTTGTATAATGACTTACTTCTTTCCAATCGTCACCGGCATTTTTTCTATACAATAAAATAAGACTATCTGAATTCACAATAATTAAACTAGTGTCTAAATAACTATTACCCGACTTAACTTTACCACCATCAAAATTAAACCGAAGCTTAGCAACAAATCCATTCGATAAAATGCCATCCACTTTCCAATAATGCTGTGAGTTTAACCTAAAATTATAAACATTGTTTTGAATTGGATCGGGTGCAGCAATATTATGTTCTATTCTCACAAACGAAGAATCTGCTCCTTTATTTGACACCATCACTAAAGCTCTTCCTAAAGCATAATTTATGTTTGTATTGGTTTTAATAATTTTATATTCTGATGAAATAGCATCGCTAATTTTTGAGTCCACATTCATTCCAGCATAAACTGGCAAAACGTTAGTTTGAACTGTAAAAGATTGCGAAGCTCCCGACATGGTAATTGTTTTTATTTCTTTATTCCATGCCGTATTCATAAAACTTACTTCTAATGGCACATTTGAATACAGATTTGGAGCACCAAATAACTTCTGTTTAACAATTACCACAGATGTATAAGGCGCCACTGAACCCGTTGTTGTTATTGAATCAATAGAAAAATGAGGCCATCCAGCATTCATAACCCAATTGTCAAAAAAATCATGAAGATTTAATCCAGAAGATGTTTCTAGTAAATCTCTAAATTCAAGACTATTCATATTTTTATAAGCTTTTTGTTGCATTACATATTTTAAGCCTGCAAAAAATGCCGCGTCTCCCATATAACTTCTTAAGGTATGTGCCACGTCTGAACCCTTTTTATAAACATGATCTCCGTATGTATATTGATGAGGAACTCCTGAAATAGCTCTAAATCCATTTTCTCTTAAATGAATATATTTTACAATATCGTCGTGTATGCTTTTTACTTCAGCAATATATTTTCCGTAATTATATGTCCACTCTAAAAATAAGCGTTCGCTGTAACTAGCCATACCTTCATTTAACCACATGTCTTCTTGCGTTTCGCAGGTCATTAAATCGCCCCACCAATGATGCGATAATTCGTGCGCCATTAATTGAGATTCATAAGCAATACCAGTAGCAGCTTGAGGATATGCAATATTCGTAGCATGTTCCATAGCACCGCTATTAAATGGCACTAGGCAATAGCCTACTCTATTCCAAACATACGGACCATAATAATTTTCGAAACCTAAAACTGCATTTGGTAAGTGTACAAATCCATTTTTAATAGCTGTTGTATCAGTAGGTCTTGCAGCTAAAACAACAGGTAAGTTACCATTAGCGGCAGCAATGTTCCAATTAACTTGTGTATAATCAGCTACAGCTACTGAAGCTAAATAGGTAGGAATTTCTTTATCTAAAATCCATTTACGAGTATGAACTCCTCCATTTGTGATATCCGAAATTAAAGCTCCATTACAAAACGATGTTTTAGCTAAAATAGTTGTAATATTAAATTCATACTTAGATTTCTCTACAAAATTATCAAAGCAAGGGAACCAAACTCTGCCATAATTATGCGGATTGGCGCCAAAACCAACACCCAAATTATAGGCATAATTTCCAATAAACGAAAAACCACCCCAACCTGCTGGGTCGCCTTGCGGAGCACCATGGTAATACACAATTAAATTATTTGTATCAGTTGTATTTACCGTTATTGGTAAATTCACTCTTAATAATGTATCATTATACGTATACGTTAATTGTATTGAATTTTGAGTAATGCTATCAATAGTCATTTTCAGTAAATCGAGGCTGATTTTTGTTTGTCCGTTTAATTTGGGTGCATAACGCACTATGGTGTTCCCTTTAATTTTTTGATTAGCAAAATCCGTAATATCTAGGTTAACCGTATATTTTATAATGTCAAAGGTGTCGCTCCTTAAGTTTTCGGGCGAATAGTAAATTGAACTAGTAGTAGCTGACGATTTGTGTGATTGACAGTTTTTTACCTGCGCAAAACAAGGCTCATTTAATATTAGGAATACAATAAAAAGCAAAGAATAAAACGATTTCATTTCAACAAATTTTAAATAAAGTTAATTAATTTTAGTTAATTAGTGTAACCAATTAGGAGTTCCATAATTAATCTACTTAAATTGTATTGCTAATATGAACTTAATTTCAAACAGAGATTTATATGATTTAGTTAAATCCTTATCTAAATCAGAAAAACGGTTCTTAAAATTAACTGCTTCGGCAAGCGATATAAACCCAAATTTAATTACGCTATTTAATACCATTGAATTATCGAACGATTTTAAAGAAGATTTTTACGCCAAAACATCTAAATCAAAAACGGAAACACTTCAAACCAAAAGTCAGACTTCCGAGAATTTATACAACTTTATTTTAAAATGTTTACGATCTTTTCATGCCGAAAGTAGCGCCTCTTATGTTATTAAAGATGAAATTACCAATATTTTAAATTTATTTGACAAGGCTCAGTATAAACAGTGTCGTAAAATTTTAAATAAACAAAAACAAGAAGCTTATCGTTTTGAACGTTTTCATTTTATTTTAGAGTTAATTGGACTGGAGAAATTATTAATTTCTATTGAAACTCAATTCAATATTAAAAATAACACCATTGAGAATTTAGTAAAAGAAGAACTTGATGTGATTGAAAAAGCAAAAAACCTTGGAACCTACACCCTTTTGTTTTCGAAAATAAATTTAAATACGCGTCAAAAAAATAAGGCTAAGACGGAGAAAGACATGGAAGTGATTAGTTCATTTCTAAATTCTCCTTTACTAAAAAACGACAAGCTCATAAAATCTTCAAAGGCATTAATCATTTACCATCATTGTCGTTCTATTTTATTTTGCAGATGCCAGGACAATCAAAGCAGAGAGGAAGAGTGTCAATTATTGCTGAATTTAATGGATAGTAATAAAGAATTAATTGAAGAAATGCCTAGCCGTTATTTAACTACTTTAAATAACTTAATTAATATTGCTTATGAAGAAAGCAAATACAAAAGTTGTGATATCAGAGTAAAACAGCTAGAGGAAAAAGCTGATGTAAAAGCTTTTGGCACCACAGATTTACAACTCAAAATAATTACTTCGGTATTAAATGGCAAATTAACAATTAATACCAACAGTGGTAAATTAAAGGAAGCAACAGAAAATGTATTGGAAATAGAGAAAGCACTTGAAACGTATGAAGGAAAAATAAATAAAGAAGAAGAGCTAGTATTCTATTACAATATTGCTATTATGAATACCTATTTTGGCAATTTCAAAAAAGCACAACACTACATTTCTTTAATTTTAAATGAAGGAAATAATCTATTACGCGAAGATTTACAATCCTTTGCAAGGATTATCAATATTGGCTTACACTACGAGCTAAATAACTTTAAGCAATTAGGCTATATTATCTCAACCATTAAAAATTACTACAAAACTCAAATTTCTTATTTCAAAACCGAAAAACTAATTCTTTCCTACTTCGAAAAACTATCAGAAGTGAAAGTGAAAAATAAAGAACATGAAAAAGAAATATTTATAAGTTTTAAAAAAGATTTAGAAGAAGTTATGAAAGATCCTCACGAAAAAAACGTGAGCTTTTATTTTGACATTGAAGTTTACATTGATTCAAAAATCAATCAAATTCCAATGCACCAATTAATGCAAAAAAAATATGCCAAAGCCTGGTTAAAATAATATGATCGAACGATGAAACCAACCAACCAACTTTTTGACATCATTAAATCACTAACTCCAGAAGAGGAGAAAAAATTCATATTACTTTCATCCTTACAACAAGGAGAAAAAAACTATATCAAGCTATATAACTTTATTCAAAAACAAGACAGTTATGATGAAGATGTGGTTAAAAGTCATTTTAAAAATGAAATTTTTGTTCAACATTTTGCTTCCGAAAAAAATCAACTGTTACACCATATATTAAAAAGTTTACGCTTTCATCGCCAGGAAACCAGTGCTAGCGCTAAAATTGACGAAGAAATCAAAAATATACAATTACTATTTAATAAATCACTATACAAACAAGCGCGAAAACAATTAAGTATTATCAAAAAAATGGCTCAAGATTATGAGTTATTTTACAGTTTACTTGAAATTGTGGAACTCGAAAAAGTACTGATTGATATGGAAGCTCATTTTGGAGATATCAATTACAAAACATTAGATGAACTGATTGAAGAAGAAAACGCTTTATTTGCAAAAATCGAAAACTTTGCAGCTTATGAGCTTCAACTAGCAAAATTAAACTCACTGTCTTCTCGTTTGATTATTGCACGTAGCAAAGATGATGTAAAAGAAATTACAGACATCATCAAGGAAACAAAACGTCTATCTAATCAGGATGGATTTTTATCTAATAAATCTAAAATTATTTTCTTGTTCATCATTGGCGTAGCAAATATGCTTCAAAATGAAATGGAAGAAGTCCATAAATCTTTTTCGGAATTAATTATTGAATTAGAAAATAAACCAGAAATCATTTCTGAAATGCCGTATTATTATATTGTTTCTCACGGATACTTAGTGCGCTATTGCGCCATTAAGAAACAATATAATGACGGATTTAAAATGATTGATAAATTAAAATCATTGTCGCTAAACGAAATGTTTAAGGCTACTGATCTCCAAATCACTATTTTTTCTCAATCCTACATAACCGAGATGGTCTTGTATTCCTATATTGGACAACACGATAAGGCAACCAATGTAATTCCTTATGTTATTAAAGGTTTAGATAAATACGAATCAAAAATTAATAACGAAGATTTAGTGAGAATTTACCACACGATAAGTATGGTTTACTTTGGCGTTGGTGAATACAACAAAGCTTTACATTGGCTAAACAGAATTATCAATACCAATTACGATGATTTAAGACAAGATGTGATTCGTATCTCGAAGCTTATCAATTTAATTGTACATTTTGAATTGGGCAATGATGATTTACTATCATACATCTATAAATCGAGTGTTCGTTTCTTTAACCAACAAGAAAAACAATATAAATTTGAAACGGTATTTTTAGATTACTTTAAAAAGATTGCTCTTTCTAAGCGTGATAGCAAGCAAAAAGAAACCTATATTAAATTTAAAGAAGAATTAGAAAAAGTATTTAAAGACAAATACGAAAAAAATGCTTTAGAGTATTTTAATTTTTATGCGTGGTTAGATTCTAAAATTCATAACATCAGTTTTGCTGATGCCATTAAAATTAGAAGACAGAATATTTAGTTTAATTCACCAAACCAGTTTCAACACCCATTCTGTAAGCTCTTCTGTCAACTTCTTTACCTTTGTCATCATACCAAAACCAAAGACTATCTTTTTGATCTTGCTTATACCAACCCGAATACGTTAAATTTCCGTTGGGATAAAATACCTGTGTAGAACCATGCTTTATGCCTTTATCATAAAAACATTCACTCCATTTAATTCCATTATCATAAAAAGCCATCCATTGTCCGTGGCGCTGACCAAATCTAAAAAAGCCAGTAAATTTAATAACGCCATTTGGGTATTTATCTGTGTAATCACCAGTATAATCAGGATCTGGAGGAGTAATTAAATATTTATTTAGCTCATTTGCAATTTTTAATGAATCAGCTTTTGAAATAGACTTTAAAGAATCTTGCTTTACTTTTTCAGCGTCAGAGGCACCACCTTTACAATTTGAAAAAAAGAATGTCAAACAAATTAAGCTCGCTGTTATAACTATGAATATATTTTTCATTAGAATTTATTTTTTTCGTTCGATTGAATAATTAACCAATTGTATTAAACTTTGTTTTGACGGGCTATCCTCAACAGACGCTAACTGCGCTAGTGCATTATCCTTGTATTGGTGCATTACTTTTTCAGCGTATTTAATACCACCTTTTTCAATGACAAAGGAAATAACTTCTGCTACTTTTTTCGGATCATCGTTATGATTTTTAACGATGTTGATGATTTTACGTTTCTCTAACCATGTACTATTATTTAGTGCATAAATTAAAGGCAAGGTCATTTTCTTTTCTTTGATATCAATACCTGTTGGCTTACCTATAGAAGTATCATCACCAAAATCAAATAAATCATCTTTAATTTGAAATGCTATTCCTGTATTAATTCCGAATTCCTTGAATTGATTAATTATTTTTTCGTCGGTAGTAACAGATGCTACACCTGCAGCGCAACAAGCGGCAATTAAGGCTGCTGTTTTTTTAGTAATAATTTCAAAGTATATTTCTTCTGATATATCAAGTTTTCTAGCTTTTTCTATTTGAAGCAATTCGCCCTCGCTCATTTCACGAACGGCAGTACTCACAATTTTCAGTAAATGAAAATCATTATTATCTAAGGATAATAATAAGCCACTTGATAATAAAAAATCTCCAATTAAAACGGCGATTTTATTTTTCCATAAAGCATTTACACTAAAAAAACCGCGACGCTCATTACTATCATCCACTACATCATCGTGAACCAAAGTAGCAGTGTGTAATAATTCAATTAAGGATGCCGCTCTGTAAGAACTATCGTTAATCGTTCCTGCACTTTGCGCACTTAAAAACACAAACATAGGACGAATTTGTTTGCCTTTGCGTTTGACAATATAATTAGTGATTTTATCAAGTAATGGCACACTACTTTTCATGGATTGTTTGAATTTAATTTCAAACTCATCCATGTGGTGGTTAATGGGCGCTTTTATTTGATCTACAACGTTACTCACTTTTTAATTGACGTAAATATATGGTTTAAAAGCCTGATTTTACAATACTTATTTCACATTTGTTATGTATTAAGTTTTTTTAACCACATAGATAAATAAGTTTTATCTAGTTAGCTAAAAGCAGAAAAGTAAGGCAACATAGCAGGTAAGAGGCGCTTCCCTATGTGATACTTATAATTTCAAAAACTCCAATCATCTATCTTATCTATGTAATATATGTGGTTATTTTTTTGCAAAAAAAATCCCTCCGCCAGTGGCGGAAGGATTTTTACGCAATTTATAAAAGTTTAACCCTTAATTATACCCTAGTCAATTGCTTATCTTAATTTAAACTAATAGCAGGAATTTTTCCTTCTTTAATTAAATTTAATGTTTTTTGTTTATGATCTTCAAAACTTCCAAATGCTAATGCATCTAACATTTCTGTACGAGACATGTTTGGATTTCCGAATTGTTTTTTGATATCTTCAGAACAACGATCAACGTATTTTTCAAATTTATTTGGAGCCCATAAATAATCTTTCTTTACAGCTTCTTTCTCAATTTTAAATTCTTCCGGTAAACCACCTTCAATTTTTGATTTAATATCTAAACCTTCATAAGATTTTGGTAATTGACGATTATCAAATAAAAACGGCTTAGAAATCATGATGACATGTTTCTTACGTTTTGGATCTATCATTGATAAACCTTCGATTCTTAGTCCCTTTTTCTTAAGAGAACCGAATTTACTTTCAAAGTTTTTTAAAATCTCGAACATGGCAGTATAGTTACAGTTATTAACAAAGGTAAACGCAAAATTGTTAATAAACTAACTTATTAGACGAAGACATCGAAATAACCCTACCAAAATATGTTCAAAATATGTTTCTTACGTGTTAATTACACGTTAAAAAGAGGTTAATTATATTTATAAATTATTGAATATCAATATTTTATAAATAATTAAAGCACTTGTTTAAAACCCAAAATGCTTTAACTCAAAACTAGGGCACTTTTTTGAGCTCCGAAGTCTAAAATTCGATCAATAAAACTATAAGGTTTATATCCATTAATAGCTGCTTGGTGATAAATGCAAGTTGCAGGCGTCATACCTGGTAACGAGTTGACCTCTATGAAGATAACTTCCACATGGTGCACATCAAATATTCTCACAAAAGCATCAATTCGACAGTAGCCAACAATATTCAACACCTTTGCAGCGACTCCTAAAGTCTCTTTTACTTTATTAGAAATCAACTGCCTTTCTTTTTCATCTCGTGAATAACGAGCAGGCGTAATATTTTGTCCTTGACCTGCCAAGAATTTCTCTTCCAAACTTAATATTTCACCACTTGCTAATGCTTCTGATGCTTCAAACACCTCATACTCCACTTCTCCTTTTGCGTTCAACTTGGTTAACATACCGCCTGTTATTTCTAAGAAATGCTTAGCGCCATTTTTACTAATTAATTCTTCAACTAATAAAACAGTTTTTTGAGGAAATTCTTCTTTATCCTTAATGTGCAATATTTCTGCTGACTTAGCATCAAAAGCTTCCGAACTTCTAAATATCAAAGTTGCAAAGGCTTCAAACTCTTCAAAACTTTTAATCATTTTAACAGCACTACTACATCCATCATCTACCGGTTTTGCAATTAAGGGATACACGTAATTGTTTTGTAAAGTTAGCTTAACCTTGTCTTTATTATTTTTCCAATCATCATTTGTAATTAAACAATGTTTTGCTGCTAAGAAACCATGTTTCATTAAAATTTCGTTGGTTCTAAATTTATCTATGGTAATGGATGAACTTTCTTTTCCAGAACCATTATAAGTTAAACCAACAGCTTCTAATTTTTCCTGAATAGCACCATCTTCTCCAGGACGGCCATGTAAAGCGATAAACACTTGTTTTACTTCTTTAGCTAAATCCGCATAGCTTAATTGTTTTGGTGCAATTAAATTATTTGGTGAACCATATTTATCAGTAATGGTTTTACACTCTGCAATAATTTGTTTGACTACTGGATGTATTTTCCAATTGTTGACTTTATCTTTAATATCATCCGCATTATCTTTTAATAAAGCATTGATAGGAATTTGATACATTAAATGATTCGCATTATCACCCGTTAAAAAAACTGGTATTGGCGAATATTTTTCTGATGATGCTAATTTTTCAAAAATATTTCTTCCGCTTTCAACTGAGATATGTCGCTCAGAAGAATAACCACCTAATATAACCGCTACTGGAATTTTATTATTGATCGCATTTTTTTCATCATCTAAAAACGTATCCAATTTATGTAATAATGTTTCGTAAATAAATGCTCCTTTAGAATTTTTAATGCGCTTACTTAAAGATGTACGAATAATATAAGTCAGGAATTGAGAAGGCGTTAAGCCAATTTCTGCTGCTTGATGAAAGAAGAAAGAAGACGGCATCATTCCAGATGTGGTGTTTGGATCATTTAAAAATACTTTACCATCAGTACTTAAAAAACCATCAATACGAGCATAAACATCAAAACATAATTCAGAGAATAAACGTTCGCATTCTTTTCTGATAGCATTAATTTGTTCGTCTGTTGCTTCTATAGGCGTTATCTTGCGAGATAAGCCTGGTAAATATTTGCTACGGTAATCAAATAATTCTTTTCCTTTTCTGATTTCGGTTGGAGGTAGTGCAACCGCAACATTATTAGAATCCGTATCTTCCAATACAATACAAGAAAATTCTTTCCCTTCAATAAATCCTTCAATAATCACCGTGCTTTCTCCATCTAATGCTTGTAAAACAACGTTATGAGTATTGCTACAATGTGCATTTAGAAAATCAATTAATTCGTATTGATTGTAGAAAACTATTTCGTTTACTTTATTGTTACTCAGGCTAACATTTACTTTCACAGGCATTCCAATGCCTTCACGAATATCGGAGACAGTTCTGATGTAATCAATTTTAGCCGCGTCGGATAATGATTGCCAATAAGTACCGTCGATCCATTTTAAAAATAATGCTTTTTCGATGGTTGATATAAATAATAATTCGGCTTCGGTACTTAAAATAGATATACCAATTGACGAACCTTGATTAGCTGGCTTAATAACCATTGGGAAACCAATTTCTGATTTGGCTTTTTCCCAAACACCTTTTGCATTTCCACTAATCCAATCGGTTCTATCAATGGTAAAATATTTAGGACTATTAAATCCTGCATTCACCATTAATTTTTTCTGAACGCTTTTATCAATACCAATGGCACTTGGCAAAATTCCGCTACCTGAATAGGGAATGTGTAAATATTCTAAAAGTCCTTGTATACGACCATCTTCACCATAAGGGCCATGTAATGCTAAAAAAGCAAAATCAATTAAAGAGCCTAATTCATGTGCTTGAATTTTTTTTCCAATTTTAGAAATTAACTCGTCTTGTTGCTTAACATTAAGATTACCAAGGTTTTCGGCGTAGTATTGAAAATCTGTATTAGTAGCTGGAATAAATTCTACTGGAGGATAAAAATCACGAATCGTTCCTTTGTATACAAAGTTCCAATCCAATAGTACAAAATTTCCAAAAGAATCAACAAATAATGGGATAGCTTCGAAAATAGATTTATTTAAATTATCATAAACAGTTCTTCCACCTGCAAAAGAAATTTCACGTTCCTTTGAACGACCACCAAACAGAATTCCAACTTTAATTTTAGACATTGTAAGTTTCTAGTTATTAAGTTATAAGTTTCTGGTTAAACAAAAACTATAAAAATATTACAAGAATAAAGTTAAGATAGATACCTAAGGAATTAATTAGGCATAGTAGAAACTATGAACTAAAGAATGTTAAATAAATCCTCTAAAAACACTCTCCAATAGTAAAGTAAAAACCACGGTTATAGTTATCAGAATAACCATAATCTACTCTTAAGTTCAACTTTTCTTTTTCAATGATTGATAATCTTAATCCTCCACCAAAACTGCCTTTTAAACTACCAGTGTTTATACTTTTTGGCTGATTATACACATCGCCTACTCCGCCAAATACGCATGCGCTTATTCGCCAATAAATATGAGCACGGTATTCTACAATAGCGGAATACATCGAATTATCTCTAAATCGTCCGGTATAAAAACCTCTCAAATTTCCAGCTCCTCCAAGTGTAGCCATCGAGCGATAAGGCGTTTGGCCAAAAGTTGAATAATTATATAACTGACAGGCCAAAATATGTCCTTTAGCTATTTGTTTAAATAAACGTACTTCGGCGGTCCATTTATTAAACGAATAGGTTGAAGCAAGTTCTTTATTATAAGTTGTAAATTGAGTTTGCAAAAACACCCCTTTAGTTGGCCAAAAGGTTGAGTTTCGGGTATCATAGCTTGCTGAAACTCCAATACCTGCTTCGTTATAACTTGCTTTCCCAAAAAAAGAAATAGAATCCATTAAACCTCCTTCTGAATATTGTATTCTAAATACATTTTGATAATCCGCTAAAATTCCAAAAAAAGTATGTTTAAAAAATTTTCGTTTGATGTGAGATGATACAACTACATTTTCAAACACATAACGCTCTAAGTCTGTGTTTTTTGAATTTTGTCCTATGCCCCAAAAATTATCAGGAAAATAACTATGTGATGTATTAAAGTATAAAATGTATTTTTCCTTAGGAAAATAAATGGTGGCATCTAAGCCTTGAATATTTTGTTGCCTTTCTGAAAAAATTCCTAAAGCTGTAATAACCGACGTTCTAGTTAAGGTATCGTTTTTATAACTTGTTTTAAAATTAGCAGATGCGGATAAACCATACGCCCAACCTGTTTCGGGTGTTTTAAACAAGATTGGAATAGCTAAATAATTTACTCTCCTAGCTGTATCAATCCTAAATTGTGCAACAAGCACAACAGGAAAAAAGATAATGAGTATGAGGAATTTTAGTTGCAAATTGAATTTAAAGATAGAAAATTATAACTCAGAAAAATCAATTACAATCCTAATTTACTGTTAAAGAAATTCAGTAATTGATAAGTAATTAACGCATCCATTTCACAGTAATCAACCAATTGCTGTTTAATATGTTCAGACTCAATCGCATTTTGTTCTAACAAACTTTCATAAATATACATGGCACTAATGCCAGACTGTACATCCAAATTATTAAAACCTGCTTCTTTATTCACTAAAGGCGCAATACTCTTTAATGTAAAATTACCTTTCATATCTGGATGGTAATAATTTCCTTTTCTAATTGGCTCTGCTAAATCAATAATCTTGTTTTTGAAATCGGTAATATCATTACTGAATTCAGGATATAATACTGCCAATTGATTCAAAACAGTTTCTTCTAAAGATTTATCAAACATTAAAATAGATTGAAAATCTTTTGTAACTAATAAAATATGTTCTAAAAATTCTTTTCGTAAATCTTCTTCAATAGGTTTAAAATAACTATAGTTTTTTATATCGCCATTTTCCTCAGAAATCATGGAAAACAAAAAGGGAATTTGCTGAAATGGCTTTGTGCCATTATAGTATGGAATAGCAGGCATCCATACTTCAATATCTAAACTACAAACTGGTTGTTTGATGTTTGATATAAATGCTTTTATTTCTTCTTCAAAAATTTGTTCTTTGTTTTCAATCGCTGCTTTAACCTGAATTTTAATTTCTTTATGTTGAATTGTACTTATATCTATTTCATCAATGCGTTTTATGTTTTGATCATACAATTCAAACATAGCTTGCTTGGTTAATTTACCAAGCGTTAAAACAGAGTTTGGTTCATTGATATTTTTCCAGCAAGTGCCTAAAAAATCACATTCGTAAGGTTGAAAACAATGCGCCCCTATTTTTATATCAGGAATTTTATTTTGCTCCAAAGTTAATTTAGCAATTTGTGTTTTATGCGCGAAATAGCTAACGTTTTTTAAAGCATCCTTCATAATAGAAGTTGTTTTAAATAGTTTTTGAATTTCTAATTCACCCTCTAAAACATATTTAGGATTCATGGTTAGTAAATTAAAATCTACTAAATCGGGTAGACAATTTTTAATCACATAATATTGAAAGCATGCATCTTTCACATAAGTTTCTGTAATTTTTAAAGAGCTTTTTACTTCATAAGCAATCCATCGATCATCTTGTTTATGAATAATATCAACCATTACTAATAAGTCATCAAAAATAAAAGTGGCTTCGTAAATGGTTTTGGTTCCTAGGGCAATTAAGTGTTTTGTTTTTTCGGCAAACATTTGCTGGTCTCTTTTTTCGCCAGCGGTTACATCAATTCCGTCTGGAAATAATTGTTGCGCAAAAATCCCAACATCTGTTCCTCTTTTAAAAATCAATTGTTTTTCTTTTGACAAGGAGTCACGTAAATAATAATGATTTTTATAAAGAAAAAAATGTTTTAAACATTGCTCAGCTTTAATAAAAGCAGATTTACTAATTGGTGAACTCATAAACACTTGGTAATGCTGTTCCAAAGCAGGTCTGCTGATTTATCCCATGAGAAGCAATCTTTTTGTGTTTTACCTTTTTTAATTAATTGATTTCGCAGATTAACATTGTGATATAATTCTATCATTCCATCACTAATGCTTGTCACTTCATAAGGATTAATTAGTAATCCTGCATCACCTGCAATTTCAGGCATACTGGTTGTTTTGCTGCATATTACTGGAATTTCGCATTGCAATGCTTCCACAATAGGAATTCCGAAACCTTCAAAGTATGGAACAAATGTCAATGCAAAAGCACTTGCCATAATTTTTTCTAACTCTTCTTGAGGTTGTCTTCCAGTAAAGATAATATTGTTTTTAAATTTCGATTTATCAATCACTCGCTTCACATCTCCCTCACTCGAATAAACAGCGCCTACTAATACTAATTTGTAATCTGATTGTGTTTGCTCTTTAAACAAATCAAAAGCAGCAATGAGCCTGTTTAAATTTTTACGTGGACTTTGAGAACCTACAAATAAAAAATAAGGTTTACCTTGTGAGAATTTATCTCTTATAATTTGTTGTGATGGTTCTGATAAAGGAACAAATCCTTCGTTAATGCCATTATATACTACATCAATTTTATTTGCATCAATCTGATAGTTTTCCGAAATATCAGCTTTACTATATTCAGATACCGTGGCAATACGTGTAGCTAATTTTGCATATTTCGGAAAAAAGTGATTATAATATTTACTCGTTAAAGGTTTTAAATCTTTAGGATTGTGTAAAAAATTAATATCATGAATGACTGGCAATTGTCTGCATTTAGCGCCAGGAGATAAAAAACCGTCGGGAGATAAAAACAAATCTGGATTCATACGGTTTAATAAATTTTTAACCGACATGTGAAACCATGCATAATATAAAAAAGGATGGCGTGCTTGAGGTCCTAAAACTAAAGGAGTAATATTGTCAGAGAAAATAAATTCATCATCATAATCTCGGTCAAATAAAAAAACAAAATGCACATCCGGATTATTTTGGGTCATGCGTTTTAGTGTTTGATAACTAAACCACCCAATGCCATCTAATTTATTTTTTAGTAATAAGCGAGTATTGACTACTATTTGCAAGTATTAAATTTTACTGCAAAATAAGGGAAATTTTATACTTAAAAAATTGATTTATCTATTTTATTTACGATAAAAATCATATTAAACCAACACTAAAGGTATGTCTATTTTATGACGAACACTTTCTACCGTTGTACCAAACAATAAGTCTTTAAAAGTAGTATGTCCGTGAGTACCCATTACCAGCAAATCACAGTCTTTTACTAAATCAGGAATGACTGTTTTAGGTCGGCCAAAGCCTAGTTGAAATTCACAAAAATAACCTTGCTCTATTAATTGGTTTTTATACGCTAATAGATTCTCACTGTCTTCATTTCGTTCAAAATCATTAGTTTCCTCGCCATACATGACGGCATTGGTACTTTCTAAAACATGGATTAAAACATATTGTGCATTTTTACCACCAAGCTGTAAGGCCTTATTAATGGCTTTACTATCACTGCTACTAAAGTCAACTGTAATGGCAATTGAAGAATAGGCTTTTGGTGTTTCAAATTTAATTTTAGGCACATCTCCATGAAACTGAGAAGATAAGGTTTGTTTATGTTTTTTAAATAATGGCTCAAAAGTGATATATAGTAAAATACCTAAACACAAAATCATAAAAGGAACTACAATTGCGCCAATCAAAATAGCATATTCAGAATCTTGCAACCATTCTTTCACCTTATTAAATAGCATTTGGCAGTTTAAAAACACAATCACTGAAACAGAAATCCACGAAGCAATTTTTTGCCACATCGGAATCGTAAATTCTCCCATGCGTTTTTTATTACTTACAAAATGAATTAAAGGAATAATCGCAAAGCCTAATTGTAAACTTAAAATTACCTGACTTAATACTAATAAGTCGCCTGTTTTTTCTTCGCCTAAAAAATAAATGGTTAAAAATGCAGGAACAATAGCGATTAAACGTGTCAGCAATCTGCGAATCCAAGGTTGTAATCTCAAATTCAAATAACCTTCCATGATAACTTGTCCTGCTAAGGTACCCGTAACCGTTGAGCTTTGTCCTGCCGCAATTAAAGCAATAGCAAACAATAAAGGAGCTAACGTACTTCCTAACATAGGTGCCATCATTTTATGTGCATCTTGTATTTCTGTGACTTCAACTCCAGTATTAAAAAAAGTACTTGCCGCAATAATTAAAATAGCAGCGTTTACAAACAACGCTAAATTCAATGCCACAGCACTATCAATGATATTAAAGCGAATGGCTTTTTTTATTTCAACTGGTGTTCGTTCAAACTGGCGCGTTTGAACTAAAGAAGAATGCAGATATAAATTATGAGGCATTACCGTAGCGCCAATAATTCCAATAGCAATGTATAGTGCATTTTCGTTAGTAAATCCTGGTATTAAACCTTTCGAAATTTCAACAATATCAGGCTTGGCAATTAATAATTGAATAAAAAAGGAAACGCCAATAATCGCTACTAGAGAAATAATAAACGCTTCTAATTTTCGAATTCCTGCATTCAATAAAAACAAGAGAACAAAACTATCTAGAACCGTAATACAAACACCACCTAAAATAGAAATGGAAGGAAACAATAAATGAATACCGATAGCCATACCCACAACTTCCGCCAAATCACATGCTGCAATAGCTATTTCGGCTAACACATATAAAAAATAATTGATAAATTTTGAGTAATGGTCTTTAGAAGCCTGTGCTAAATCTCGTCCAGAAACTACTCCTAATCTTATACAGTGACTTTGAAGCAAGAGAGCAATTAAATTACTCATCACTAACACCCAAATTAAACTGTAGCCGTATTTACTTCCACCTTCAATATCCGTTGCCCAGTTTCCTGGGTCCATGTAGCCAACACTAATCATGTAGGCTGGACCAATAAAGGCTAATAGTTTTCGGAAACCTCCTTTCCTAGAAGTGTTTACAGAAGAATGAACTTCATCTAAAGATTTATGTGAATTAGCTGACAATTACTTTCTTAATTCAAAATTAGCTCCAAGGTACACACGACGAACCATTTCATCATTTGCTAAATCTTCGGCTGAACCAGATTTTATAACTTCTCCTGCGTACAACAAATAGGTTCTGTCTGTAATATTTAGAGTTTCGTGTACATTATGATCTGTAATTAAAATACCAATATTTTTTTCTTTTAATTTACGAACTACGCTTTGTATATCTTCCACCGCAATTGGATCCACACCTGCAAAAGGCTCATCCAATAAAATAAATTTAGGGTCGGTAGCTAAGGCACGAGCAATTTCTGTTCTTCGTCTTTCTCCACCTGATAATTGATCTCCTAAATTTTTACGCACATGATGTAAAGCAAATTCATCTAATAAACTTTCCACTTTATGTTCTTGCTCTGCCTTTGTTTTATTGGTCATTTGCAACACTGCTCGTAAATTATCTTCAATACTTAACTTCCTAAAAACAGATGCTTCTTGAGGTAAATAACCAACTCCCAATTGCGCACGTTTATACATGGGTTCACTAGTAATATCTTTATCGTCTAAATATATTTTTCCTGAGTTTGGCTTTACCATTCCAACAATCATATAAAAAGACGTTGTTTTACCAGCACCATTTGGCCCAAGTAATCCAACAATTTCACCTTGTTGCACCTGAACGCTCACGTTGTTTGCAACAGTTCTGTTTTTATATTTTTTTACTAAATTTTCTGAACGTAGTATCATGCGCTTAAACTAATTTATCTACCAAATATAACAAAGATAGACGAGGTAAAATTACAAAAAATGTGAAGGGAACTATTCTGATTTTTGGGTGACCAAAAAGATTTTTTCGGAAGTTTAAAATGCTAGCTGAAAACCAAATTTAACTCCAAAATTATCAATGGCTTTTGGTCTTAGGTAGGTAGAACGCCATAAAGCATCTATTCTAAATACTTTAAATATATTTTCAATACCAGCAGTTACTTCTACGTAAGGCTCGTTACCTAAAGCATTTAAGGTGGTTGGGAAAATTAAAGTTTTTCTGTTTTTTTCGTTTACGCTACCCCAAAGTGCTTTACAGGTAACCACCTCTCGCCATTTTAATTTTTTCAATAAAGGCACTTTATTAAATAGTAATCCTTCAAAGTGATGAAATAAACCAACGGAAGCATATTGATCACTGGCAAACTCATAATATTTCATCATATTAAAACTCATATAATCATATACATACGTTTCGTTACCACCATGTAATTCCATTAAAGGATAGGGAACTGCGCCAAATATTTTTCCAACTTCAGCTGTATAGTCTGTATATCCTATTAGAGAAATTAATCGCACTCTATCACTTAAATTCAATACCACTTTTTGATAATCATATTCGCCACGAAATGCATTTTGTAATGACTTAGCGTAGGTTACCTGCATTACTGGCCATTTAGTTCCTAAACTAATTCTACTAAAATCACCACTAATAAATTTTTCCTTATAGGCAAAACGCATATTTAATCTTACTTCTGTATTTCTAATATTTTCCTTCGTAGCAATGCTTCCATCGTTTTTATAATACGTGTAGACATTAGCAATTAAAGGTGTAATTGTTCTTCCTATTAAAGTAACCTTAGAGGTTAATCCATCTACCCACTCTCTTTCATACCAAGCATAAGTTTGGTCAACACGCGTTAAATTAGTTAAAGGACTTGTTCTGAATAAAGAGGCAAAAATGTTATCTTGAGAAAAACCATTCTGACTTTGCCCTAAAATTTCATAATCACTTTTATAAGTCATTCCAATTAATTGGCGGTGTGGTTTTTTAGAAATAAAACTCTTAAATCCTAAACTATACTTAAATTTTTCGTCTTTAAAACCATATGCTACGTAACCTTGTAATTCGTACCATCTACTAAATTTATTACTGGTTCTGCCACCAAAACGAGTTCTCAAACCCTCTACTTTATTATAACTTACCAAGTTAAAATAAGGTCCTATTTCAAAATTATTGACCACTTTATATCCTGATACAAAAATGGTTAACACATCTACCCAAGTTCTATACACAGGCAATGTTTTAATGGTATCAATCATGTGATAAATCTTCTTCTCACGAATCGATAAACTATCATGTCGGTTTTTGTCCCAAAAATCATTTGAATACAATAAAGCAGAATCCTCCACCACAATTTTATCCCCAAATTCATAAAACTTCGTTTCCTTTGGCTGATTGATTTTAAAGTCTTTGTAAGAGGTTGTTTTTCGTCCGTAAATACCCACTTGATTTTTATTCATAGCAAAGTCAATCACCAATCTATCTTTGCTCAACATCCAGGTACTATCAATTTGAGTAAATTCCTGAACAATATTAGCGGCGTTAATAAAATTAATGTTCGCATCTTTTGGAATGCTCATCTCTAAACGTTTAACAGCCCATGTTGTGTCTGAAATCCACATATTACCGCTAAAGCATAACTCTTGCGGACGTTTAGATTTAAAACGAATTTGATAACAACGTGTACTGCCAATAAACAAACTATCTTCTAAATAATATTTATAATAAAAGAAACCGTTATCCGAAATGGGGCTTACAAAATCTTTATTAAACACTAAAATATGATTATCATACACGTTTATGTTTTGATACATATCTCCCATCACAGATGTAACACTGGTGTTTTCAATACCTGTAATTTTATTAGCCTTAATCACTTCTTTTTTGAGAGTAGGATTGCTTCTGAAATACACCTCCGAAATAGCCTCTGTAATAAAAATGGGTAAGGAAGGTTTTTCACCTGAGTTTAAACTATCTACATTATCAAACACAAATTTAATGGGTTTAAACAATTTCTTTTCTCGCATTTCTTTGGGAATGCGGTTTAAATCAAACTCCACTTTATTATATGTTTCGTATTGATACGCGTCGAGTTTACGTTTATTATTAAACTCTTTATTGGCAATCACGTTTCTAATAATGCGATGAGCTGGATTTTCGCCTGCTTTTACAACAACTTCCAATAAATTAACCCCTTCTAAAACCATGGGCATATTCACTACTTGGTTTTCACCACGCTTAATTGCTCGTGTCAGTTTTTTGTAACTCACATATGTAGCCACAATTGAATCGCCTAATTTTGAGGTGGTTATGGAATAATTGCCGTCAAAATCAGTCGTTCCACCAACTGTTGTACCTTTAATCAAGACTGGAACAAAGGGTAAAGGCTCTTTTGACTCAGAATCAAATACTTTACCGCTAATTGTATAGGTTTGAGCATAAAAAGTCATGCTCACTAATATAAGTAGCAAAAAATAGTAAAAATGGGTCGTCTTTCGCATCAATTTTAATGAACTTAAAAGTAACAATAAGTTCTAAACTCATCAACTTTATTTTGTATTTTTTGTTTATACTTGGGGTAAGATTTTATGGCAAAATACGACGCAGTTATAATAGGAAGTGGCTTAGGTGGTTTATGTACAGCATATATTTTGGCTAAACACGGAATGAAAGTTTGTGTGCTTGAAAAAAACAGACAAATTGGTGGCTCTATGCAAATTTATAGCAGAGACAAAACTATTTTTGAAACAGGCGTGCACTACCTTGGTGGATTAAATGAAGGACAAAACTTGAATCGCTATTTTCAATATTTCAACCTCATGAAAGATTTGAAATTACAAAAGCTAAATGAAAATGGCTTTGATATGATTTCTTTTGAAGGTGATGAACAATTATATCCACATGCGCAAGGCTATGATAATTTTGTAGAACAACTAGCGGCTATTTTTCCTCACGAAAGAGAAGCACTTAAAACATATATTCAAAAGGTAAGAGAAGCTTGTGCTGATTTTCCAATGTATAATTTATCTAACGAAAAAAAAGATTTTACAAACGCATGGCATTTACAAGTGGATTCTCAAACCTACATCAACTCCCTTTTTAAAGATGAAAAATTACAAAAAGTAATTGGTGGCAATAATATGTTGTATGCTGGTGTTGCTGGTAAATCACCTTTTTATGTTCATGCATTGGTAGTTAATTCTTACATCGAAAGTTCTTACCGATGTATTGATGGTAGTTCACAAATTGCTAAAATAATGAGTAACAACATTAAAGCAATGGGTGGCGAAATTTTAAATTATCACGAAGCCAAACGTTTTGTGTTTAATGGCGATAGTATTGAATCTGTTGAATTAACCAACGGAGAACGCATTGAAGGAAAAACATTTATTTCGGGCATTGATTTAAGTAAAACCATTGATATGGTTGAAGGCCCTCAATTAAGAACTGCCTACAAAAATCGTATTAAAGGTTTAGAAAATACCGTTTCTGTTTTTATGTTAAATGTGGTGATGAAAGAACAATCCTTTAAACATTTAGATCATAATATTTATCACTTAATTAATCCTGACGTTTGGGCTGGTCCGTTTTATGATGAAAAAAAATGGCCAGAATCGGTTGCGGTATTTGGCAACACAAATTCCAAACATCCAGATTATACCGAAAACTTTACTGCCATGGGTTATATGCGTCATGAAGAATGCGCAAAATGGTGGGACACAAAAAGCATTATTCCTAATAACATAAATTATAGAGGTGATGATTACGAAGCTTTTAAAATTGAAAAATCAGAAAAATTGTTAGATGCTCTCGAAAAAAGAATCCCTGGTGTGAAATCAAAAGTAAAATCTTATACTAGCGCTACGCCACTTACCTATCGTGATTATATTGGAAGCAGAGACGGATCTTTATATGGAGCAATTAAAGATTATAAAGAACCATTAAAAACTTTTATTACTCCACGTACTAAAGTAAATAACTTATTTTTAACTGGTCAGAATTTAAATTTACACGGAGTATTAGGTGTAACCGTTAGCTCGGTTGTTACCTGCACCGAAATTTTAGGCGACCCAGATTTAATTTCAAAAATTGCTCAAGCATCTTAACATATAATTCATATCTTATAACTAAAAAAATGCTAACACTCACTCCTTCCGAATTAAACGTTCCTCAATTACATCAATATTTATTAGGCGCCGTTGGCCCGCGTCCTATTTGTTTTGCAAGTACGGTAGATGCAAAAGGTAATCATAACCTAGCACCCTTCAGTTTTTTTAATGTATTTAGTGCAAAGCCTCCTATTGCTATTTTCTCACCAAACTTGAGCGGACGGACTGGTCAAGCAAAAGATACGCACTTAAACATTAAAGAAGTTCCTGAGTGTGTGATTAATATTGTGAACTATAAAATGGTTCATCAAATGAGTTTAGCAAGCAGCCCTTACCAAAAAGGGGTGAGCGAATTTATAAAGGCAGGCTTTACTCCTATTGCATCCGAATTAGTAAAACCAATGCGTGTTAAAGAAAGCCCAGTGCAACTAGAATGTAAAGTATTTGAAGTAAAAGAAATTGGTAATTGCAATTTAGTAATGTGTGAGATTATAAAAATTCACATTGATGAATCTATATTAAACGAACACAATTTAATTGACCAACAAAAAATAGATTTAGTAGCACGCATGGGTGGCAATTGGTATTGCAGAGCGCACGGCGATGCATTATTTGAAATTGAAAAACCAATTACGACTATTGGAATTGGTTTTGACAATATACCTGCATCTATCAAATCAAGCACAGTTTTAACTGGTAATAACTTAGGCAAATTAGGGAACATAGAAGTTTTACCAACTCAAGAGGAAGTGGTTGCTTTTAACAAAACCTTATCGCAAAAATTTTCATCAGATACAGAGAAGCACCAATACGCCAAAGCTTTATTAGACGCAAATAAAGTAAAAGATGCTTGGTGTGTATTGTTAGGATAAATAAAACATGACATTTGTCAGATTGCGAAGTGATTTTTGTTCTTTCATTTCATTTTCTGTGTTTTTAAATTTGACTATACTTAAAAAACTATAGCCATGCAAAAACATGATTTATTACACGAATTCCCTGAAATGAAAGATAAAATTCATGAGTTAAAAACAACGGATACTCATTTCAGAAAACAATTTGACGAATACCATGACGTAGATCATCAAATTCACAGCTACGAAAGTGGCGCTACTGCAACAACTGATGAACATTTAAATGAATTAAGAGCAAAGCGTGTTCATTTAAAAGATTCTCTTTATACAATGTTAAAGAATTAATTTTAAATTAGATTTCATAATAAAGTCATTCGAAAATCTCGGATGACTTTTTTTTATTGTTTATTTGAAGGAATGGAACGCTGATTATTAAGATTCATTAAGATTCTTATGATAAAGAAGCAAAGCTTCCTATGTATGACTGTTTTCTTATATTTGTATGTAGGCAAAAAACTATGTGTCTATCCCGAAATACATTCGGGACAAGTTATGGTTAAATTTTATAAAACACCATGCATTATTTTTAGATGAAGCCTATTAGTTTTAAAACTCATATTGATAAACTCAGCTATTTAAAAACTTTTTATTTAGAAATACCAGCACCCATTGTCAAAAAAATTGGGGGTATTGGCAAAGTGCGTTTACTATGTGAAGTGAACAAACAAATTACTTTTCAATGCGGCTTAATGTCGTTGCCCGAAAGTAAAGCATACATCTCTATCAATAGCAAACGCATGAAATAATTATTGAAATTATTTACGGTCTCAACTACCGATAACACAACCTAAAATCAAGTTTAAAAGTTTCATTTTAAAAATTAAAGCACAAAAAAAAGGAGGATAATAAATTATCCTCCTTTTTTTATAAGCAATGTACTTATTCTATTAATTAATCACAGGTAAGTAGCTATAGTTTTTGCTATACTCTAACATTTGTTCTGTAAAGCTTTTTGGATACTCAACTTTTACGTCTGTGATTTTTCCGTCTTTCATTACTGGAATTAATTTAGGCTGAATAAATCCTTGATAAGGAGCCATTTCTAATTTTTTGTAACGCTCTAAAACTTCTTTGTGTAAGGCTAAATCTACTTTTACACCGTAGTTTTCAATTAAGGCTTTACCAGCTTTGTAATCTCCTTGAGATTTGATGCGTTGTAATTCCTTTAATAATTCTCCAAACAACACGCGTAATTTTAAGTAATCGTTCACAACAAAATACGTTTTGCTATTTTCAAATTTTTGTTCAATCACGTTTTCTTTTTGTCCTTTTTCAAAAGCCCATTTAGCAATCATTTGACGATTACGCATGTGTGCTTCTTCAATATTATCACCTAATTTTAAACGAGATAATTGAACCATTAAACCTTTCGTAATGTATTCGTCATAAGATGCTATACCGTATTCTAAAGATGGCATAACACCTAAGTCTACTAATTTTTGATCCATTAAATAATATAAGGCTACTAAATCAGCACGACCTTCTTCTAATGCAGACGCATAATTTTTCAAGGTTTCGTGTGGTTGTCCAATACCTGGTTCAATTTGTCCACTTGCGTGACCAATTACCTCATGCATATCTGTATGTAATTTATCCGCTAAACCAGCATAGTCTAATACATTTTTCTTAATGGCATCATTGTAATAGAATTCGTTCACCACGCTTCCACCAGCTGCTTTTTCATAAGCTTCTACAATGTTTCCTAAGTTTACTGATTTAGAACCGTGTGTTTCTCTAATCCACTCGTTATTTGGTAAGTTAATACCAATGGGTGTTGATGGAGCCGCATCGCCACTTTCCATCACCGCATTAATTACTTTAGCTGAAATTCCTTTTACGTTTTTCTTTTTATGTTGAGGCAATAAGGTAGAATTATCTTCAAACCATTGTGCGTTAGCTCCAATCATAGCAATACGTTTAGACGCTTCGAAATCTTTAACAGATACAACAGATTCAAAAGTTGCTTTCTTTCCTAATGGATCTTCGTATACTTCAATAAATCCATTGGTTACATCAATAGCACTTTGTGTATCTTTTACCCAAGCAATGTTATAGGTATCAAAATCTTTTAAAGAACCAGATTTATAAAACGTTACTAATTTTTGTAAAGCATCTTTTTGTTCTGCATTTTCAGCTACAGTCACCGCTTTCTCTAACCAGTAAACAATTTTCTCAATCGCTTGCGTGTACATTCCTCCTACTTTCCAAACTTTCTCTACAATGACACCGTTCTGCTTTACTAACTTGCTATTTAAGCCAATCATTACAGGAGTCGTATCTTTTTTATCTACCATTTTCTCATAAAAAGCAATGGCTTCTTGTTGATTCATACCTTCGTAAAAGTTAACCGCTGAATTTAAAATCAAATCTTTCTTCGAATCTAAACTTACTTTTTTAGGTGCAATTTTTGGATCGTAAATAATTGGCATTAAACGCGCAATAAATGCTTCTTTAGCTTCCCCTTGATTTAAAGGTAATTGAGCTGCATCAACCTCAGAAATTAATTTTGAAAATACATCTTGAGAACATTCAGGGAAAAATTTCTCACTACCATAATGGTGGTGAATACCGCGGCTAAACCAAACACGTTTAGCATACACCATAAACTTTTTATAGTCTTCGTTATTTACATCGCCTTTATAACCATTTACAATAGCATCAATGGTTTTACGGATCGTTAAATTGAATTTATAGTTTTGATCCCACATGATATCTCTGCCACACAATGCAGCTTCAGATAAATAATACAATAACTCTTTTTGTTGAAGAGATAATTGATCGAATGCAGGAATTTCGTAGCGTAAAATTCTTAAATCAGAAAATTGTTCGCTCACATATTCAAATGGTTCAGCAGATTCTTTCATGATGGTATCTTGTTTAACAACTACATCATTTGCAATACTATCGGTTTGATTTGATTTACAAGCCGTAAATAAAAGTCCCGCAGCTAGTGGTAAAATTAAGTGTTTTGAGTTCATGTTAAGTTATTGTTTAGCAGCACAAGAATAGCATAAAAATTGGGCTTTTGCAAGTGGTTTTGGCTATCTTTTTTAATTCCAGATAATGGCTATATTTGTAAATAATGGGCAAAAAAAAATACATATTTATTGTATTAATAGCTGTTTCATCTTTACTGAAAGGACAGGCTATTAAACAGAATTTATTGCTCGCAAATGCCCTGCCTTTTCATCATAACATTTATACCTATGGCTACGAACAAACGAAAGCCAATTTAGTGTTTAAATGTTACGCGTATAATTATCAATTAAAACTACAAGACAGCGTATTGTATGATTTAGGAAAACACACCACCGCTGATTATTTACAAATAAGTGTGGATACCCTTCACGACGTGCTTAACTTTTACTTTCAATTAGCTAACCAAAAAAACCTGGTGAGTTTATTAAGAGTAAACGACACTTTAGCAAAAATGGCCTCTGCCGAAAATTATGATGCTAATCATATCAATTCTCTGACAGCATTTGATGATGAAAAATATGCGTATAAAGATGATATGTATATTATCCGCACAAATACAGATACAGCAGGTAAACAATTTTATTTATCTAAGTATCATGTCAAAGATATGACAAAGCCCTTTGAATATGATTATAAATGGCAGTATGCCTTTGAAAGAAAATTCATTCACCGTGCTTCGGTGGTTTACGCGGATAGCAACCAAGTAATTGTTTACACGCATGTTTTTGACGGACTAAAAAAGGGGCAATGGATATTGCGTATTAATGCCAATACAGGCGAAATTATCAAAGGCACAAAATTAACCGCCAAAGGAGATGCCCGATACTTTTTAATGTCGAATGTCATTGTTAGTAATAAAGGAAAAAACATAGACGTCATTGGCAGTATTTACGATGCAGCTATGATTGATTTTAAAGCAAAAACACAAAACTTTACCAATCAATCTAAAGCGCATAAATTATTTTTAGTGTGTATTGACAGTGTTGGTGATGTATTAACAAGAGCAGAGAAACAATTCCCTTTACCCATTCAAACGAAATCAGTAGAAGGACTAAAATCGTTTCATGTAAAAGTGCGAGAGTTTAAAAAATTAAAAGATACTAATTTTGATATTTGGTTAGATGTATATGAGCAAAGCAAGCCTTTGCAATTTTGTTATTACAGTTCATGGCACATAGATATTGCGCCAGACGATGTAGATTTTGCTTTTACGCCATCCAAGTTTTTAATAAGTACTACGGCTATACCAGGCTATATCAGTTTTGAAAAAGGAGACACTTATGGTAAATTTATCTTGAACGACATCAGCGAATATGATAAATTCAAGTATCAAAAACCCTTAAATCCATTTGTTATCACAACGGGAATAGATGATTTAGGGAACTCCACTTTTTTGCTTAAAAAAACCACGTTAATGACTGCTACAAAGTCATACAACTATATTACCATGGGAAAGAAAGCTTTAGAAAATAAAGTAATCTTGAAATCAGAGCAAGGACAAAAAGCAAGTATTTATTTCTATAAAAAAAATGGCTATATCAGTTTTACAACCAATACAGCCAATACAGAGTTTGAGTTGAAGTTGAATACGCTTTAGGTCAACTCATAAGTTAAACTACTTATCTTATCTAATTCGTTCATTAAATCAGTACTTACAGCGATTTTTTGAGATTTAGAAAACAGCTTCACGCTTAAATTTTCTGCTGGATCTTCTACGAAAAATTCTACACTACATTTTCCTTGCGACGAATTAAAAATAGCTTCAATGTTTGCAATTAATTCTTCATTAATGGCATTCGCATCTAATTTTAATTTCATGGTAGAGAAAATATTTTCTTTCACCAACTCTAATAATTCAATTTTTTGAATTTTCAATTCTAAACTTCCTGGTTGTCCGTAACGCTCTTGAACCTTTGCTTTTACATACACAAATAATGGTGATACCATAAATTTACTGTACTCCACAAAGTCTTTACCAAACAACATCAATTCAACAGAACCATGATAATCCTCAATAATTAATTTACCAAAAGCATTACCGGTTTTACTTGTTCTATTTTCAAAACCAGTAATGACTCCGCCAAAAGTTACATCTTTACCTTTAAATGGCTCTAACCCTGCTTTTAACTGCGCACAGTTTGCATTACATTTATGATCAATAATTAATTTATAAGGATCCAATGGATGACCAGAAATAAAGAAACCAACCACTTCTTTTTCGCGAGCTAGTTCTTCTAATTTCCCCCATGCTTCAATTTTTAGAGGCAATTGTGGTTCTGTAATTTGAATTTCATCATCACCACCAAATAAACTTGCTTGCGATGTATCATTCCCCAAACTCATCTGATTACTATACTTAATCATACGATCAGTTAGTGTTAGTCCGTCTGTATCAGGTGTAAAAAACATGGCGCGGTGAATGCCTTCAAAACTATCAAAGCCTCCTGCTAAAGCTAAACCTTCTAACGATTTTTTATTAACGCATTTACTTTCCAAACGTTTTGCTAAATCAAAAACAGAGGTATATTTTCCATTTTCATTACGTTCGTTGATAATATTTTCAACGGTGTTTTCTCCAACACCTTTAATAGACGCCATTCCAAAACGAATATCTGTACCGCCTGGTATTACAGCGAATTTTGCAAAACCTTCATTAATATCTGGCCCCAGAACTTTAACGCCCATGCGTTTACACTCTTCCATTAAAAATGAAATAGAATCGATACTTCCTGCATGATTTAATACAGAAGCCATAAACTCCGATGGGTAATGCGCTTTAATGTATGCTGTTTGAAATGCAACGTAAGCGTAACAAGTAGAATGTGATTTATTGAAAGCGTAACTCGCAAAAGCTTCCCAATCTTTCCAAACTTTTTCGGCAACAACAGGATCATGATTATTGGCTTTGCAATTATCAATGAACTTGCCTTTCATTTTATCAAGCGTTGCTCTGTCTTTTTTTCCCATTGCTTTACGCAAGGTATCAGCATCACCTTTTGTAAAGTTTGCCAATTTTTGAGACAATCGCATTACCTGTTCTTGATAAACTGTAATACCATACGTTTCTCCTAAAAATTCATCCATCCCTTCTAAATCCATCACCACAGGCTCTCGGCCATGTTTACGATTAATATAGTTTGGAATGTAGGCAATTGGTCCCGGACGATACAAGGCATTCATTGCAATTAAATCGTTGAATGAATCGGGCTTTAAATCCTTTAAAGATTTTTGCATACCAGCACTCTCATATTGGAACACCGCATTTGTTTCGCCTCTTTGAAATAACTCGTAAGTTTTTTTATCTTCTAAATCAATCCCATCGATGTCAATATCAATCCCATGATTTTGTTTAATATAACGTAGTGCGTCCTTAATAATCGTCAAAGTTCTTAAACCCAAGAAGTCCATTTTTAATAAACCAGCGTTTTCTGCTACAGAGTTATCAAATTGGGTTACCAACATTTCACTATCTTTTGCCTTGGTAACAGGCACAAACTTTACCATATCATCAGGTGTAATGATGATACCACAAGCATGTATACCAATGTTTCGTAAGCAACCTTCTAATTCGTATGCTTGTTTTAAAACAGTGGCTTGAGGTGTGTTTCCTTCTGCTAATTTTCTAAAGTTGTGCGATTGCTCAACCACTTCGCGCTTATCTTTAATACCATCTAAATATTTTTGATCGATGCCTCCTGGTTTTAATAGCTTTTTCAATTTAGCATCTAAACTATCAGGAAATGCTTTCGATAAATTATTAGAATCTTCTAATGGCAGGTCTAATACCCTTGCGGTATCCTTAATCGCAGACTTACCACCCATAGTACCATAGGTAATAATTTGCGCTACTTGATTGGAACCATATTTATTAATCACGTAATCGATTACCAAACCACGTCCCTCATCATCGAAATCAATATCTATATCGGGCATGCTAATACGATCTGGATTTAAGAAACGCTCAAATAGTAAATCGAACTTAATAGGATCTACATTTGTAATCCACAAACAATAAGCAATAGCAGAACCAGCAGCAGAACCACGACCTGGCCCAACGGCCACTCCCATTTTACGAGCTTCGGCAATAAAATCAGCAACAATTAAAAAGTAGCCCGGGTAACCCATTCGCTCAATCGTTGCTAATTCAAAAGCAATACGTTCTTTAGTAGAATCCGACATGTCTGGATAACGCTTGTGCGCTCCTTCCCATGTTAAATGGGACATGTAAATAAACTGCTCAGCAATTACGCGCATCTCAGCCTTTTGAACCTCAATCGCTTCGGTAGATAATTTTTTCTCTTCCCAACCTTTTTCTTTTAAAGCAATGATGCGTTGATGTGAAGATTGAATTTCTGCTTCGTTAGCTTCGATAAACGATTGAGCAATTTCAAATTTTGGCAATAAAATATCACGACCTAATTTAAATTGTTCAATTTTAGAAACGATTTCGTTAGTTGCTTCAATTGCTTCTGGCATATCAGCAAACAGAGCCCTCATTTCTTTAGGAGATTTGAAATAGAACTCTTTGTTTTGAAGTCCATATCTAAATCCTCTGCCTTTA
The DNA here is from genome assembly GCA_903893815.1 of uncultured Bacteroidota bacterium. Taxonomy (GTDB): domain Bacteria; phylum Bacteroidota; class Bacteroidia; order B-17B0; family Aurantibacillaceae; genus UBA4416. The sequence continues at coordinate 237,359 of CAITNS010000053.1, forward strand.
CCAACAGGAGTTGCCTTTTTCTCATTATCCTTTACACATAATAAAATATCATGCGAATCGAATCCATTTTTATTTAAATAGTAATTACTGTTTGCTGCAAAATATTTTACATTGTGTTTAGCCGCAAAACGAAGTAATACATCATTCACGTGATTTTCATCTCCCAAATCATGGCGATTTAATTCGATATAAAAATCTTCTCCAAATAATTCTTTATACCACAAAAATGCATCTTCTGCTTGTTCTTCACCAACATTTAAAATTAAGTTAGGGATTTCTGAAGACAGAGAACCTGTGGTGGCGATTAAACCATCTTTATATTCAACTAATAAATCTTTATCAATACGTGGTACATAGTAAGCGCCATCAATTAAACCGATAGAACTTAGTCGCGATAAATTTTCATAACCTAGTCTGTTTTTTGCAATTAGTACTTGCGTGTATCCATTGTCTTGTTTGGTCTTATCTTTATGATCTTTACAAACAAATAGTTCGCAACCAATAATGCATTTTAATTCTGTTTGCTTGTCTTCTGTCTTTTCACCTTTATCAACAGCTTCATTATGAGACTTAACACCTTTGTTGTGTTTATCAATTGCTTGCCAGAATAAAAAAGCTCCATACATATTACCGTGATCGGTTAAAGCAACCGCCGGCATATTATATTCAATGGCTTTTTTTACTAAGTCACCAACATCGCTAGTAGATTGTAGTACAGAGAACTGAGTATGATTGTGTAAGTGCGAGAAAGCCCCTCCCAGCCTCCCCGAAGGGGAGGAGTCTGAAGTAATAGATACTTTTTGACTTTCAACTTTTAACTTAGTACTTTCTAACTTACGTTCTTTCCAAGCTTGTTCGTGTTTGTAAAGTTCAGTTAAATCGGGAGCAACGTAATTTATCGTTTGTAAATCTGTTACTTCAGCAACTTTAGTAATTCCGCGTTTAATAATCTCGAAGAATACTTTACCAGTTGCTAAAACGTCAAATGCCGCATTGTGGGCTTCTTCGAATGAGGCATTAAATAATTTAGTATAAAGTTCGGTTAAGGTTGGCCATTTAAATTTACCGCCTCTTCCTCCTGGAATAGCACAGTATTCCGTTGTTTGGTCATTCTTAGTATCAATGAAAGGTTTAGCGGCTAAACTATTTTCTAAACCACAGCGTAATAATTCGGAGCCAATAATATTATTATCAAACTCTATGTTATGTCCGCATAAGTATTGACATTGATATACAACGTCCACAAATTCCTGTAAAACTGTTTTTAAATCTTGCCCTTCTTCAATAGCACGTTCATTGGTAATACCATGTATTTGAACAGCGTTGAAAGGAATGGTGTAACCTTCAGGTTTAATAATAATAGAATTACTATTAATTAAATTTCCTTGAGCATCGTGTAATTGCCAAGCTACTTGCACCATTCGTGGCCAATTATCAAAATCGGTTAGTGGTGCGCTGTAACTGCGTGGTAAGCCTGTTGTTTCGGTATCAAATATTAGGAACATTTATATTAGTTATGAGTGTTGAGTTATAAGTTATGAATTAATCAGCTTTGTTTTTTAAAGCATTTTTGATTTCTATTAATTCGTTTTTAATGTCGGTTAAAAGTTGTGTATTATCTATCACTTGAGATTGCTTTGCTTCGCTTGCCATATTGTTACCGTAACCATGTTTTTGATTGATGACTTTTTCGCGTTGCGCTAAAATTTGTGTTTTAAAACTTTCGGCATCGTTTATTCCTAACATGCTCATCATATTTTGATGATTTGGACCGCCGCCGCCACCGGCTGTTTCTATTTTAATTAATGTTAAACCAAAATAGCGAAGTATTGGTCCGCCAACAAAAGATAAATCCTGAATATTTTCTACAGGAATTGTTTTTTCGATATGCACGATTAAACCTTTAGAAAATTTTAAATTCTTATTGGTAATTTGACAAGACAAGGTTGTGAAATATTTTCCACTCAACCATTGTCCCAATCCAAAAATCCAAAAAGGAATTAATATCCATCCAATTACTGTAGTAATTAAAACTCCTAACACTACAAAAAAGATATAGGTTTTTACTCTTGGGCTAAAGGTGGCTTCCCTTAAAACAATTTCTTCTGTCATACACTAAATTTAAATAATTTTTAAATGAATATTATCCATCGTTAATATAAACTCATAAACTCTTTAAAATTTTATTAATTTGATTTACAGTACTTTAAGTATTTTTTTAAGCATAATAGATAGATACATTAGATTCTTATGTATCTTTGTCTTAAGTATTAACTTATAACATCATGATCTACTCTTCAGAATTATTAAAAGGAACGCTTAAAACAATTGTTTTAAAGCTTTTAGCCGACAATAAAAAAATGTATGGTTACGAAATTACTCAAAAGGTAAAAGAACTAACCTTAGATAAAATTCAAATTACAGAAGGAGCTCTATATCCAACATTGCACTCACTAGAAGCTGATGGATTAGTAACTACCGAAACAGAATTTATTGGAAAGCGCGTTAGAAAATATTACAGTTTGAGCCCCAGTGGTAAAAACAAAACCAAAGAAAAAGTGAGCGAGTTAGCTGACTTTATGGAAACCATGAAGTTTTTATTAGACATTAAACCGAAAACGGCATAAACAAGTTATTTGAGAAAAGTTATTGGTTGTTTGAATTATGTAGTATTGCAAATTCAAACAACTGTTATTAAACAACAAAAATCTTTTTTAAATGTACCAAATCAGTGATCAACAAATAGACTATATACTTAACGACATCGGTGCACGTGGCGTTGAGATGGAGAGCCTGCAGCAAAACCTATTAGATCATATTTGTTGTGTTATTGAAAATAATCTCGAAGCGAATGGAGACTTCGAGAGCTTCTACAAAAAAACCATACAAACATTTTATAAGGATGCATTATGGGAAATTGAAGAAGAAACGATCCTATTACTAACCTTTAAAAACTATTACACCATGAAAAAGATAATGATCATCAGCGGAACCTTTTCTGCTATCGTAATGAGTATTGGAATACTATTTAAATTTATGCACTGGCCAGGAGCTGCCATATGCATTCTACTAGGAATAGTTGTATCAAGCCTAGTATTTCTTCCACTATTATTTACATTAAAAGCCAAAGAAAAACAAAGTATTAAAGACAAATTGATATTGGGACTAGCAACAGCTTCTGGGATATTAATAAGTTTTGCAGTGCTATTTAAAATTATGCATTGGCCTGGTGCAAATTTGATGGGGTTAATTTTTGTAGGTATTATGTTAGTTTTGTATATTCCTTTATATTTTTTCTCAGGAATAAAAAATCCAGAAGCTAAAATTAATACCATTGTCACAACCATTATTATGATTATGGGTTGCGGATTGTTTTTAACTCTTGTAAACGCTAAACCAACAACCAGAAATTTAGATAATTCAGAAATAGAATTTATGGCGGATGATCAAATAATGATTAAAAACGAGGCGGAAAGTTTATACGCAATGTCAGAAAACGATACCTCTTTAAGTAAATCAATCATCAGAGTTAAGGAGATTTACACAATTTGTGAGGAGTTAAAAGCTGATATATTAGAATTTGAAGTTGGTCATCGAATCATTACTAAAGATTTAAAAGATAAAAACTTACATGTTAGTAATGCTTTGGTTAGTCAATTTTTCGGGTCAAACAGAGCGTTATATGAAAAAAAAATTGAGCTCTTAAATAAATTGGTAAACGAACAATATACCGCATGTTGGCTAGAAAAAATAAGGCTTTTGAAAAAAGAAAACGTTGGCATGAGATCTATTTTTTCACGTTCTTCAATCTTAACTGGAGATTTTGACTTCATTTATTATAACAATACCACATTAGGTGCATATAAAGATATATATGAAATTCAACTTAATACTATAGAAGACTTAAAAGAATTAGCTGAACTAAAGCAAGAATATATTAAATCAAACTAGGTAAATTCTAATTAAACAACAGAATAACCTTAACCCTGCTAGGATTATATTCTGGCAGGGTTTGTTTTATAAACTCGTCCAAGTTGTTAAACCTTGTTGAGTAAATTTAAAAGATTGTACTCTACCACCTAAACCTTCAATGGCCCCAGCTACTTTTACTTTAGTAACACCAGGACAATAAAAAAACATAAAACCACCTCCACCAGCACCAGATATTTTTCCACCTGTGGCGCCTGTATTAATGGCTGTTGTATAAACTTTATCAATTAACTCATTACTGATTGAATGTGCGATTTGTTTTTTGTTGGTCCAACCAAAATGCAAAATCTCACCAATTTTGTTTAAGTCGCCACGCAATAAACTATCTTTCATTTGCTGCGCTTGCTCCTTTAAATTATGCATGGCATCAACCGATTTTTCGTTTTTATCTTTTACGTTCTTTACCTGCTCGTTAATAATAGTAGCAGATAAACGTTGTGTAGCTGTAAAGTACAATAGTAAATTAAATTCTAATTCATAAAGCACTTCATCCTTTAATTGTAATGGATTTACAATCACTTTATCATCCGCTAAAAACTCCATAAAATTAATTCCACCAAAAGTTGCCGCATACTGATCTTGCTTTCCTCCACTCATTCCTAAATCAATACGTTCAATTTCGTATGCTAAACGAGCAATATCGTATTTTCCTAAAGGCAACTTCAACCATTCCACAAAAGCACCAATTAACGACACTACAATTGTAGAAGAGGTTCCTAATCCAGATCCTTGAGGTGCTTCGATGTATGATGTTAAACGAAAGGATAAAGGTTTTAACTCAAATTCTTTAACTAAACGATTATACACTCCAATAAATAATTCGAAGCCATCAACCAATTGCAATTGATTTTCTGAAGCAACTGATAAAGATTTATCCGTACCATCAATGCAAAATTCTATCTTTCCATTATCTAATGGTTCTAAACTAGCGTATGCGTATAAATCAATAGTAGCATTTAAAATAGCGCCGCCATAAATATCACTATATGGCGAAACATCTGTTCCACCACCTGCCAAACCAATCCGTAAGGGCGCTTTACTTCTTATTATCATTATCTAAATTCTCAAGGTCGTTTAAATCTTTTGGTCTGCCACTCGCTTTTTTGTTTTTAATCAAGTCCTTCAACTGAATTACCTTAACTGGAATTTCTTCTATTTCAGTATCTAAAGAATTACTGTATACCTCCTCAAATGTAAGTCCCGAAATTTCTTTTAATATTTCAATAGATACCGGAGCTCTTCCAAAGGAAAAAACAGTCATGTTTTTATTATATAAAAAATTTTCTTCCGTCATATCAAAAACAGATAACCCAAATTCAAAAAAGGCTTCACTTAATTTTTCATAATTTTCTTTTGACACTTCTACAAAAATATCCAAATCACCAGTTGTTCTAGGAAAGCCATGAAAAATAACTGAATATCCTCCAACCAAAACGTACTTAACTTTCGAGCCGTTGATTGATTTTATGAAATCCTGAAAATCTTCATTAAATATATTACCCATATCTATTAGCGAACAGAAAATACTGTTCTATCCATTTTCAATGGCTGATTAATCGAATAATTATAAGAAACACTTTGAAGATAAGCGAACACCTCTCCAATTTGTAATAAGTTCATGTTTTTATAATTATCAGACTCTTTTTTGAAATCTGTAATTTTTCCTGATGAATGAGCGGTTCTATCTAACTTAAACATAATATAAATTTACAATTTTTTATATAAATCAATGACTTCATCCACAAAAATTTTCCAATCGTATTTTTGTTTTTCTTTAATCATACCTTCTGTGAAAAGATGCATTCTGTTATTTTCAAAATAATCTTTTATGCCATCAGCTATAGCCTTACCGTTTGATTCAACCACATAACCTGCTACTTTATCAGGAATAATTTCCCCTAATCCTCCAACATTGGTTACTAAGGTAGGCACTTCAAAATGAAACGACACCTGCGTCACTCCGCTTTGTGTGGCGCTTCTATATGGCAATGCTACTAAGTCAGCGGCTGAAAAATATAATTTCACATCTTCATTAGCAATAAATTTACCATGTAAAATAACCTGATTTTCGATTCCATATTTTTTTATCAAATCTAAATAGGGTTGTTTATCTTCATAAAATTCACCAGCTATAACTAAAATTATATTTGGATTCGCTTTTAATTCATTGAACGCGTCCAACAACATATCTAATCCTTTGTATTTTCTAATTAATCCAAAAAATAAAACAAGTTGTTTATCAGTTGGAAGTTCTAAAGCTTTTCTTGCATCCATTTTATTTAACTTCTCACCAAAAGAAGTATATAAAGGATGTAATAAATATTTTTTGTGTACTGTGCTTGTAAATTTCTCTAGGTCTTTCATCACCGCTTTACTCATGGTAACAAAACCATCGCAAGCATTAATAAAATATTTTGCAAAGGCAACGTCGCCTGGTCGCGTTTCGTGGGGAATAACATTATCCGTAATGGCTAGCACCTTCACTCCACTTTTACGAACCATACGAGCAATACTTCCCAATGCTGGCCCCATGAACGGAATCCAAAAACGGAAGACAATAAAATCAGGTTTTTGTTTTTTAATAAAACGTGCTGTTTTAATCCACGATAAGGGATTCACTGAATTAATTAACGTATGAATTTTAATGTTTTTAGGCGCATTCCCACTAGTATCAAATTGTGTACTTCCAGGAAATAAAAAATTAGGATATTGTAAACTATAAGAAATAATTTCGCAATCATGTCCTTGCTCATTGAATGCTTTACAGAACAATTCGTCAAACGTGGCTAAACCACCACGTAAAGGATATGCAGGACCTATGATAAAAATTTTTGCCACTTAATTTTATTTTTTTCCTACAACTAATTCTATTAAATCTTTTTCTTGTAAATACATATTTGCTAAAGATTTTATTTCTTCGGGAGTAATAGTTTTAACGGCTTCAAAATATTTTTCAAAATAATCGTATCCAAAATCAAATTCCCAAATAGCTTTAAATTTATCTGCTAATGAATAAGGTCCGTCAACACTTCTTAAAAACTGCCCTAATACATAATTACGAACGGTTTCTAATTCATCCGCATCTACTAACTCTTCGCGTAATAATTTTATTTCTTTATAAATTTCTTTTAAAGTATCATTGGTTACATCTGTTCCCACTTCGGTTGAAATATAAAAGAATCCTCCATTTACCAAAGATGCTAATCCGCTACCAATACCATAGGTATAGCCTTTATCTTCGCGAATATTTGCCATTAAACGTGAACCAAAATAACCTCCAAGAATGGTATTTAATACTTGGAATTTAAAGTAGTCTGGATTTTTTTTATTAAACATTAATCGTCCAACTCTAACAGCTGATTGAATAGCGTCTGGTTTTTCAATAAAATGTTTTTGTTGCTTAGTTGTATCAATTTCTAATTTAGGAACTGGAATAGCTTGTAAATGTCCCCAAGTTGTTTTTCCAAAAAAACGATTTAAGGTTTCAATTAAATCTTTTGATAATTTACCTGAAGCAATGATAGTGCAATTACCCGAATGATAAAACGTTTTATAAAACTCAATCACACTTTCTAAAGTCAATTTATCAAAGTCGTTATCCTTTACGGTTACACCATAAGGATGCTCTTCTCCAAACACTAATTCAGAAAAACGACGACGCGCTAACACGTTTACTTTCTCTGAATTCACTAAATGCTTTTGTTTTTTATTAGAGATATAAATATCAAATTCATCTTTTGGGAATGTTGGATTTTTGATAATATCCTCCACGTAATGTAAACTCTTATCTAAATATTTATTTAAGCTAAACAATGCTAAGGATGCAAAATCTTGTTCAACAGAACATTCAAAGAATGAACCGAAAAAATCAATATTATCCGATAGTTCGTTAGCTGTATAATTTTTAGTACCTGTCTCCAACAAATTATTTGCAGCTGAAGCTAATAATGGTTGCGATTGGTAATACATGCCCGCTTTGAACAAAAACTCAATCTTGGTGAGTTCTTGCGAACCACTATCAATTGTATATACTTTAATGCCATTATCTAGAGTATTTTCAACAGCGCGTTGAATATGAATTTTGTCAATGGTCTTAAAATCGGGAGCTTGTTTTCTGTTTAAAGTCATGGTTTAAATTTACAGAAATTACTGGGGATAACGTAGCAAAGTATTTACAATTTATGAAATTTTGCTAATTTTGAAAGAGGTCTTGGTCGTTTCCGTCAGCTGGCGCACCGAGCTTTGCGCTACAATCTTTTTTTATAAAAGAGGTACAAAAAGAATTTTCGCTGCAATCCCTACGCGGGTAAAGGTTAAGAAAAAAACTAAAGTGAATCTTTCATTTTAAGCAGCTGTGCTTTGATATCTTTTAATTTATCAATCACCTCCACTTTTACCTGATCAGCTTCTTTATTGCCGCCTTTTAGCTTGTCTTTAGCGCCTTGAAGTGTGTAGCCTTTTTCTTTAACGAAATGGAAAATCAATTTAAAATTCTCGATGTCCTTTTTTGTAAAAAGACGATTTCCTTTTTTGTTTTTGGAAGGAGTAATCACATCGAATTCTTTTTCCCAAAAACGAATTAACGAAGTGTTTACATCAAACATCTCAGCTACTTCGCCAATAGAATAAAATAATTTTTCGGTTTCTTTTTCCAATAATGCCATTATTCAAATATAAATAACTAAAAGCCTATCGGCTTTAGAGTTTTTCAACAAAACTGACAAAGGAATTAACATTTTACTTCTTCTCACTCACTACCTCAAAAGGAATATTGAGTGTCTCGCCAGTGTTATCAGATAACGACAACATGTGTTTGCCTTTAGTAGGATTTAATCCCAATTGATGAATGTCTCTAGTTGTTCCAATCAAAGCGCCATCCAAATGCCAAAAAACCATATTGGAAGGCTGACGATGAGCAATTTCGAAAATTGTTTTTCCTTGCTCTCCGCTTAATTCATAAGGAATATAAATGACTGTTCCTGCTTTTGGATAAATCATTTCCATCGACTTTTCAATCTCTGGCTCACAGCCAAGCTTGTAAGGCGGTAATGATTTATACATCGGATTTTTTGTTTTAAAATAATATTCTTGCACAGGCGGTAATACAAACCATGAAACCGTTTTCATATCTATTGGCGATACGCAATCATCAGTCACTCTGTATTTCTCTGTTGCATCTAAGTGTATTGGTTTATGATAAGAACAAGTAATTGATACGTTACTGTTTTTAGGAATCCATTCTTTTTTAGTATCGCTACAATATTGCGAGGCTAAGCAACCGCTTTGTTTACAAACGACTACTTGTTTTAAATCATTCACAGGCATTTTAAACCAATCTGTTTTAGGCAGTGAACCAAAAATTTCAAACAAAACAGGTGCAGCTGCCGAAATGCCTGTAAGCCCTGGACGACCTTCTCCATCGGCATTTCCAACCCACACACCAACAACGTAATTTCCAGAAATACCAATTGCCCAACCATCTCTAAACCCAAAACTAGTTCCAGTTTTCCAAGCAATTTTTTGTGCATTTCCTAAACGTTTCCAACTGGCATCTATATCAGGGCGACCAACCTCAGCCATGGCTTCAAAGGTTAACCAAACCGAAGAAGCTGATATTAAGTTTGATGTTAGAGATTTAAAGTTTGAAGTTGAAGTCTGTACATTTGATAAATAGTTTGGTTTGTTCCAGTCGTCAGAATTATATTTTTGTGAACTATTGTAATGATTTAAAACTCTAGCCATGCTCGCATAAGCAGAACACATATCCCACAAATTCGCTTCTCCTCCTCCTAATATTAAAGACAAGCCATAATTATCGGCAGAACGATTCATGCTTGATAAACCAATTTGTCGGAGTCTATCTAAAAATTTATCAATGGTATATTGCTGTAACATTTTTACAGCTGGGATATTTAAACTTCGTGATAAAGCTTGTTTAGCTGGCACTGCTCCATCATACGTAAAATCAAAATTTTGAGGAACATAACCTGCAATTTGTGATGGTATATCAGGCACTAACATATTTGGAAGTAGTTGCCCATCGTTTAACATAAAACCATATAAATATGGCTTTAATAAGCTACCTGTACTTCTATTTGCCGTAATCACATCCACAGCTTCCCCATGTGGTTCTTTATCTTTTAATGGGGTATTACCAACATAAGAAATCACTTCGTTTTTATTTACGTTTAATACTAAAGCACAAATATTATGAATTTCGTTTTGTTTTAATTGCAAAGCATGCTTCGTTAATATATCCAATACTTTATTTTGAAGCTCTGCTTGAATGGTTGTGCGAAAATTATTTTCCATGTTATTTTCAACTACTGCTCTATTTAATAAATGTCGTGATAGATTTGGCAATGGAAAAGGCTTTTGTGGCAAGGGTTCTTGAATTGCCAATTGATAAGTTTCTGCATCAATGTTTTTTAACGTCAATAACTTAAATAATAATTTATCTCGTTTTCGCTTTAACCGATCTTGATTTTTTCCAGGATAAATAATAGATGGCGAATTTGGCAATACAGCCAAAGTAGCACATTCTGCCCAAGATAATTGAGGTAAGCCTCTTCCAAAATAACGCCAAGATGCAGCATCAACTCCAACTACGTTAGTTCCAAAAGGAGCATGAGAGGCGTATAATTTTAATATTTCATCTTTAGAATAAGTTAATTCTACTCGAAGAGCCATAATCACTTCGATTAATTTTTCACCGTAAGTTCGCTTTTGATTTTTGCGCATTAATCTTGTTAACTGCATGGTAATGGTGCTTCCACCACTTACCACTTTACCCGCTTTATTATTTTGTTTAATAGCTCTCCAAATAGAAACTGGATTAATGCCAGGATGCTTATAAAAATATTCGTCTTCAAAAGCTAAAATGCAAGTATTAAATTTTGGACTTACACTATCGCTTTCAGGAAATCGCCATTGGCCATCTTTTGCAATTTTAGCCGATAATAATTTGCCTTGACTATCATTTAAAACAATAGAATACGAATCATTAAATAATTTATTGGGGAGACATAACAAAAACCATATCAATAGCACAAAGCCAATAATACATGCAATTGATTTTTTTTTATGTTGTTTAAATTGATACAAAAAAAGTCGGGTTTAAGCCCGACTCTAATTTAAATATAAAAAAGTGAAAACTAATTCAAACCATGTTCGCGTTTGCGTTTAAATAAGGCATCGTCTAACGACATAAATTTCAAATAGATTTCGAAACCACCATTTAAATTGCTTACTTGTTTGAATTTAGAAATGTTTAAATCATAAGCAACGCCAATTGCATATTTACCCATATCTAAATTTACTTGAGGAATAATGGCATCATTTAATCGATAATACACCCCAATATTAATACCCGTTTCAGATTTAACACCTGTAACCTTAGTTGGGTTTTTAAAACGATAACGCAAATGTGTTCCAACTGTAATTTCTGATGCAGTTGCTTGTTTTAAATAAATAACACTTGGTAAAATAGCTAACTTGGTTCCTTTAATATCAATACGAGCTTGAACATTTCCAACAAAACGCATAGGTAATTTATACGTAGAGCCTGAAGCAAACTTTTGCACTGGTTGATTTAAATGATGGGCAGCTGCTCCAATTTTTAAACTAAAAATATCGTCACGTAACATATCAATATTAGCTGATGAAAACTCGTAATTCAACCCCGCGCCAACATCAGTATTTATGAAGGACTCATAAGTAACAGCCTCTCCACTTCCTAAAGTGTTATCAATTTCTTTTCCGTTATATTGATTAGCATAGGTTAAAGATGCGTAGTTAGCCGAATTTTGATTAACCCCAATATATACAGCTCCACCTAATTTACTTTTTTTACTAGTTTTAATAATAGCATTAATATGAATTTGACCTTGAGTATTTCCCATTTTTGCAACACCGGCTCTATCATTAAAAACAAATAATCCTAAACCTAAATAGGCTTTACTTTTTTTTGTTTTTAGCATAGAGGCATCAACAGAAATCGCCATCGTTTGATAAGCATTTCCCATGGCCATCCACTGATTCCTGTAATTAGCTACTGCTCTAAAATAACCGTCCATAAAACCTGCATTAGCAGGATTTAACCATAAGGGTGATTCTTGGATTTGAGAAAAATGAACGTCTTGAGCAAAACCAAACGACGAAATAAATAAAGCAATTATTAATAAATATTTTTTCATAAGAATAATATAAATGAGGTCTTTGTTATAAACTACTATCTAACTAATGTAACGTTACCTTTAATAACTTTTTCTTCGTTACCAGTAGTTGTATATTTTACGAGGTAAGCATATACTCCTGTTTGAGCTGGCGTACCTTGAAAATTTCCATCCCATCCCTTTGTTGGATCTGATGAACTAAACACTTGCTGACCCCAACGGTTCCATACTTCCATGGTCATATTTTTAATGAATCTGATTCCTAACGGGGAAAATACATCGTTTCGACCATCTCCATTAGGCGTAAAACCTGTTGGAAGAACAACTTCTTGTGCTTTTTCTCTGTAATGAGCAATAACATTATCACCTGTTGTTAGCTGGATTGAGACACTATCATTTGTTGTATTAGGTGTTGGGATATGATTTGCAAATTCCCAATAATCAAACTCGTATAATGCCGTATCGGCAACAGTTTGCTGAAAAGTCATTTTAACTCCACCAAAATAACTGCCCGACCATATGTAGTTAGTTAAATTCAATGAATTTAATTTTACATTACCTGCTCCTGGAGGCTGAACATCTACAGTAATATTAAAGGGACCAGTAACGTTATAGCAATTTACAATAGCAGATTGAATATAAGTACATCGTCTGTTAATTTTAGCTTCCAAAGTGTCCATGTTTTTATTCCACTCAACCATCGTTCCTCCCCATTTAGCTATCTGACGTGGCATTTCTGGAGTAAGAATAGTTTTGAAATAATCAAAGTGAGGCATAATTTTATCGCATTTTAAAGCCGTATTAATTAAATCAGCATATCGGTTAATGTAATATGCTTTAAAATCAGGATTAGTTAATAGCTTATCTAAAATATCGGGATGGCCCATATTTGGTCCGGCATTTTGAAACTCGTTTGTATAGTCGCATGGATCTGAATTCATGTCCGTTGTAGGCAATCCGGAAAAATTTTCTCCTAAATCATATACGTTATCCATATCCCAACTCCAATAACGCCATTTCTTTTTATCACCTTGTGTTGCTCTACCTCTCCACCAAGCAGAGTTCCAGTTAATAAAATCAGAGTTAACTACATAGGAATTATAAACCATATAGTCCACTAAGCTTTTGAAATTTAATTTGCTATCAACATAAGCATAATTAGCAACGTTAGTCATAGAGTTTGCCATAATGAAATTATATAGGTTAACCCAACCCGTATCGCTACCGTTTCTTATTTGCAAACCACCCCAATACGCTAAATTATCAATACTGTCTTTTGGTTGATCATAATAATAATCTGTATAATCTGCCTCAAACGCTTCGCGTAATTCATAAATACCCCAATAGGAACCATTTTTGAATACAATCACATGTTTGTTTCTTCTACCATCTAATTCTAATCCACTTTTAAATTGATAAGATTGAACAAAAGCATCACGCATATGGCAAGATGGTTTACCAACATTGTTAGATGAAGAATAATTATCAGAAGCTGCTGCTTTTAATATCACATGCTGAAACTCTGCACGTGGACTAACATCGTTCATATTTGCATCTGTAAAAAATTGATGTTTATAAGCATTGTTGTATCCATATTCATCAAACGTTTCAACATCAATTCCTCTCTGATTATAAGCCCACGAATCATTACCATGTTTATTAGCTGTACCATAACCTTCTGTTTTAAACGTTTGGTTTTCGTAATATTCCAAATGTGTATTTGGAATATTTTGTGTACCTCCAAATAATTGATTTAAAGTCGCGCCTCCACTCACAGACACAACGCCATAATGAGAATCAATAGTTTCGTTAATAAAATAAGTATTTGTTTCCATAAAACTTGGCAAAATAGTGGCATCGCTACTGACAGCATAAGCTCTGATAACTGTGGTTGTAGCTGTACTGATTGGAGTAGAAACGTAAACATTTGAACTAGTTGTAGGTTCCGAACCGTCTGTTGTGTAATAAATCGTTAAACTATTTGAGGGTGTTACACTTAGTGCCACTAATTTAGTTCCTGTGTAAAATCCCGGAGGAAGGTTCATTACGGGGCAAGGAGCATATCGTGCATAACCAGTGCCCGAATTTGTTGCATTAGGACTTGGTGAAGTAAATACATTCCAAGTGGACGAACCATCTGGCTTACGTCCCATCGAATGAGTAGCCTGCGTTCTGCGCATTTGAATAGAGTCTTTTAAAGCACCGCCGTTAGATAAAATAATCCAATCTCCTTTACATTGTGTCAATTTAAAACTAGCGTGTGTATGACCTACAGCATCTGCTGGATTTCCTTTTCCACTGCACCAAATTCTCAAAAAGCCATTAGGTGAGATTGTTATACCAGAAGGTATAGTATATTTATTTAAATTAGCAGGATTATCGCTTAAACTCCATCCACCAAGGTTTACAGCGGTTGCAGTGGTATTATACAATTCAACCCAATCCGAGTTATCACCAGTATTATCTAGTATGCCTGCGCCTGAGTTTGACGCAGAATATTCGTTTATTTTAACCTGAGCATTTACGTTACTCAATAAAAATAAAAGTGAAAGTGATGTCAGTATTTTTTTTAACATAAGTTCTCTATTTAACAACCTTAAATATACAAATATTAAGTGATATAAACCAAATTACAAATAATCTCCATTTTATCATCAAAATTAGATTCTTAAGCTAATAGTTAAAAACAAATACGCATAAAATCCAACTAAATTGTAAATTTATGGTCTGAGATTATGAGCGATAATATACAACACGAATGCGGAGTTGCTTTAATAAGATTATTAAAGCCTTTGAGTTTTTATAAAGAGAAATACGGTAGTAGCAGATACGGTTTACACAAAATGTATCAGCTCATGGATAAAATGATTAACCGTGGGCAAGACGGGGCTGGTATAGCTACTATCAAATTAGATGTAGAAGCTGGAACGCCCTATATCGACAGATTAAGATCCATTGAACCAAAGGCCACACAAGATATTTTTTCGCAAATAAATGACTTGTATATTAACGCCAAGCAAAAAAATCCAGAAGCTTACAACGATATTGAATGGCAGAAAAAAAACATTCCATTTATGGGGGAACTCATATTAGGACATTTACGTTATGGAACTTACGGAGGCAATAATATCCAAAGTTGTCATCCTTTCCGCCGTCAAAACAACTGGATGGCTCGTAATTTATTAGTAGCTGGTAATTTTAATCTTACAAATGTTGATGAGCTTTTAGAGCATTTGGTGGAGCTTGGTCAACATCCTACTGTAAAAGCAGATACTGTAACGGTGATGGAAAAAATTGGTCACTTTTTGGATAAAGAAAACGACCGATTATTTAAACAGTTCAAAGAACAAGGCTTAAATAATTTTGAGATTTCGAAAGAAATTCAAAAAAACATTGATGTTGCCTCTATTTTAGTAGAAAGTAGCAAACGTTGGGATGGTGGTTACGTGATGGCTGGTATGATGGGACATGGTGATGCTTTTGTGTTGCGTGATCCTAATGGTATTCGCCCAGCGTATATGTACAAAGATGATGAAGTATTAGTAGTAGCTAGTGAAAGACCAGTGATTCAAACCGTATTTAATTTAGATATTAAAGATGTAACTGAGTTGAAACCAGGGTATGCAGCCATCATTAAAAAAGACGGAACATTTACAGAGCAACAAATTATTGAACCTTTAGAGAGAAAAGCTTGTTCCTTTGAACGTATATATTTTAGTAGAGGAAATGATGCTGATATTTACCGAGAGCGTCAGCAACTAGGACGTTACTTAGTACCGCAAGTATTAAAAGCTATAGATTATGATTTAGAAAATACGGTGTTTAGTTATATCCCTAACACTGCCGAAGTAGCATTTGGTGGATTAGTAGAAGGTATTGACGAACACGTCAATAAAATAAAAGCAACCGAAATTTTAAAATTAGGCGCTAACGTTTCTGAGCCTAAATTAAGTCAAATATTATCTAGGCATCCTCGTATTCATAAAATTATTTTAAAAGATGCGAAACAACGTACTTTTATTACTGATGATGAAAGCCGTGATAATTTAGTGAACTTAGTTTATGATATTACTTACGAAACCGTAAAAAAAGATGTAGATACATTGGTGGTACTAGATGATAGTATTGTGAGAGGTACTACTTTAAAGCAAAGTATTTTAAGAATATTAGACAGATTGCACCCTAAGAAGATTGTGATTATCTCTTCGGCGCCTCAAATTCGTTACCCTGATTGTTATGGTATTGATATGGCTATTTTAAGCAAGTTTATTGCTTTTGACGCTGCCATTTCTTTAATCAAAGAAACAGGAAAAGAATCGATTTTAAATAACTTATACGAAAAAACAAAAGCCGAATTATTAAAACCAAAAGAAGAGCAAATAAACGTTGTACAAGAAATTTACAGAACCTTTACCAACGAAGAAATTTCTAAAAAAATAGGCGATTTATTAAAACCAATAGATTTAAAGGCCGACTTGCAAATTATTTACCAAACCATTGAAGGCTTGCACCTATCTTGTCCTGATAATTTAGGCGACTGGTATTTTACAGGCAACTACCCAACACCTGGTGGTAACAAGGTAGCCAACAAAGCCTTTGTAAATTTTATGGAAGGTAGAAATGAAAGAGCTTACTAAATTTATTTTTTAATACTAAATCTGAAAAGTCTCAAAAAAACAGGCTGACACAATAGAAAAAGCCCGCAATATTTAGGATTAGCGGGCTTTGTATTCGATTAAAAACTGACAAAATTACTTTTGAGACAGCCTCTTTTTTATTGAATAAAACTTACTACTCAATAATTAATTTCTTCACCGACACTTTATTACCTAACGTAGTTTTTACCAAATACATTCCTGAAGTTAAATTAGAAATTGAAATCGTATTTAAAATTTCGGAATCATTACCTAAACTATTTGTTTGAACTATTTGTCCTATTGCATTTAAAATATCAACAGTACAATTAGCATTGCTTGAGTTTTGTAACTTTATAGTTAAATTTGCTTTAGCGGGATTAGGAAACATAGTAAATGAATTATCAAGTTTCAAATCTTTTAGTCCAACAGCAACATAGCTGTTAATTCTAATGGTTGCAGAACTATTTGAAAACACTCCACTAATTTCGCTATAACTTACTGTTAGTAAAGGAAACTTTTGTGAAGAATGGTAATAAGTATAATCGGTGTTAACTACAGTAATATTAAAAAAACCACCGCCTAAACTAACATCTACAGTTTGCAATGCCTTTACTTGTAGCACATTTGCATAAGAAGCTCCACCAGGAAGAATTAATGTTCCTGTTCCAGATGCAACCGTTGTAATTGTTCCAGTAGCAGGTCCAGAACCAGCTTGCGATGAAGTCGCAGTTCCCGAAAACACATCTGTATTTGAGTAACCCATTGTAATTGGCCAAATAGCTGCAATAGCCGTATTTGATAAATTAATAGAAAGATTAGGATCATCAATCCCAACTAATTCGTATTGAGTGCCAGTGGATTTATAATAATTATAAGTGCCTTGTCCATCTGAATCTGCTAACGTAGACCCCGCATAATTTGTTCCATTCGGAGTAGAAGCAACAGTTGTAAAAGTAGTTACATCAACGATTGTATCTCCTGCCAAAGAAGAGAAGTCCCATGTTTGATTTGCACCTGTGTTTAATGGCAAAACACCAACAGAGTCAAATGCCATTTTAGTGTTTACATCGCCTACAACTGGTTCATTAAAGGCTTGAGTTAGTGATAATTGCGCTTGTGCAGAAAACATCAACACTACTGCGAAAATTGATAAGTAGATTTTTTTCATGTATATATTTTTAATTGTTTGTTTAATATACTAGTAAAAATAACTAAAAAATTTAGAGAAAATAATTTAAATACATATTTAACAAAAAAAAGCCCATTTCTTATCTAAGAAATGGGCTTCAATGAGGTGTAAAAGTTAGTGATGAGCTTCTTCTGCGTGTTCTGGTCCGTGTCCTTCGGCAGCGGCTGCATGATGTCCATGACCTGCTTTTAAATCTTCTTGCTGTTTAATTAATAATGGATCAACCTTAGTTCTATTTTGAGGATCTCCACTATATACACCTTCATCTAAAATAATAAATATGGCATAAGACATAAAAATAACGTAGGGTAATAGAATTGCGTACTTCATAAATGTTAATTCATGCCCTAAATGCATGAAAGCCATTACAATGAAACCTGCTTTTACGATTGTTAAACCAATAAATAATACTTTAAGTCCTAAAGTACCACTCCAACCTTGACTTGGTGCCATTGAACCTACTACTAATTCGAAAATAGTAATGGCTAACATATACCAAAACACTCTCCATAAATTTTTTCTAATTGGTTTTCCTTCTTCTTCGCTATGATGAGCTAAAGTTTCGTATGATGGATAATCGTCGTGAAATTCTGACATAATAATTTAATTTGAGAGTTTGTGAATTATTGAGTTTATGAATTTTAAATAGGTTACAATAAGTAGAAGAAGGTAAATACGAATACCCAAACTAAATCTACAAAATGCCAATACAATCCTACTTTTTCAACCATTTCATAATGACCGCGTTTTTCGTAGGTACCTTTTAATACATTCAAGAAAATTACTAAATTAATAATTACTCCTGAGAATACGTGGAATCCGTGGAAACCAGTAATAAAGAAGAAATAATTTGCAAATTGAGGAACACCATATTCATTAACTGTCATATTTGCTCCATAAACCGTTTGCTGAACATAAGTATGCAACTCCTCGCTCCATACATTACGTAATGCACCAGTCTCTGTACCAATAATAAAATGATACCACTCCCAAGCTTGAGAGCCAACGAAAGTAGCGCCTCCAACAATTGTCCAAAACATCCAAATAGTTACCTTTTTTCTGTCGTTTCTATGACCAGCTTCAACCGCTAGTACCATAGTTACTGAAGACATAATTAGAATGAAGGTCATTAAACCTACATAAGCTAATGGTAAATGTTGCTCAATAAACGGGAAGTGAGTAAACACATTCTCAGCTTTTGGCCAAACATCAACGTATTTATGACGGATAAAACCATAAGACACTAATAAACCTCCAAAGGTTAAAGCATCCGAAACTAGGAAAAACCACATCATCATTTTTCCGTAGCTTACACCAAATGGTGACGTGCCGCCATCCCAGGCTTGTTTTGAATCGATTTCTGTACTGTGAGACATAATAAATTTTACGTTTTAACGATTTTTACAAATAATGGTGCAAGTTTAACGAATAAAATACAAAAATAAAAACAAATACACCCATAAAATATCAAGAAAATGCCAATAAATTGAACAAAGTTCTAAACCAAGGGTATTTTGTGCAGTATATCGCCCTTTAATACTGTTTTTAAGAGTTATCAACACAACTATTAACCCCGCAAATAAGTGCAATAAATGCATAAAGGTTAAAACATATAAAAACGACCCAGAAGCATTAGCTGATTTTCCAGCAAAAAAGATATGTTTATCCATTAACTCACCATATCCAACAAACTGAGAATAAGTAAAAACTAGTCCCAAAACAAAAGTTACCAATAAACCCAAAATAGTACCTTTTTTATTGTCCTTTTTGGCCATTTGAAGTGCAAAAAACAATGTAATACTACTTGTGATTATTACTGCAGTGCTCAAATAAAACGCATTCGGTAAATTAAAAATCAACCAGTTACCATTGTCTGCTCTGACAACATAACCACTTGTTAAGCCAGCAAACATCATTGTGATACTAATAATCCCTACCCATAATAAGGGTTTAGAAGCTTTATTATATGCTGCTTTAATATCAGCTTTGTAGGTTGGACTAGGTTTAACTTTTTCTTCCATCGTGAGTTATATTAAAAATTTGTGGCCAATCATTAATGCTATTTGCACTAATGGTAAGTAAACAAAGGAACCAAACATTAGTTTTCGTGCATCTACTATTGTTCCTGATTTAAATAAATTATAAGCCTGAATGATAAAAACTAAACCCATGCAACTTAGAACCGTAGCAGACATCCAGCCGGTGAAATTGAAAATAAATGGTGTTAAAGCAATTGGAAATAAAGATAATGTATATACTAATATTTGTGATCGAGAACTTTTATCTCTTCCTCCTTTTGATGGCAACATGAAAAATCCTGCGCGTTGATAATCATCATGGCTTACCCAGGCAATAGCCCAAAAATGAGGAAATTGCCAAAAAAATTGAATACAAAATAATAATATTGCAAAAAAAGATATATGTCCAAAACCATCCGTAGCGGCTATAGCACCAATTAAAGTAGGAAGCGCTCCTGGTATAGCCCCAACAAAAACCGAGAATGGGGTAACTCGCTTTAAAGGCGTATAAACCAAGGTGTATAAAATAATAGACACGAAACCAATAATGCCTGATAATGGATTAGTAAAAACCCACAACATAATAGTTCCAATAATTCCAAAAATAGCACAAATAACAAAGGCTTGATTAACCGTTAAATTACCAGTAGGAATAGGCCTTAATTTGGTTCTATTCATTAATTTATCTAAATCTTTTTCAATAATTTGGTTAAAACCATTGGCAGCCGCAGTTACTAAAAAACCACCCAAACAAATAGCTAACACCTGTTTCCAATTATAGGTTTCAGCAACCGTAAAAAAGGTGATGATAGCCGAAAATACTACTAAAGCTGATAATGTAAACTTAGTAAGTTTAAGAAAAGACTTAATTTTACTATATATAATAGTTTCTGAAGAAGAAATATGAGTATCTGTTTGCAAAGCAGCGCAAATTTAGGAAATAAATCACCATTTGTTAAACTCTATTGCTTTATATTTGTTGGAGATATAAATTAGGAAGTTCTATTTAGGAGCATTTCTGATAAATATCATATTAAACAATTAAATAAAAAACATGAAAAAACTATTGATTTTAGCGTTAGCAGCAATTACCATGGCATTTACAACCAGTAGCACAAAAAACTTGCACGAGTTTAAAGCTAAAACCCTTGAAGGGAAAGACTTTAACTTTGCTGATTTAAAAGGCAAAAAAGTACTAATTGTAAACACAGCATCAGAATGTGGGTATACACCACAGTACAAAGATTTAGAAGCGTTGTATGAAAAATACAAATCTAAAAACTTTGTAATTATTGGTTTTCCTTGTAATGATTTTGGTGGACAAGAACCAGGTAGTAGTGCAGATATCAAAGCATTTTGTACAAAAAACTTTGGAGTAACTTTTCCTTTAATGGAAAAAGTAAGTATTGGCACAAGCCCAATTTACAAATGGTTAACCTCAAAAGCTGAGAATGGCGTATTAGATGCTACTGTAAAATGGAACTTTAATAAATTTTTAGTTGACGAAAACGGAAAGCTTGTACAATATTTAGCATCAAATGTAAAGCCAATGGATACACAAATTACCAATTGGATTGAAGGTAAATAATTCTTTATTAAATTATATTACTAAAAAAGCGGCTGATCAAAATCAGCCGCTTTTTTCATTTTACTACTTCTACTTTCTCAATTAAATAAGGTGTATCTGATTGCCAAAAGAAATTCTTCAAGACTTCTTTATAATACAGTCTCACATGTTTTCCTTCTGATTGTGTTATCGCATCATATATGGCTACATTATTTCTATGAACCGAAAATTTCCATATTCTAGTTGGCATAATGGTACCGTCACCTTCCGAAATCCCACCTAAATTTAATTCGCCTTCGTAAGTTTTAAAAACGTATCCCTTTTGCGATAACTTTATTACAATACCAGTTCTTGTTCCAGTACTATAAGACATCCCACAAATAAAAATATAAGCTACCGAAATTAAAATCAGAATTAAAAACGTAATAAATAGTCTTTTTTTCCATTTACTTTTTTTTGGTAATACTTGGTCGGTTGTTGTTTCCATAAGGCAAAAATAGTAATTATTTAATTGACAACTCCTCCGCCCTACTCTCTGCATTTTGCAATGCCTTAATAATCACTTCGCCCATATCATGTGCGTTAAATGTTTTTAAAGCAGCTTCAGTAGTTCCACCTTTTGATGAAACGGAAGTAATATATTCATCTAATGTTTTTTGGCCATTATTAATTAAATGAAATGCTCCTAACATGGTTTGCTTTGCTAAAATATTGGACACATGTTCATCTAATCCCATTTTCACACCCGCGTTTACCAAATGCTTCATAAAATAAAAAAAGTAAGCTGGTCCACTACCGCTTAATGCCGTAACAGCATTTAATTGTTTTTCTTCTTTTAAATATAAGGTTCTTCCTGTAGTAGATAATAAATTTTCTACTAACATAATTTTGTCGTGTGGTAAATTATCAGATGCACAAAAGGCTGTCATTCCCATACTAATCTCTACTGGGAGATTTGGCATAGCTCGCACAATAAATTGATGATTAAGTGCTGATTGAATAAACGACATTTCTGTTCCTGCCATAATTGACAATACCACACATGTTGGATTGATCACATTTTTTAAACTTTGTGATAATTCTTTAAAATCTTGTGGCTTTACTGCTAAAATCAAAATGTTACAATCAGCAATGGCTTTATCATCGGTGGTTACGACCTTGCCAATATTCATGGCTGATAAGCTTTGCTGTCTGTCGGTATTTTTTTCAACTAACAATAAATTTTCTTTGGTAACAATTTTATATCTTAAAAAGGAATTAGCATATATGAGTCCCATATTTCCACATCCTATAATGGCTATTTTATTCATAATGTTTTTTGTTCTCAACTAGGCTTGAACTGACAAGCTCAAAAGCGCTAATCGAATTAAAAATTAGTTATTTAAATGCTTTTCATACTCTTCCTGATTTGATAATTCTGATGTATTTCCTAAATCATGTAACAAATCAGAAATAAAATTTCTATCTGGTAAAATTTTAGCAAGGTGTTTAATGACGATTGCTTTGTTTCCAATAAAACTGATTTCTTCAAATTCATTTTCATTAATGATTTTAAAGAAATTTTTATTGTTTTTATACTTTCTATAGGTTGGAAAAACAATCTGGTTCATAGTGCATTTGTTTTCGTTTCGACTTCGCTCAGCGTAAAAAATAAAAAAGCGCTTACAATGTAAGCGCTTTTAGTTTTTTAACTACATGCCACCTTGCGACATGGGTTGCGCTTGCTGCCTTTCCTCTTCGGGCATCAACTCCTCCATGGGAACAATAGCAGTTAAACGTTTCATTAAATCTTTAGAGTGAGCATCTTGTTTAAATTGCTCTGCTAACATAACTAAACGACGCATAATTTCTTTTGCTTGTCCAACTTCTCTGTTAAATGACACGCGATGAATAGATGTTTGTGAATTATACACTTTTAAATCATTTTCAAAAATATCAAATAGCTTACCAGATAATTCTGTTGCTTTTTTCATATTACCTAATTGGTAGTAACCAGCAATAATAGTATAAAGTGTTGCTTCATAGCGAACATTTTCATCAGGCATTTTTTCTAAACATAAATCCAATACTTTTTCGGCTTTTTGTTTTTGCCCTTTATTAATTAAAGCGCCTGCTAAAGTAGCCATTTGCATGCGCATATTTGATGCCATACGTGCACAGTTTTCATCTAAACTTACACCTGGCTTATCTAAACCACCCCAAGCAAATTTATTCATAATGTTATCGTACATGATGTCTGTATTTACACGTCCACCTTGCGCCATTTCATCATTCGTGTTTTTAATTGGTGTTAAGCGATATGCTAAACCTTCTAATTGAAAATAATCTTCTAAACCTAAATACGCTTCAGAACCTGTAGTTACAGCAAAATAAATAGGACGTTTCCAATCGTTGTGTGCAATTAAATCCAATACCATTAAATCGTTTTTAGTTAAGTATTGACGATTGATACTCCATTTAATTTGTTTTACTAAACGAGCCGTATCTTTTACCGCAATTACTTTTTCACGCATAACTTTCATTGAATCAACAGGTACGTAAAAAGTTTTTGTTGGGAAATAATCTAATGGTTTGTTACCATAATCTAGTTTATTTTCTAAATCGTCAGATATAACAAAGTCAATTGCTTTTTTCAAGTTCATTGCACCTGTTCCTTTATCCATAATATATACTACCTCACGTTTACTTTGCGTGTATTTTTCAGCAGGAATCGTAAATGGCACTGGGGCTGATTCATAAGCTGCTCTGCGTTGCTGATTGATATACCAATCTGTTTGTAATAAACTTAAATTCACCACACGCACATCCGTTCTAACGCCTTCAACCTCTTGAGCATACCAAAGAGGGAATGTATCGTTATCACCATTAGTAAATAAAATAGCATTTGGTGCACACGTGTTTAGGTAGTTCACTGCAAAATCTCTACTCATGGTGCGTTTAGCACGATTGTGATCATCCCAACCTTCGGCAGCCATTAATGTTGGAATAATTAAACCAACTAGTGTTGCTAAAAGTGCCGCTGTTTGAGCATTTACTTTTTTACTTAAAAATTCGTAAATAAACAACACGCCTAAACCTATCCAAATTGCAAAGGCATAAAACGAGGCTGCATAAGCATAATCACGTTCACGAGGTTGATATGGATATTGATTTAAGTAAACTACAATAGCTAAACCAGTTAATAAAAATAATAAAGCTACTACCCAAGTATCGCCTTTGTTATTTTTTAATTGAAAGAAGAACCCTAATAAGCCTAATATGAATGGTAGAGCATAAAACGAGTTGCTAGCCATATTATTAGAAGCATTGTGCGTTACGTATGATGTATCGGTATCTAATAAAAAATCATCTACACCTTTCACCCCTGTTTTCCAGTTTCCTTCTAGTGGATTGCCGTTTAAGCCTTGAATATCATTTTGACGACCAATAAAGTTCCAAGCAAAATAACGTAAATACATATACTTAACTTGGTAGCTAATGAAGTAAGTCATATTGGCAATAAAGGTTGGGATTTGAACTTCTTCCATTTGTCCTGATTGCTCATTCATTTTTTGTTTGGTTTTATGATGACTTTGTACATCACCCCAATAGCGGTAAGCAGCTTCGTGATTGCCTTGCTGGCTCCACATACGAGGGAAAACCGTACAAAATTCTTCTTCGTAAGCTGGTACTGATTTTTTTCTATCGTCAACTACAACATATTTTTTCGCTGCCTCATCCTTTGCATAAATAGGATCTTTATCTCCAAAATATTGTTGTGATTTTGTTGGCGCATTATAGTAATTACCGTAAGTTAAAGGGAAATCACCGTATTGCTCACGATTTAAGTAAGATAACATCGTAATTGCATTTTCCGGATCATTTTCATCCATTGGCGTATTTGCTTGTGAACGAATGATTAAAATAAAAAACGAAGAATACCCGATTAACAAAGAAGTAAAACTTACTAAAATCACATTTAGAATATTTAAATTTTTTGATTTTAAATAGTGAATTCCGTAAAGTAAACCACCTAACACCAATAATCTAGTAAATAAAGCAGATCCACCGTAACCAGAAATAACAACAAAAAACGTAAAAACTATTGCTGTGTAAAATCCAATTTTATAATAAGATTCTTTTTTCTTAACGGTATAAAGAATTAAAGAGCTTAAGGCCACAAACAGTAATAAGAAATAGAAAATAGAGCCAATATTAAAGCCCATTCCCATTTTGTTTACAAAAAACACCTCAAAATCAGCAGCAAATTTTACGATTTTAGGAATCATAATATTTTGAACGCCTCCAAGTAAAACCAAAGAAATACCGCTTGTAATCATAAATGATTTCCAAGTGAATTTGTGTTTTTTGAAATAGTAAATAAAGCAAATAGCTGGGATAGCTAATAAATTTAATAAATGGACACCAATGGATAATCCCATTAAATAAGCAATTAACACTAACCAACGCATAGCGCTTGTTGAATTAACTGTATCTTCTTCGTCCCACTTTAAAACTGCCCAAAATACTAATGCTGTAAAAAAAGATGAAAAGGCATAAACCTCACCCTCAACTGCCGAAAACCAAAATGAATCAGAAAATGTATAAGCTAAGCCACCAACAACACCTGCTCCTAAAACAGCCCATTGTTTGCCTGTAGTAAATTCTTCGCCTTGCTTAACAATCGCTTTAATTCCTAAACGAGTAATAGTCCAAAATAAAAATAAAATACTGAACGAGCTGCATAAAGCCGACATGATGTTAATCATTTTACCAGCCATTGCGGGATCTCCGCCAGCAAATAAAGCAAACATACGGCCTACAATCATAAAGAAAGGAGCTCCAGGAGGGTGACCAACCTCTAATTTATAAGCACAAGCAATGTACTCACCACAATCCCAAAAGCTGGCTGTGGGCTCGATAGTTGACACATAAGTAAAAGTTGCAATGGCGAAAACAATCCAGCCAATAATGTTGTTTAATTTTTTAAACTGCATATTTTTATTTTAAAAAGCTATAAGATGCGAATTTAACTAAAAAAGGCAATAAACAGAATGAATTTTTTTTTTATGAATTTTTTGTAAATGAAGATATTTTGCTATTTTTGTGCCCCGAACTTTTAACGAAGTTCAGATTGTCCGATGGTGTAACTGGCAACACGACTGATTTTGGTTCAGTAGAGTCTAGGTTCGAGCCCTAGTCGGACAACAAAAAACCCTCTTAATCTATGATTGAGAGGGTTTTTTAAATTATATCCTTGTCATTTTGTCACCTTCTACCCTATTGGTACAACCTTTGACTATAAAAGGCGGAAAAATTTATATACTTAAACTAAAAATATATTAAACATGAGCACTGGAAAAATTAACGTACAAACCGAAAACATTTTCCCTATTATTAAAAAGTTTCTTTACAGCGATAACGAAATCTTTTTACGCGAATTAGTAAGTAACGCTACCGATGCGACTCAAAAGCTAAAAGCCTTAACATCTATGGGCGAAGCCAAAGGTGAGTTAGGTGAGTTAAAAATTGAAGTAGTTGTTGATAAAGCGGCGAAAACCATTACCATTAAAGATAAAGGTATTGGTATGACAAAAGAGGAAATTGAAAAATACATTACTCAAATTGCCTTTAGTGGTGCCGAAGAATTCGTTCAAAAATACCAAGATAAAGTAGATAAAAACGTGGTAATTGGTCACTTTGGTTTAGGCTTTTACTCTGCATTTATGGTGGCTCAAAAAGTGGAGATCTTCTCGTTGTCCTATAAAGAAGGAAGCAAGGCGGTACGTTGGGAATGTGATGGAAGTCCTGAATATCAAATTGACGAAGTAGATACTAAAACTACTCGCGGAACTGACATTGTGTTGCATGTTGCC
Organism: uncultured Bacteroidota bacterium; assembly: GCA_903893815.1. Lineage (GTDB taxonomy): Bacteria > Bacteroidota > Bacteroidia > B-17B0 > Aurantibacillaceae > UBA4416. The sequence continues at coordinate 264,789 of CAITNS010000053.1, forward strand.
GAAGATAGTTTAGAGTTTTTAGAGAATTCGAAAATTGAAGGTTTACTAAAAAAATATTGCAAATTTTTACCTGTGGAGATTGTTTTTGGAACAAAATCAGAATGGGTGCCAACAGGTGAGAAAGACGAAAAAGGTCATGAAAAAGAAAATGAAATCCAGGTTGAAAATATCATCAACAATCCTGTTCCTGCTTGGATTAAAAAACCAGTGGATTTAAAAGACGAAGATTATAAAGCTTTTTACCGCGAGTTGTATCCAATGCAATTTGAAGAGCCTTTATTTCACATTCACTTAAATGTGGATTATCCATTTAACTTAACAGGTATTTTATATTTCCCAAAATTATCTAATAAGTTTGAAGCACCAAAAGACCGTATTCAATTATACAGTAACCAAGTGTTTGTAACGGATAATGTAGAAAACATTGTTCCTGATTTTTTAACCATGTTGCGTGGTGTAATTGATAGCCCGGATATCCCATTAAACGTAAGCCGTAGTTATTTACAAGCCGATCATAACGTTAAAAAAATATCATCACACATCACTAAAAAAGTAGCTGATAAATTAGAAGAGATTTTCAAAAAAGATCGTCCTGATTTTGAAGCAAAATGGGATGATATAAAAATATTTGTTCAATACGGAATGATCAGCGACGAGAAGTTTTACGAAAAAGCAGCGAAGTTTGCTTTAGTAAAAAACACCGAAGCTAAAGCCTTTACTTTAGAAGAATATGAAGCTCATGTCAAAGCCAATCAAACAGATAAAGATGATAAAGTAGTATACTTGTATGCGACTAATATGGATGAACAACATACTTACATTGACGCTGCAAAATCTCGTGGATATGATGTATTGTTAATGGATTCTCCATTGGATTCTCACTTAATTAATTATTTAGAAAGTAAATTAAACAACACACAATTTGTACGTGTGGATAGTGATACGGTTGAGAAATTAATTAAGAAAGATGACGGTCAATTAAGTAAATTAACAGAAGACGAGCAGGCTAAATTAAAACCAATTGTAGAAGGTGTTGTAGCCAAAGAAAAATACTCCATCGTATTTGAAAGCTTAAGCGAAACAGATTCGCCGATGTTAATTACTCGTCCCGAATTTATGCGTCGTATGAAAGACATGCAAGCTATGGGTGGCGGAGGTGGTATGAACTTTTATGGTTCGATGCCTGATATGTATAATTTAGTAGTAAACGCTAATCATCCTTTAATTAGTAAAATATTATCAGAAACAGATGCCATTAAACAAAGTCAGTTAGCAAAACAAGCAGCAGACTTAGCTTTATTATCTCAAGGCTTATTAAAAGGCGAAGAGTTGACTAAGTTTGTGAAGCGCAGTGTAGAGATGATAAATTAATAAAAAGAAATATGAGATTTATTGTCACCCTGAGCGGAGTCGAAGGGCAATAAGTCTCACATTTTTTTTTCGAAGTATTCGACTCCGCTCAGCCTGACAAAACATTAAATAAAAATAGTACCTTTAATAAAAAATAACAATGGAAAATCAAAACCCTGAAAATCAATTAAACATCGAACTTTCTGAAGAGATTGCAGAAGGAATATATTCAAACCTCGCTATTATTACGCACTCTCCAACAGAGTTTGTGGTTGATTTTATTAAAGTAATGCCAGGTGTACCAAAAGCAAAAGTAAAATCGCGTATTGTTTTAACACCTCAACATGCTAAACGTTTAATGAAAGCCTTGGCGGAAAATGTTCAAAAATTTGAGCAAATGCATGGTAAGATAAAAGATAGCGAAATGAATGCCTTGCCATTAAACTTTGGAGGACCAACAGCACAAGCCTAATCACTAAATTTTTTAGCAAAAAGCTCTAAACGTTAAATGTTTTAGGGATTTTTGCGTTTATTAACATTTGGCATATTAATTGGTTTAATTTATCAAATTGTTCGTTTAGTTGATCTATAAGAAATCTTAAAAAATTGTTTTTTATACATCAAAAATTAAATTAACTTTACTAACATCCTAAATTATTGAACTATGAGAAAAATATTTACAATTTTATTCTTTGCCTTAATAAGCTTAAATAATATAAACGCCGCAACTTTTTCAAGTGTGGCCTCTGGAACATGGATTACCCCTGCAACTTGGGCAGTGACAGGAACTGATGCTGATGGCATTCCTGATTTAGATGATGATGTAACTATCAATGGAGGGCATAGTATTAGCTTAACTGGAACTAGTACTTGTAAATCTATAACAACTAACCCCTCTGGAACATTGGTTGGAAATGGAAAACTAATAAACATATATGGAAATTTCACGAATAATGGTTCAGTAAGTGGCGACTTACCAGTCCGCTATTTTGCCTCTGGAATATTTAGCTCTGCTAGTATATATACAAATCCAGGAAACTGGCAATTTTATGGCAATGTTTCATACACAATAGCTGCGGGAACAGCAATTAACAAAATCAATAATTTTGATTTGAATAATACAACTGTTATTACAAATTTAGGAAATGTTCAGATGACAGGAAGTATAAATTTTTGGAATACCAGCCAATGGATAAATAGTACAAATTCAACTTTACAAGTAGGAAGATCTTTTGGTGGAGCATCTTCAGGCGGCTTAAATGCTTCTGCAACTGGTAATAATGTAATTTACAATTCATCTTCATCAGCTTTAAATGTTTATCCTGCAGCGTATTATAATTTATCTTTCACAGGAGGTTCAAACAATAAAACAGTTAATGGAAATTTAACTGTTTTAAACAACTTCACATTAAACTCTCTTGCCTTTAACCTCAATAATTTTAACCTAACTGTTGGTGGTAATTGGAACAACTTAGCGAATTTTACAATCCTAAATCAAGGTACAGTAACATTTAATGGTTCTGGTACCCAAACCATTTCCAGAACGACATCCAATGAGCAAATTAATAGTATGGTTTTAAGTGGTACTGGAACTGTTTCTTTAAATAGAACTTTATTTGTAAGTCAAAGTTTAACCATTAATTCTGGAATATTAGATGTAAGCGCTTCTAACCTCTCACTTTTCCTTCAAGGATCGTTCACCAATAATGGAACATTGAATTGTCGCCAAGGAACAGTTACATTTAATGGAACTTCAAATCAAAGTATTAGCGGCTCTTCTAATACACAGTTTTATAATTTAACATTAAATAATCCGGCAGGCTTAACGGTTAATAGTGCTCAGTCGTTGACTAATATTTTAACAAATTCTGGTGGTACATTTAATTCAAACGGGAATTTTACATTAATAAGCAACGCATCAACAACTTCTAGAATTGCTCCTATTACCGGAACTGGTGCTTTTTCTGGAAGTATGACTATTCAAAAACATATTAGTGCTCGTGCAGCAAATTATCACGATTTAAGTAGTCCTGTTTCAAATTCAACAATCATGGATTGGGATGATGATTTATTTATGAGTGGGATTGGAGCTGATGATGGCACACCTGGCCCAGCAGGTGTTGATGGAACTGCAAGTGGCACAAGCTCTGTATATGATTGGCAAGAAACACTTGGAGATTATACAGCTGTTACAGGATCTTCTACCCCCTTAGTTGCTGGAAAAGCTTACGAGATATTCATAGCAGATAATTTAACATCATGGGCAGCAAGAACGATTGATACCAAAGGAACTCCTAATTTTGGAAGTAAAACAGTTAATTTATCATTCACAGGATCTAGTGCTTTTGCAGGTTCTCATTTAGTTGGTAATCCTTATGCATCTGCAGTCAATTATTCAGCTTGTACAAAAACAAATATCACAGGTAATGTATTAATACTTGATAATACAGGAAACTATACAGATTATGGTTCTAGTCCAGTTATTCCTCCTCATCAAGGTTTTTGGATCACAGCTTCCTCTGCTGGCTCATTAGTATTTACAGAAAATTCTAAGTCAACAAGTATGACCACTTCATTTTTCCGCACCATTCCTAATTATGGCATTAAATTAATGTTTTCTTGTCCTTCTCTTCCTTTTTACAATGAGAATACGATTAATTTTAATGATAATAGCAATTTAGGTTATGATAGAGATTTGGATGCACTTTATATGAGAAGTCCAAATAAAAATGCTCCCGCTATTTATATGTTAACTAACACCGATGCTAAATTAATCACCAATAATATTAATACATTGGAAGATGAAATAACAATACCTCTAGCAATGTATACTCCTAAAGAAGGTGTGTATTACATAGAGCCAAATGTATTAAGTACAAATAATTACAATTACGTTTGGATTGAAAATACTAAAACGGGTAAAAAATATGAATTAAATTCTTCTATTTCTGTTGTAGGAAAAGAGAATAGCACTAATACAGACTACGTGTTAAAGTTGAGTAAAAAATCTTCTGAATCTGATGTGAATCAAGCCATATTTGATAATGATATGATTGTGTTTGGGTCTGAAAATACCGTAAATTTAAAATCTATAAATAGCACACACTACCTTTCTAAAGTAGCTATTTATGATATTTCAGGAAAATTAATGTTTGAAGAAAGCAACATGATTGTGGAAGCTGGACATACTAATAAAGTTGATGTTTCTAATTTATCAAGTGGTGTTTATATCGTTAATGTAACTGACTTAATAGGTCATGTGAAAACACAAAAAATTATTCGTTAATTTAAATATTACATCATTTGTCTAGTCCTGAAAAAAGTTGATGCGGGTTAGATTGTAAAATTAATTTAAATTAAACCTCGGAAGTGAAAACTTTCGAGGTTTTTTTCTTCCATTTTTTTATTTGTATTTCTTGTTGTAAATGAGTTTGATTCGGCGTTAACATTTCACAGCTTAAATGTGGGCGTTCATCATTATATATGCCAATA
>CAITNS010000054.1 GCA_903893815.1 uncultured Bacteroidota bacterium
CAAGGCTTTTCATTTTTCGTGGTAAATCATATTGCTGATTAGTTGCTCTCCAGCAGAGCTAATTTACTCTTCTGACTTACGGGACTAGTATAACAATTATTTTTATCAAAAACACCAACTATTTTTGGCACCATTACCATAAATAAAATCTTTCTTTTAGAACCAATGAAATCTATCATTTGGATTGGCGATTTTTTTAGCTAGTTTGCCGTAAGGGAAAGTTACTTTTAGTCCGGCAGTGTAGCAAACATCCATAATATTAATCGCTTCTTCTTCTCTTCCAACACGCATTCTGTAGTCAAGAAAAACACCTAGGATTCCGAAATTATGTTCTAAACCAGTACCTAAATTTATACCTAACCAATTATTTTGAACTACTGAATTTACTCTGTAATATTCTCTTAAACCCAAATAGTCTGATTCTCCAGTAAAAAATCCTCTATAAGTATTGTAGCTGAAACCTACAAATGGATAGAGTAAAGTTTTTTTGTTGGGAAATTTTGCCATTACCTCTAAATTTATTTCATAGGAACTGGCTCTCACATCTAACCAAGTGGGTTTAATATTGGTTGGTTGAAAACGTGAATATAAAGTAGATATTCTTACAAAATCGGTTGCTTCGTATGTTAAACCAGCACAAAAACCAGGTTCATTGTTCTTTTCTTTTATATTTCGTGCAAGGTAAATTACACTTAAATTAGCCCCAGCTTTTAAACTCCAACGAGTATAAACTGGCTCTTTGTATTTTTTTGAAGGTGTAACGCTATTTGTTTTAGCCGATTTAGTAGCCTGAGAAAAAGCTGAATTTGTCAATAATAACATTAATGACAAACTGGTGAATATGAAAAATCTTTTAAGCATAATCTAATTTAGTGAATAAAACTTAACTTATACAACAAATTGGTAAGTGGTTTGGTTTTGCCGATAAGTGGCTAATTTTAGCGTAAAACTGCTCCTAATTTTTCGGTATAAGTTTTAATTAACTTTTGCATCACATTATCTATTTGCTTATCGTTTAAAGTTGCTTCTTCATCTTGCAACATAAAACTCACCGCATACGATTTTTTACCAGCCTCTAATTTATCGCCTTCGTAAATGTCGAATAAATTAACTGACTTTAATAGTTTACGTTCTGCAGCATAGGCTAATTCTTCTAACTCTTTGTAAGTGATTTTTTTGTCTAACAATAAGGCTAGATCTCTACGAACAGCTGGGAATTTAGGGATTTCGGTAAACTCTAATTTTGTTTTACCAACTAAGGCTAATACGTTGTCCCAATTAAAATCAGCGTAAAATACATCCGTGTTCACATCCATTTTTTTACAGATTGTTTTATCAACTAAACCAAAGCTTACTAAGTGTTTGTTTTTTTGAGCGTAAGATAAACCATAACTAAAGTTAGAGTCGCTTAACTCGCTTATTTTAAATTTGATAGAGAGTTTATTTAAAATAGATTCTATGCAAGATTTGATATAAGCAAAGTCCACTTTATTGTTTTCTCCATAAGGATTCTCAGCATATTTTCTTCCAGTAACAAACAAAGTTAAATGTTTTGTTTCGGCATATTTAAAATAAGAATCCACTTTCTCATAAGTTTTCCCGAATTCAAATAATTTTAAATCAGCTTGCTTACGATTAATATTATAAGCTAATGATTCTAAACCACCAAATAACATAGTGTTTCTCATCACATTCAAATCAGCACTTAAAGGATTTAAAATTTTCACTAAAGGCGTTCCTTCTGTGTAATAAGATTCTTTAGTTAAAGATAATCCCATCATTTCATTATAACCAAAACCAATTAATAAGTTGGCAGTGGTGTTTTCAGTTGCTGTTGCTTTTTCTCTATCGGCAAAGTTAGCCGTGAATTTTATTTGAGTACTTTCTTCAACATTGTTGTAGCCATAAATACGCATCACTTCTTCAATCACATCCGCTTCGCGAGTCACATCCGTTTTGTATTGAGGTACTGATAATAATAAACCGTCGTTACCTTCCGTAATAACTGAAATTCCTAATGACGTAATAATATGTCTAATAATAGCTCTGTCTATTTCTTTTCCAATTAATGCTTGGCAATTTGAGTATGAAAACGCTACTTGAAAAGGTTCTAATTTTTCAGGATAGTGATCTACAATATCCATACTTAAAACACCACCAGCACATTCAAAAATTAAAGCCGCTGCACGTTTTAAAGCTACAATCGTCATTTCTGGATCGGTACCTCTCTCAAAACGGAAACTACTGTCTGTTTTTAAACCATGTTGTTTGCTAGTTTTACGAACAAAAGCAGGATTGAAATAAGCAGCTTCTAAAAAGATAGATGCTGTTGTTTCGCTTACTCCACTATCTAAACCTCCAAAAACACCAGCCATGCACATGGGTTCTGATTCTTCATTACAAATCATCAAATCGTTATCTTGTAAAGTGCGCTCTGTGCCGTCTAAGGTTTTAAAATTTGTGTTTCCTAAACCAGTTTTTACCACAATTTTATTGCCTTTAATTTTATCTAAATCAAACGCATGCAATGGTTGTCCTAAATCATGTAACACAAAATTGGTAATATCCACAATATTATTGATGGGACGTAAGCCAATTGCCAACAAATAATTTTTTAACCAATCAGGCGATGGTTTAACCGTAATACCCGAAATTACTAGGCCGCTGTAACGCTTACAAGCATCAGTATTTTCAACTTTAATCTCAACTTTATTAATATTACTTGCTTCTGGTAATTCAAAAATATTATGTAAGTGTGCTTGGTGAGAATTACCATTTGATTTACAATTTAAAATAGCCGCTAAATCTCTGGCTACTCCATAATGCGAAGCTGCATCAGCCCGGTTAGGAGTCAATCCAATTTCTAAAATCGAATCATTTTCTAATTTAAAAAATTCTGCTGCGGGAGTCCCAACAACGGCATCGTTTGGTAAAATTAAAATTCCATCGTGGCTAGTTCCTAAACCAATTTCGTCTTCGGCGCAAATCATTCCTTCGCTGTTAGCACCACGTATTTTTGACTTTTTAATTTCAAATGGCTCGCCAGTGGTTGGATATAATTTAGCACCAATCATGGCAACTAATACTTTTTGTCCGGCAGCCACATTTGGTGCACCGCATACAATATTTAATAATTCTGGTCCGCCAACATTAACCTTAGTAATACTTAATTTATCGGCATCAGGGTGTTTTTCTTTTTCAATTACTTCTCCAATAACAATACCTTTTAATCCACCTTTAACACTTTCAAAAGATTCAATGCCTTCTACTTCTAATCCAGAAGAGGTTAGGTATTCGTCAACTTGTTCAGGCGTTAAATCAATATCAATTAAGGTTTTTAACCAGTTATAGGAAATTTTCATTGTGTTTTGAGCTATAATTATAAAGGGGTAAAAATACAAAAAATAACGTTTTATTTAGAACAAAACCACATAGAGACATAGAAAAAATTGGAGTAAGTGGAGTTGATAGAAGACAAGTTTTTACACATATAAGCTATATTTAACCGTAAATAGACAGTAGAATTTAATTTCGAAGAGATAGTGGGAATGAACACTCGTCGACTTTGAGGATGTAAATTAAACTGTGTCAAGTTAAAAAATAATAGAACTTTAACACACGGTTTAAGAAATGGAAAATAAAAAAGACAGCTTCGATTATGAAGCTTTAAAGAAAAAGACCCTTGAGCAATTTCGTTCGGGCAAAAG
>CAITNS010000055.1 GCA_903893815.1 uncultured Bacteroidota bacterium
CTTCTCGATACGCTCATACCTCGCTGCTCTTGTCCTGAGCTTGACGAAGGGCGAAGTGACTAACAAATAATACCAGTGCGATTAAAATGTAACAAGGGATTAGGTGCACATAAAAAGGGTAAGCAAAAACACACTATTTATGACCAAAGCATGAAGGATTTTGCCTTAATTTTTGTATATTTGGTAGCAACATAATGGCACGTAAAAAGCACTTAGATATTGAAATTGACAAACTAACTAATTCTATTGAGAACGTTATTACTGGTGAAGTATTTCAGACAGAGTTTAGTGAAGTTAGTAGTAAAGAAATTAAAAAGAAGGAGTGGCTTTTTGACTGGCATAAGGAATTAAAAGATAAAAATAACAAAGTATATAAAATGACCACGGTTGAAAATAAAAATATTATTCAAGGATTGGTTTCATTAAATGTGGATGAGGAATTTGTTTTTGTGAACCTTGTTGAAAATTCAAAGTTTAATAGAGGTAAAGCAAAAATATATCTTGGAGTTGGTGGAAATTTATTTGCTTATGCTTGTTTAAAATCAAAGGAATTGGGTTTTGACGGATGTATAAGTTTTTTATCTAAGACTTCGCTTTTTGAATATTATAATAAGTCGCTAGGAGCAATAAGAACAATAGGTCAACGAATGGCTATATTAGAAGATGACGCACAAGTACTAATTAAACACTATTTTAAAAACAGATAACATGAAAAGGAAACAATCAACCGAGCCAGATTTGTATGTGATTAATAAGAAACCTACTAAGAAAGAGATACAAGAGCTTAGGGACTTTATTACTGAGTATAAAAAGAAACAAGCTTTAAAATCATCTAAAACTCGCAAAGCAGCTTAGTTATTAAACTAATTCCTTCTTTCAAACTTTTAAAAAATCCAAATGATATAATTATTATTTGGATTTTTTATTTACTATGTTTTAAATAATAATTAAAACACTTAGAGCATTGAGGTTCGCTTCTCGATACGCTCGTGCCTCGCACTCGAAGTGACTAGAAAAACGCTCGTGCCTCGCTGCTCTTGTCCTGAGCTTGATGAAGGGGGAAGTGACTGAAAAATAACACTATCAGTTCGAGTAAAAATTCTGCCTCTTTGAATTTTTGTATCGAGAACCAATAAATAAAGCCCTTTTCGATACGCTCGTACCTCGCACTCGAAGTGACTAAAAAACTCAAAAAAAAAAGCTGCATTATTTCTAATGCAGCTTGCTTAAAATAAACAAACAATTTATTTTTTATTACTGTTGTTTAACTATTCGTTTTATTATTTGTTCATTATCTATAATTATACGCACTGTGTAAATACCATTTGCAAGGCCACTTATATTAAGTGCACTATACTCATTAACTACTTTTTGTTGCGCAATTAATTTACCGGTAGCATCATATAACTCAAGCGTTGCATTGTTAATTAATGTTGTATTCATTTTTACATTAATCATATTACTTGCTGGGTTTGGATAAATAGAAATAGATTCACTATTTAATTCTACAATACCAGTGCACAAATTTACATTGACTGATTGGCTAGCAGTTGCCGAACAATTATTAGCATCTGTATAATTATAATTAACTGTAAAAGTACCTGCCCCTGCTACAGCAGGATTAAAACTTGTGCCGCTTAAACCTGTGCCGCTATAAACACCCCCTGCTGGATTACCTATTAATGCCACTGTTGAATTATTTACACATAACGGGCTTTGAATTAACCCAAGCGTAACGTTGGGTAATGAATTTACATTTACTGCTTGACTTGCGCTTGCTGAACAAGTATTAGCAGCAGTATAATTATAATTAACTGTAAAAGTACCTGCCCCTGCTAAAGCAGGATTAAAACTTGTGCCAATTACACCTGTTCCGCTATAAACTCCCCCTGCTGGATTACCAATTAGTTGCACTGTTGAATTATTTAAACACAACGGACTTTGAATTGATCCAAGCGTAACGTTGGGTAATGGATTTACAGTTACTACAGCTACTGCACTTGTTGTGCAACCTTCTGCATTTGCTCCACTTACTGTGTAAGTAGTGTTTGTTGTTGGAGAAACAACAGCTGTGCCACCAGAATATGTATAACTTATTGCTCCTGAAGGTATCATTGTAAATGAATTACCTTTACAAATTGCACCACTGTTTACTGTAATTGTTGGCGTAGGAGCAACGGTAATTGTACTAGTAGCTGGTGATTGCGAAACGCAACCCAAAGTATTACTGCCAATAACAGTATAAGTTGAAGTTACGCTTGGTGTTATTACTGATGTTGCACCTTGTATTGTATAAGTATTTGCGCCACTAGGATTGATAGTAAATGACTGACCGGGACAAATCACTCCACTATTTACTGTAATTGTTGGATAGGGAGTAACTGTAATTGTTATAGAATTTGAATTTAATGAACAGCCAGAAGCACTATTTACTATTAAATAATTATTACTTGTAGCATTAACACTAATTGTTTTTGTTGGCGATGCAGTTCCAGAAGGTGTAAACGTATAAGTGTATTCTGGGGTATATTCATAAAAATCATTTTTATAACCTGTTGTATTTGATGAAATACCTGTACCAACATAACCTTTGTTACCAATATTAAAACCTACTGCCATTTGTCTTATTCCGCCTGGCACATTAGTTTTTTGTAACCATGCATCTGTAGTAGAGTTATATTCCCAAAAGTCAGCTAATACAGAACCTACAGGATTAATCCCAGTACCGATATAACCTTTATTACCTATACTAAAACCAACTGCAAATTTTCTGGCGTTTCCTGGAAAATAGGCTTTCTGTATCCATAAATTAGTTGTAGGGTCATATTCTCTCAATATATTCGTAAGCCCTCCTGAACCTTGACCAGTGGCAATATACCCTTTATTACCAATGGCAAACCCCACACAACCGTACCAACCTCCTTGAGTTATAAAACCAACAGTTGCTTTTTGAGTCCAAAAATTAGTTGCAGGATTATATTCCCAAAAATCTCCGTATGTAATACTGTTATCAATGCCAGTACCCAAATAGCCCTTATTGGCAATTGAAAAACCAATAGCATTACTTCTTGGTAAACCTGCAAAATCAGCTTTTTTTGTCCAGATATTTATTAAAGGGTTATATTCCCAAAAATCTTTTTTGGAAGTTGACAAATCATTACCCGTTCCAGCATATCCTTTCAATCCAATACTAAAACCAACAGCTTTTTCACGCAAACCACCTGCGAAGTTTGCCTTTTGTGACCATACATTTGTTGCTGGATCATATTCCCAAAAATCATCTGTAATACCTGCGCCTCCAGTATTACCTGTGCCAACATATCCTTTATTACCTATACTAAAACTAAAACTTCCTTTTCTTGCAGCGGCACCAAAATTAGATTTTTGAATCCAAGAATTTGAATTTGTTGATAATACTGCATTCGCTCCTTGGCATAAATTTGTATTACCATTTGAGCTAAGTAAATAATTTGAAGGTTCATCCACAAATATAGTTACGGCATTTTTACTTTGGCATCCGTAAGTACTTTCTGTTTCTAAAAGTTCATAGCTTGTTGTAATAGTGGGTGATGTAGTAGGGTTAGCAATGTTAGCAGAACTAAGACCTATTGATGGCGTCCAACTATATGAGTTGCCAGTTGTTGTTGTTGTATCTCCTATAGAAACTGTATTACCAGGACAAATAAACTGATTGCCAACAACATAAGCTTTTGGATTTGCAAACGTTACAAGTATAGTATTTGTTGCTATACAGCCAATAGCGTCTGCAACTGTAATTGTATAAATACCAGGTGTTTTAGCGGCAATAGTTGCACTTGATACATTTGTTGGCGTCCAAGTATAAGTTTTATTAGCTGAATACTTCCAAATATCATTATAATAACCTCCGCCAGTTGAAAAGCCAGACACTATATAACCATCACCATTAATGCCAAAGCCCACACCATATTGCCGCGAGCCAACAAAAAGGGAATTTGCAATATCTATTTTTTGTGCCCAGGCATTTGAAGTGGGATTATATTGCCAAAAATCTTTTTTAAAGCCCGTGCTAGCGTTACCTCTGCCACCGCCAACATAACCATTGCTACCAATATTAAACGCTGTTGCATTTTCGCGTCCAATAGCTGGAAAATTAGCTTTTGCGTTAGCAATATTGGCAACAGCATCATATTCCCAAAAATCTAACAAATAGGTGCCAGTATTTGAAGTACCTAATCCAAAATAAGCTTTACCACCAATACTAAATGCAATTGCATTTTTTCTAGCGATAACTCCTAAATTAGCCATTGTAAGCCAAGTATTAGCAAATTCATCGTATCTATAACAAGTCGCATATGTCGTAGTAGCATCATAGCCAAAACAAATAGCACCTATTGGTCCAAGATTCCCTGTACCTACTGGATTTGAAAACGCAACTGCCCCAGCCCTTGGTGTGCCAATGAAATTTGCTTTTTGCACCCATGAATTACTTATAGGATCATATTGCCAAAAATCGTTTTTATATAATGTTCCATTGTACCCTGTTCCTATATAGCCTTTATTAGTGGTTGTAGAAAATGCAACAGCATATGCTCGTGCTCCACCAGGAAAACTAGCTTTCTGGGACCATGCATTTAATGTGGTATTAAATTCCCAAAAATCACTTAAATAATTTGTACCATCAAAACCAGTCCCAATATAGCATTTTGTGCCAATGCTAAATCCAACAGCTCCTATTCTTGCAACGCCTCCCATACTAGTTTTCTGATACCATTGGTCACCTATATCATCAATTGATAACTGCACACTATCGCCTGCACAAAATGTTGTTAATCCACTTGTATAAATATTAGGTGGTGTGCACTGCGAAAATAATTTTGCAGTATTTAAAGTTAAACTTGCAATTAGTAATAATATTTTTGATTGTTTCATTTTTAATTGATTTTTTTAATAGGTTACATTTAATTTTTTTAATTCATCAATACTAATTGCCGGAGGCATTTGTCCTTTTTTTAATTTTTCAATAACTAAATTGGCAACTTTTAATGCATCATTTTTAATTTTAAACCCTTCATTTGTTGCTATACCTGGAATATTCTGTTGATGTATCAATAGTTTATTATCTACATAAATATTATAACCGTAAGTGTTTTTGGTCGCAACTATTACTTCACTTTTTATTTTCATTTCAGCAAAATCTTTAGGGGCTTGCATTTTACCATCTGTTTGACCAAATGCTCGAATAGCAAGAAAGATTAATAAAATGAAGGATAGATTTTTTTTCATGGTTGTTAGGTTTTAATTATGTTTAAGCTATATTTGATTCATTTTTTATTTGATTTTTTTATATAAATTATCTGTACTGGTTTGTTTGGCTTCACTAACCAAATTTGATTTAAGAGTTTGCTATATCTAACTCGAACGTTTTCATAAGATTTAAAAGATTAATCCATGAGTCAGCTTCGCTCACTATAATATTCATTACAACTTTATTTTTTGAAATATTATCTAGTCTGTATAAAAAGAAAGTTTTAAATTCTTCTTTTGATAAGCAACTTGTAATAATCATTTTGTGAGCAATTTCAAAAAGTCCTAAGTAGCTAATAATTCTGCCGAGTTCGGTGCATTTATTTTCAGGAGTAGAGAATAAATTCTTTTCTTCCGTGCAAAATTCGCTCTTTGGTAGCAACTTTATGTAAATATCATCATATGCTCTAAATTCTGCTTTTAGGGCAATAACATTAGAAATGCTTTTCTCCTTATTACTTTTCCGCAAGGCATAAATAGTAACTGCAAAACCGGCTAAAGTTATTGCTGCAGTTAAACAATTAGTAATACATTCACAATTCATCTTTTTATTGTTTTAATTTTCCTACTCATAAGGCTTTTCGGTTTACGCCTTTGTTATTTTAACCTTTAACAAAAAAAGTTTATTATTCATAAAATAAAACCATTACACTGCAATGAGGATGCAGTTTATGTTTATTTCATTTACTGCAACATTATTTCCATATATTGGAAGTAAAAAGAATTGAAACTGCCCTACAATTTTTTAGAGTCAGCGGTTATTCTTTTCAATGCGGTTGCCATTCAAATTTAAATTCGCCATTGTTTTCGTATATATAGGTGTTTTTATAGGAATCCATTTTATAGGAGCTTTTAATTCTTTGCGCATATAACGTAAATAATTATGCGCCGTGCGTTCGCTAACACCTAGTTGCACGCATAATGTTTTAGGCGACCCGGTACGTTGCGCTTTAATTAATCTATTAATATGTATAATTTTTCTTATATCCACACTACAAAATAAATAGCTGCTTATGAAATGAGGTTGCAGTATAACTAAAACGATTAACTTATTAGTTTGTACTAATTAGCTCAAATATTTTTTTATTTTTACCACGCTTTGCAAAAAAACAATCACAATAGCGAATATGAGTTGAGTCATCATTACCAAAATGGTAATGATGAAGCATTAGGAAAATTGTATGTTTATTATTATCAATCGTTGGTGATGATTGCCTATAAATACACCACTGATACTGAAAGAAGCAGAGATATGGTAGGCGCTGTTTTCGAGAAACTCTTACAGCTTAATTCTCAAAAGCGCCAACAAATAATACTTCATCCTCAAAAAGGCATTTATCCCTTTTTAGTTATTATAATAAAAAATAAATGTTTGGATGGCATAAAGACAAACAAATTGCAAGAACAAATAAAAAAACATTTAGTAACTTTAATTTCATTTACCAGTACAAATGCTGCTTCCATTCGTTTTGAATCAGAGGCAATTAAACACTTACTTAATAATTTACCCAACCGAGAGAAAGAAATCATTGAGCTGCATCTGCAAGGTTACAAAAACAAAGAAATTGCTATTCAGTTAAATATTAGTTATAATACCGTTCGTAATACGTTGCATACTGCCAAACAACGTATTAAAAAATTATGGCAACTTTTTATGTAATGGACCCAAAACAAAAACATACTTATACCGAGGTGCTTAATGGTTTATTAAGCCATCAAACTTATTTTTGTGATTACATAAAAAATAATCAATTTGATGATGAAGCATTAGCGGGATTGAAATTGTTTTTAGAAAGCAATAATTTTAATATACAGTTATTAAAACAATTTACTGAACCATCATTATTGGATTTTAAAACTAAAAAACAAACTAATTTAGGTGCATATTATAAAGTTGCAGCTGGCATCATATTTATAATCTCATTAGGATTTTTAATAAAATTTTCATTTAATTCTAAATCTGAAACTATTGCTAATTATTGGGTAGAGGACGAAGGCTTTAAAGTTTGGATGGGTGATAATAACAAGAGCATGGCACTAAACAATGGTATGAGTTTTTATAAAAGTGAACAATATGAGGCTGCCAAAAATAAATTTTTAACTATTAGCGAAAATGATACAGCTCAATATTATGCTAGTATTTGTTATATAAAAATAAATAAGTTGGATAGCGCAACTCATTATTTAAAAGCATTATCTACCTTATCGGTATATAAAAATAAATCGTATTTTTATATAGCCTTATGTTATTTATTTAATAACAAGCAAGAAGAAGGCTATAAAATATTAAGTAAACGTACTTTTAATCAAATTGATTTGGAGGTTAAAAGGAAACTTATTTTAAAAAATTTCGAAAACGACTCACATCAATAGTTATTAAAAATTAGTACATGTTTTTATTTTCTCAAGTATTTTATGATTAAATATACTGCAAGCCTACTATTAATCATTTTATGTTTACTTAGTACAAAATGCTTTTCTCAAGGCTTACCCCTTAAATTGTATTGGAGCGGTAAAACAGATAGCGCTTTCTTGTTAGCAAAAGAAACCATCGATAAAAAACGAATTGTTTCTAATATAGAATTAGGCCAGGCTTATGACTTTATGGCCGAATATAGTTTAGATAATAACGACTTTAAAAACAACTTAAATTATTTAAACCTATTTTTTGAAACAATAAATAACACCTCGTTAGATAGTGCGCTATATTATGCTCGTGCGGCGCACTATACACTTTTGTATATGATGAATGATTCAACGGACTATTACTATATCAAAGCAATTGGTGTGTTTAAACGAGTTTGCAAAAAAAATCAAGATAGCACGAAGCTCGCACGCTATTATAGTTACTTAGGAAATGCCGCCCGAAATACATTGTATGCCGATGTGCATTTGCTAGATTCCGCTATTGCATATAGCAATAACACATTTTTAAAGGCCTTGCATTACAAACGTTACGCTACATTTTTAACTGATTGTATTAATGTTGATTCAGAAGAAAAATGGAAAGATGAAAAAGTATTAGCATACTATAAAAAATG
The DNA here is from genome assembly GCA_903893815.1 of uncultured Bacteroidota bacterium. Classification (GTDB taxonomy): domain Bacteria; phylum Bacteroidota; class Bacteroidia; order B-17B0; family Aurantibacillaceae; genus UBA4416. Next base: position 8,328 of record CAITNS010000055.1, read on the forward strand.
TATAAGCTATTCAATTATCGCTGAAACATTAGCTACAAAAATATATTCCAATAAAAAAAGTATGTTACATGCCTCTATATACAAAATATGGTTGTTAGCAGAACGTTATAGAGGTCATGATCGCGATGGAATAGCATTGGCCGAGAAAGCAAAAAATGCCCTTGAATATTCAATGAAAGGGCCTGCGAACTCAGAATATGCAGGTATATGCAGCTGGCAAACTTCAATCTATATCAATTTATTTGATAAAACAGATAGTATAAAATTTATTTATTCAGCTGAAAAAATATTATTGAAAAGCATACCTGCCTGGGAAAAATATTTGGAAAAAATAAAAGGAAATAACATCAAAAGTATGGATGATCAATATTCCGTTAATCCATATCAAAAGTTGATATTAATTTATTTCTTATTATACAAAGCCACAAACAATAGCATCTATATTGCTCGTTGCTATGGTTTAATGGAATTTATAAAAAATAAAAGAACCGAAAAAAATGCTAGTTGTGATTTTAGTATAGCTAATAATGCTAATAAGTTAGACAGCATTTCGAAAATTTGTTTGAAAAAAAATTGCGCAATAATTAACTATTTTGTAACAAGTGGCCCTGATTTTTTAATAGCAATTGTATCATTGCCAAATACTACCATGCTAATTGAATGTTCAAATAATAAAAATAGAAAAATATCAAGGTATTTTCCATTAATAAATATCAGTAATTCATACTTATTAAAAAATGAAATTAGAAGTTTTAATAAACAGATGTTTGAATTATATGATTTATTTTTTTCAAAAACTGATGCTTTACTTCAAAAAAATAAAATTACTAATGTTGTTGTTGTTCCAGATATGAATTGGAACGGACTAAATTTCGATTTGTTACAAACCGATTCATGCGCCAAAAATTCTATTTTAAATGCAGCCTTAGTTAGAAAATATAAGTTCACTTATACAATAAGTGGCGAAAATTTAATACAGTCATTTGACAAAGTGTTAACTTACAATCAATTAAATGTGTTGATGCCGGAGTATAATTCGAGTTATTATACGCAATTACATTCGAGTAATAAATTAATAGATAAGCTCTGTGGAATTTTTAATATCAATAAAATAAATACAACCAATGTATCACAATTTTTTGAAAAAAATAAACTAATACAATTTTTAGGTCATGCAAAAACCAATAACAATTCTGCAGAGCAATATTTAATATTAAATGATACCGCTAACATTAGTAGTAGCACTATTTTAAAAAGTAATTTGGAGGGAAGTTGTTATTTATTAAATGCATGTAGTAGCAATTTTGGTAAGCAAGAATGTTATGATAAAACTAACAGTCTACCACACCAATTAATAAGCCAGCATGCAAGCGCTGTTATAAGCACTGCTTGGCCTATAGATGATAAAGAAAACGCAGAGTTTTTAGCTAAGTTTTATGAGTTTATGGCGTTAGGTATAAGTTCATCAGATGCACTCTATAAAACAAAATTTTATTTTGCTAAAAACAATTATTCACCAACCATGTGGGGTGCATATATTTATTATGGTAACGATTTTTATTTAAGTAAAAAAAATATATTAAATGAGTATTTATATGTAATACTAATCATACTATTTTGTGGTTTAGCAGTATTTGTAGTATTTATAAAACGAAAATTTAAAAAGCAAACTGATTAATTTAAAGCTTGAGTTATATTAGATAAACTGTCGTATTTTTTCTTATTACTTAAGTTGATTTTATACTCAATTAAAATTTTAATCCCATAACTAATATATCATCAATTTGTTCTTGTCCTTCCTTCCAACTAACAATTGAATTATCTATTATTTCTTTTTGCTCAGACATAGGTAAATCCAAATTAGAAGATAATAATTGAACAAGCCGTTTAGTCATAAATTTTTTATTGTGAGGTCCACCAAACTGGTCCACTATTCCATCTGAATAAAGATATAGTTGGTCGCCTTCCTCAATATCAAATTCATTTAATTCAAAATCATAATTTTCGGAAACATTACCACTGATGCCGGACGAAGAACTTTTTATAGTTTTTATGCCATCTTGATTAGCTATAATAATTGGTCTACCAGCTCCTGCATATTGCAGTTTTTTTTCTTTTTTATAATAGGTGCAAATAGCTACTTCTAATCCATCTTGAATGGTAATATTAGAAAATTCATTTCTGAATGCTTTTCTAAATTCCCTTACCATGGCATTTAATATTAAGTTTGGTACGATAATCTTTTTTGTATCAATAATATTATGAATAATATTAGCACTAATCATACTCATCATGGCACCTGGCACGCCATGACCTGTGCAATCGCCACACATAAAAATAATTTCGTTACCAACTTCCTTAACATAATAAAAATCTCCTCCAATGGATTCTTTAGGACGAAAAATGACAAAGTTATCTTTAAATAATGCATTAATAACTTCTGCTGTTGGCAAAATAGCTTGTTGTATATTTTGAGCGTAGCGCAAACTGGCTGAAAATTCACTATTCACTTCTTGAAGCGAAGAATGCTCTTCTTTAATTGCACTAAATATTTTTTTACTATCCTTATACTTTGAACTTAATTTAATACATAACTTTAATTTAGCTTTAATCAAAGGGGGATCAACCGGCTTTGCCAAAAAATCAATAGCTCCCGAATCCATTCCTTGTAATACCTTTTCCTTATCTGAGCCAAGCGCCGAAAGAAAAATGATTGGTATATTTTTAGTAAACTCATTTTTGCCAAGTATGTTTGCAACTTCAAAACCATCCATTTCGGGCATTTGAACATCAAGTATAATACAATCATACTGAATTTTAGAAGCCATTTCAAGAGCTAAAGGCCCAGAATTAGCTTTATGTATGATATAGCCTTCAAATTTTAATACAGCGTTTAATGAAAATAGATTGTCCTCTAAATCATCTACAATTAAAATAGTTGGTAAACTATTATTTAACTCATAACCATGTTTTATTTGATTAATATAATGGGATATAGGATATTTTGCTGCTTCCAATAGCATACCTGCAATTTCAGAAATATCAGCAATGACATGTGGATTAAATAAATTTATAGCGGCCATTGGCATGGTTGCAACTGCAGCCGATTCGGGCGATTGAACAATAGTTAATCCTCCATGATCTTGAATTTTTTTTAAACTCTCTGCTCCATCAGAATTTGCTCCTGAAAGTAAAATACCAATACATCGATTTCCAAAAGCATTTGCAAAGCAATCAAAGGTTACATCAATACTTGGCCTAGAGTAATTAACTTTTTCAGAATAATCTAAAGTACATAAACCAGTCTCATCAACTAACAAATGATAATCACCTGGTGCAATATAAATATTTGCTGGTTTAAGTTGCATTTTATCCTGTATTTCAATTACCGGAATTTTTGCTTTCCTACTTAAAACATCTTCTAAATGATGTTCCACCGTATTTTTTCGATGCAGCACAACCACAATGGCAAAAGGATAATCCTCAGGTATAAAAGGAAATATATTCATAATTACCTCAATACTTCCTGCGGAACCACCAAAAATAATTACACCTTCTTTTTCCATATCTTCCATTTAGCATTTATAACTTGCATAAAATTTTCAATTGGCGAAAACATAATTGTTTCTTTAGAACCTATTGCTAAAATGCCATTTTCAGAGAGGCTATTATAAAACATTTGTAATACATTATCTTGTAACGATTTATTAAAATAAATCAATACATTTCTACAAATTATTAAATCAAATTGATTGAAGGCATTATCTGAAACTAAATTATGAGTACTAAAAATTATTTTAGTTTTCAAATCATCATTCATCAAAACCTCACCATTTAATACAATATAATAATCCGATAATTTCTTAGTCCCTTCACTTTCTCTATAATTTAATTCATTTTCCTTAAAAGATTCAATACTATACTTTCCAGATTTTGCAACATCTAAAACAGATTGATTAATATCGGTTGCATAAATAATACTTTTATCCAACAAATTATGTTCTTTAAGTAAAATAGCCATTGAGTAAACTTCTTCGCCAGTTGAACAGCCAGCATGCCAAATTTTAATGAGTGGTAACTTATTTAGCTGAGGCACTAATTCAGTTCTAATAGCCGCAAAAAAACTAGGATCTCTAAACATTTCAGTTACATTAACGGTAACTTCTTCAATTAAATTATTTAACATGGAAGAGTCATTCATTAAATCTTGCAACAATTGTTTAAAGTCTGAAATTTTATTTAAATCAATATAACGCTGAAATCTCCGTTGCAAAGATGGCATTGAATAATCAGAAAAATCATAGCCACTATAATCATTAATGAGCATTATTAGTTCATCTACTTCACTTGCTCCAATTTTAAAAGTAGTTACTTGTGTCATGACTTATTTATTAGCTCATTTATTTTATTAACTAATACATCAATATCTAAAGGTTTAGTGCAATAATCATCTGCACCAGCTTCAATACAACGTTCCATATCGCCTTTCATAGCTAATGCCGTAAGTGCAATTACCTTGTTATTTTTTAATTGCTCATCATTTCTTAAAATGCCTAAAGTTTCAAAACCATCCATCACTGGCATCATCATATCTAATAGAACCACATCAACAGATAGTTGTTGTAATTTTTCTAAACATTCTTTGCCATCGCTGGCAGTTTCTACTTTAAATTTTTTTGCTTTTAGATAGGCAGATAATGCGAAAATATTTCGCTCATCATCATCTACTAATAGCACTTTTATTTGCTCAGTCATACTTATTTATTTTTGTCACTATTTAATATCCAAATTTTAGATAACGAAATTAGTAAATCAGCATCAATTGGTTTGGATGCATAATCTGATGCGCCACTGCTGATGCATTTTTCTCGTTCATCTGCCTGAGTTCTTGCCGTTAACGAAATAATTGGAATATTTTTTCCGTTTTCTAATTTTCTAATTTCTTTAATTGCTTCGTAGCCATCCATTTCCGGCATCATCACGTCCATTAAAATTAAGGAAATATCTTTATTATTTTTCCAAACATCAATGGCTTCTTTGCCATTAGTGGCATGAATCACTTCCGCTTTTTGAGCTTCTAAAATTTTACCTATTGAAAATCTATTTTCCGCATCATCATCTACTAGTAAAATTTTCTTTTTCTCTAAAGTTTTTGCTGAAATTATAGTGGGACGCATTTTTACTACTGCAACTTTTTTAGTAATATAATGTAAAAAAAGTGACATTTCATCAATGATATTAGAATAGCTTTTTACAATTTTTAATATGAACGCATCATGATAATGATTTATTCTTTTAACATCTAAAGAAGATAAATACGTATTACTTAACACTATTACAGGCATTAATTTATTTGGTAAAACCTTCGTTAATTTTTCTAATAAATTTGAAACTTTTGCTCTTCTAGTATCCACATCAATAATAATAGCATCAAAATCATTTTTACTTATTGAATTATCAATTTCACTATCGGGAGTAAAAGTTATAATTTCAATTTGGCGTTCTTTTAAAAATTCGGTCATTGCCAAAGCGTGCTCTTTTTTATCAGAGAACAAAGCAATTTTCCCGGTTTCTTTTGATGCAATTTCCTCGAGCGAGCGAAATACATTTTGCATATTATCATCAGAGATTGGCTTGTTAGTAAAATCTATCGCCCCAGATTCCTTCGTAATTTTTGAATCTAAATCTTGAGAAGAAACAATATGAACCGGAATGTGCTTTGTTTCAGCAAAATCTTTTAATTCTTTTAATACTTCCCAACCACTTTTTTTAGGTAAATGTAAATCCAAAATAATACCTGTAGGAATATGCTTCTTAGCCAATTCAACAGCCTCCATGCCATTAACGGCTACTAATACTTTATATCCACGGTTTTTTGCTGAATTTTGTAAAATTTTTACAAAGTAAATATCGTCTTCAACAATTAAAATTATTTTATCTTTCTTCTCAATTAAATGTCTATCATCATCTACTAAAACAGAAATTTCAGATTCTTTATCGATCGTTAAATCAGGTGCTATTGTATTATTTAACGTAGAGCTATTTTTTTTGGTTTGTTTTTTTAAGTTTTCAAGCGAATAATTTGCGGGAATTGTAATTGTAAAATTACTTCCAACGCCCGCTTCACTTTCTAATGTAATTTCGCCACCTAATAAATGTGCAATTTCTTTACTGATAGAAAGTCCTAATCCGGTTCCACCATATTTACGTTTTGTAGAACCATCAGCTTGCTGAAACGCTTCAAAAACCAAGGCTTGTTTTTCTTTAGCAATACCAATTCCTGTATCAACCACCGAAAATGAAATCATATCCTGTTGTAAATTATATGAAATAGAAAGATTTACTTTTCCTTTAGGACTAAATTTAAATGCATTTGATAGTAAATTTTTAACGACCTGATCTAAGCGCATTTTATCCGTGTACATACTTATAGGACAATCAGAATTTACTACTACATTAAATTCAATTTCCTTATCTTTTGCAATTGGATTAAATAAAGATTGAATATCGCCTGTAAATTTATTTAAAATCAACGTTTCAGCATTCACATCCATTTTACCGGATTCAATTTTAGATAAATCTAAAATATCATTAATCAATTCTAATAAACTATTTCCTGCTTTATTAATAACAGTTGAATATTCTATTTGATCTTCACTTAAATTATCATCCAAATTATCCTGTAGTAATTTACTTAGCAATAGTATTGAATTAAGCGGGGTTCTTAATTCGTGGCTCATATTAGCCAAAAACTCCGATTTATATTTACTGCTTAAAGATAATTGATCTGCTTTTCTTTTTAAATCGGTTGTAGCGGCAACTAATAAATTATTTTTTTCGTTAAAGGCATGGTTTTTTTCCTCAACCAACTTCGTTTTTTCTTCTAGTTCTTTATTACTCTGCATCAACTCTTCTTGCTGCACGCGTAATTCCTCATCGGATGCTTGTAATTTTTGCGTTTGAGCTTCTAACTCGGTATTAGATTCTTCTAATTCTCTTTGCGAAGCAAGTAATAATTCAGTTTGTTTTTTTAAGGCTTCGCTTTCTTTTTGTTTTGTAATATCAAAACGAATGGCTACATACTTTTCTATTTTTCCATCTTTATTTTTAAAGGGCATAATAGTAGTTTCTACCCAATAATACTTGCCAGTTTTACTCACATTTAATATTTCGCCCTGCCAAACAAGTCCGGTACTAATTGCTTTCCACATGCCTTTAAACAAACCATCAGGTTGTTTTCCGGATTTAAGAATTTTGTGATTTTTACCAATTAATTCTTCTCTGGAGTATTCTGAAATAGAGCAGAAAAAATCATTGACGAAAATAATGTTTCCATCAGCATCCGTTTCTGAAACAATAGCTGCTTTATTTAAAACTGAAACTTGTTGATTTAAATTTAACGTTGTACTTTCAAGTTGCTTTTTTAA
>CAITNS010000056.1 GCA_903893815.1 uncultured Bacteroidota bacterium
CTAATTGCCCGTAAGCTTTAATTTTTAAACAATCGTATTACAACTTTTTCCATCGTGTTAAGATATTAGAGCGTAAGAGCTCGTGAGTGAATAACTTACAAAGATCTTATGGTGCTTATGCCGAGGGTGTTCACCTCTTCCCATTCCGAACAGAGAAGTTAAGCCCCTTATGGCCCATGGTACTGCGCTGCGGCGCGGGAGAGTAGGTAGGTGCCATTTTTATTTAGTCCCCCAGTAATTAAGTTTACTGGGGGATTTTTGTTGGTAGTGGTAAGTTGCAAGTGGTAAGTGGTAAGTTGTAAGTGGTAAGTGGTAAGGTGATAGTGGTTAGTTAATTATGAATTATGGTATTGATTCCTGATTCTTAATTATGAATTATTGTTGTCCGGGAAAATTAAAAACGAAATTTTTTAAGGGAGGCCAAAGCCTCCCTTTTTTGATTAGCTTTATTTTACCACAAAAAAAAAGGTTAATCATGAACAAAAGTACATTTTTTACCGGACAGCCAATATTTTCTCAGTTGTTTAAAATGATTCCACGAGATATGCTTTCAGCTTGTGTTAAAGAACACAAAACTGATCGATATTATAAGAAATTTACAACTCGTAATCATCTAATTACGATGCTATATACCTGTTATCAACAATGTACCTCACTTAGGGAAGTGGTAACAGGCATTCAAGCCTGCGAAGGTCGGCTTCAATATTTGGGCATGACAAACTTTCCCAAGCGGAGCACCTTATCGGAAGCCAATAAATCAAGAACCTATGAAGTTTTTGAGAAGTTGTATTATAAACTTTTTGCAAAATACAGGGATATTTTGCCGGACAGCCAACCTAAAGATCGCTTCCACAAACGTATTGTAATCATAGACTCTACTACAATAAGCTTGTTTCAGGAAATTTTAAAAAACGCAGGCCGTCCGGGTGTAGATGGCCGGAAGAAAGGAGGTATAAAAGTACACATGGCAATTAAAGCCCATGAAGATGTTCCATATTTAATCCGATTAACGGAAGCTGCAAAGGCTGATATCCCATTTATGAAGGAAGTACGTCCACCCAAAGGCTCCATCGTTATTATGGATAAGGGTTACAATAGCTTCCATTGGATGAATGAATGGCAAAAGCAAGGCGTGGATTGGATTACAAGATTAAAATCAAGATCAGTAATTGATGTGGTTAAAGAATGTGAGGTTAGTGAAAAAAATAAAAGTGAAGGTGTAATTAGTGACCAGCATGTAGTAATGGGTTTTAAAAATGGAAAAATTGAACGCGTAAATTGTAGGTTAGTTAAGTACTACGATAAAGAGAAAAATTACACCTTTCAATTTATTACTTCCAACAAAAAATGGTCGCCAATAAGGGTTGCAATGTTTTATAAACAAAGATGGCAGATCGAAATGCTTTTTAAAAGACTAAAGCAAAACATGCCACTGGAATATTTTCTAGGAGACAATGAAAATGCTATCAAAATACAGATATTCTGTGCCCTTATAGCAGATTTATTGCTAAAAGTAGTCACCTCAAACCTAAAACGGCAATGGGCTTACTCAAATTTAGCTTCGTTCATTAGGCTTCATTTAATGAACTATACAAGTTTAGCACATTTTTTAGAAAACCCTGAAAAATGCAAGATTTATTATCCTAAAAACGAAGGGCAATTAGAATTAGATTTATCAGGTTAAATATGGGGGCTCTTTTCAAAAATGAATGTTTTTAAACCCAAAATCCTTTAGGAATAAGGGTTATATTTCTTATTTTAAATTTAACCGGACAACAATGATTAACAATTAACAATTATTAACTCCCCGCTCGTTCTAATCTATCATTAATAGCTTTTCCCAAACCTTCATCAGGGAAAACCTCAGTCAATATAACTGTTGCAACTGTTGTATCAATTGTTCTCATCACATTAAACAATTGTGCTGCAGCTTCTGCAAGGTTACCTGATGGAGATAAAACATAAGACAACCCTTCATGCTCATAAGTGTGCTTGAAACTGATAACCGCAATTGTTGATGTTTTGAA
>CAITNS010000057.1 GCA_903893815.1 uncultured Bacteroidota bacterium
ATAAGATTTAAATAACATACTTCCTAAAATAGCTTTGTTATTAAAATTAAATCCTTTCAACAATGCTTTTGCAGGAGCAAGAGCAATAGCAGTGCCAACAGTTCGTTCTCCGCGTGCTGAGGTTGTATCAAGATTTTTTATGTCAGTCATCACTTTTGTTAATCGAGATGTAACTCGGTTATCTGAAGCGGTCATTACCATAGTGCGTAACGAATCTCTCAGAGTTTTTCCAGAGGTGGCTGATGATCCAAATTCAGCACCGTTTTCTCTTGTTCTAACAAATGCTGGGTCGTTAGCTATTCTGCTAGCATCCACACCGCCTTTTTCACGAGCCAAATGCCCGTCTTGTGTTTTGTAAAAAGATAATTCTCCGATTTTTCCTTTTAGCTTGATTATTCCTTTTTGTATTGCCATGATTATAATTTTTAAATTTTAGTTTCATTTTGTTGGCTGCTGCGCAGTCAACCACCAAAACGGTCAAAGTTAAATCCTATCGCGAATAAATTTTTTTGACAATACAAAAGTATATTAGCTTTGAATCACAATGAAATAGCGTGTTCCGCTTATAATCATTTTGTTAATTTTATTCCGATTATGCCACATTATTCAATAAATGATAATGTTATCTTTGTTATACATAAAGTATAATTAATGTATAGATAAAGCATAGATAGTGTATGAAAGTTCTGCAGCGTATTTGTATTTACCCTAAAGATATTATGCGTATAACTGGAAAAAGTGAAAGATATGGTCGTAAACTTCTTGAAAAAATCAGAGAAAAGAATCAAAAAGAAGTACATCAATTTATTACCATAAAAGAATTTTGTTCTTATACAGGCATTGATATTACTGATGTTCAAGTAAGCTTATCAACTTAAAAAAAATATTAAATTCACATTGATTAAATTTTATTTAATCAATTTTTATTTTTAACTTCGTTTCAACAAGTTCATTAACAAGCTGAATTGAAGTATTTTAAAAGGTGGCATTTTCGGTGGCATTGATTAATAAAACTGACTCAACTAACTGAAAGCCAAGTGCTATTATATTATAAGTGGTTCCCGTCCGGACCGCAAAACCCTGGTAAGAAATTATCGGGGTTTTTCGTTTTATATAGTTTCTGTATTCAAAGTTAAGGTTCGAGTCCGCAAGGGAATCGAACCTATTTCAAAACATAACTCGTGCTTCTTCCTCCACCCTCTTCTTTTTGTAACATATCTTTTTGCATAAGCGATTGGATATCACGTAACGCTGTATCTGCTGAGCATTTGGTAAGCTTTGCCCATTTAGATGTAGTAAGTTTTCCATCAAAGCCATCAAATAATTTATTAATCATTAAGCGTTGTCTTTCGTTTATGGTTTCATTGCTGTGCTTATCCCAAAACTGTGCTCTGTGTAAAACACCATTTAATGCTTTATCAGTAGTATTTAAAGCACCATCTAGGCAATGCAAATACCATTGCAGCCATTTTGTAACATCTAAATTGCCGCTTTGGGTTTTCTCGAGGATATCATAATAAGCTTTTCGTTCTACTCTTATTTGAGCCGACATACTGTAAAAACGTTGGTTATCGCCATCTGCTTTTGCTAATAACATATCGGCTAAAACTCTCGCTATACGGCCGTTTCCATCGTCAAATGGATGTACAGTTACAAACCATAAATGTGCTACCGCAGATTTTAAAACAAAATCAGTTGTGTGATTAGAATTAAACCAATCTAAAAACAATGTCATTTCTCCATCTAATCTATCAGCCTCTGGCGCTTCAAAATGCACGCGCTCTTTGCCCATTGCACCGGATACAACCTGCATAGGTCCCTTTTCATTATCACGCCAATTGCCCACTGTTATTTTGTGCATGCCACTTCTTCCACTAGGAAATAAAGAAGAATGCCACCCAAATAATCTGTCTTTAGTTAAAGGTTTATCATAATTTTGAGTGGCATCCAACATCATTTCTACAACACCATCTACATTTCTATCGCTTGGAACCAAACCAGCTATATCCATTCCTAAACGTCGAGCAACAGATGATCGCACCTGATCTGGATTTAAAAATTCTCCTTCTATCTCAGAAGATTTAAGAACATCTAATGATAAAGTATGTAGCAATTTTTCGCTTTTTAAAGCAAAACCTAAAAAATTGGTATAGCCTTTTAATAAGCCTTGTTTATGGCGCACGTTGGATAACGAAGACATAACAGCTTCGCTATCCCAAGTAAAATTGGGCCATTGTTTTAATTGATGTACATACCGTGCCATATTATTCTCCGCAAATATGCGGTAAAAATACAGCTTATTCTCCGCAAAACAAATTATTCTCCGCAAATATGCGGCAATTAAACAATTTATTCTCCGCATTTAATAAAATCAAGAATCAATAGCCGACAAAATCATCTCCTTAATAGTGTAATATTGCTTCATTTTCAAACTTTTCTCTCTCCTCCACCCGCTTGAGGTATTAATATTAAATAATGCAGCCACTTCTTTATAATTCATGTGATTTAAAAAAGCTTTTACATATTCAACATCGCCTTTTTTCCAAGAATCTAGGTAATCTTCATAGATTAAAAAAAGGTTATTCAAATGCAAGCTCGCTTTTTCATCGCTGGTGGCAATTAAAAAGCGACTATCTGTTTTTTTGATAGACTCTAATCGTTGTCGGGCATCAATTAAACTAAAGCCTAAACGCTCATACGCGGTGTATTTACTTTGAACACTTTTAATAGTATCGTGATAAATGACATGCTTTAGTTTAAAATCGAGGTTGTTTTCAATGAGACATTCTTCAATATCAAAAATCATTTCTAAGGTTGCCTGTAAACTATTAGTAATGCCTTGAAATTCATTAGGTGGGACTAAATCTAACGACGTGATAAAGTTTTTTTTGTGGATTTTATTAATAACCCCAATCACATTTTGAAGTTCATTTTCAATGCCCTCGTTATTACTAGAGCCTAAATGCCTAACGGCAGATATTAGTATAAAGTGATCCATTATATTTAGCCTGTCGATATAAATCTAATGTTACCGAATAGATTCGAACTGAAATAAACTAGCTTTAGTTGCGGTACAAATTTATATATTTTTGCATAAATAACGCAAAAACTAAAAATAATTTAAGAAACTAGGATATTTTACTTGGCTGTAGATAAAAATAGACTATATTTGCAGCCCAAATTAGAAAAATTAAAACAATACAAACGTGGACGCATTAAGTTATAAAACAAAATTCGTGAACAAAGCTAACTCAGAAAAAGAGTGGTTATTAGTTGACGCAGAAAATGAAGTTGTAGGTCGTTTGGCCTCTAAACTTGCGTATTTAATACGCGGCAAACATAAAACTAACTTTACACCTCATACTGATTGTGGTGCAAACATCGTTGTTATCAACGCTGAGAAAGTTCGTTTTACTGGTGCTAAAATGGATGATAAAGAATACGTTCGTTACACTGGTCACCCAGGTGGTCAGCGTTTTGCTACTCCAAAAGAAATGTTAGCTAAAAAACCTGAAGAAGTAATTAAACATGCAGTGCATGGGATGTTACCTAAAGGACGTTTAGGAAGAACATTAAATACAAATTTATTTGTATTTGCAGGAGCTGAGCATGATCATGCAGCACAACAACCAAAGAAAGTAGATTTAACAACAATTATTGCATAATCAAATGGAAGTAATAAACACATCAGGTCGCAGAAAATGTTCGGTAGCTCGTGCTTATGTATCAAAAGGTACAGGAGTAATCACTATCAACAAAAGAGATTATAAAGAATACTTTAAAACTCCAACTTTACAATATTACGTATTACAATCATTAAACAACGCAAAGGCAGTTGGTGAGTATGATGTAAAAGTAAACGTAAATGGTGGTGGAACTACTGGTCAAGCTCAAGCAGTGCGTTTAGCAATTGCAAAAGCTTTAGTAGAAATCAACCCAGAATTGAAAAAAGCTTTACGTGCAGAAGGTTTAGTTACACGTGATCCACGTATGGTTGAACGTAAGAAATTCGGTCAGAAAAAAGCTCGTGCTCGTTTCCAATTCAGCAAACGTTAATATTTATTTACAATACATTTATACAGACATGTCAAATACATTCAACGAATTATTAGAATCAGGTGCTCATTTTGGTCACTTAAAAAGAAAATGGAATCCAGCAATGGCTCCTTATATTTATGCTGAGAAAAACGGTATTCATATTATTGATTTAAACAAAACAGTAGCTAAAATTGATGAAGCTGCTGCAGCGTTAAAACAAATTGCACGTTCAGGTAAAAAAATATTATTTGTAGCTACTAAAAAACAAGCTAAAGATATCGTTGCTGAAAAAGTAAAAGCTGTTGGTATGCCATATGTAACTGAGCGTTGGCCAGGTGGTATGTTAACTAACTTTGCAACTATCCGTAAAGCAGTTCGTAAGATGTCGCAAATTGATAAAATGGCTACTGACGGAACTTTTGATAATATTTCTAAAAAAGAAAAATTACAAATTTCTCGTGAGCGTGCTAAATTAGAAACTAACTTAGGTTCAGTTGCTGATTTAACTCGTTTACCATCTGCTTTATTTATTGTTGATATCACTAAAGAGCATATCGCAGTAGCAGAAGCAAAACGTTTAAACATCCCAACGTTTGCAATTGTTGATACAAACTCAAACCCTAATTTTGTTGATTACGCTATTCCAGCTAACGACGATGCTTCAACTTCTGTTGCTTACATCGTAGATTTAATGTGTAAAGCAATTAACGAAGGTTTAGGCGATCGTAAAATGGATAAAGAAGCTATTGCAGCTGACGAGAAAGAAGGAAAAAATTCTAAAGAAGAAGCAGAAGAATTAGCAGCAGGCTTAAATTTAAAAGGTGCTAAATCTGATGATGAAGATGGCGCACGTAAACCAGCAGGTCGTAAAAGAACCACAGCGAAAAAATAATTTTTCACTAAGAAGCTTAAAAAAATGATTTCTTGTCGTTGAACTTCATTTTTTAAATGCTCATTTACGAAAGTAAATTCCGCTTTAAAAAATTTGTTCGCCTAAATAAATCAAGTTTTAAATCTTCTCAAATCTAAAACGGCCGTTCCTCCAAAGGGAAGGCCGTTTTTTTAAATTAAAAAAATAAAACATAAATAATTAAGACAATGGCAATTACAGCACAAGAAGTAAACAAACTACGCCAACAAACCGGAGCAGGTATGATGGATTGTAAAAAAGCATTAGAAGAAAATAATGGTGATTTTGAACAAGCAATTGATTATCTACGTAAAAAAGGTGCTAAAGTAGCAGCTAACCGTGGAGACAGAGATTCTAAAGAAGGAGTTGTTTTAGCTAAAACATCTGCTGACAACAAAAGAGGTATTTTAATTTGGGTTAACTGCGAAACTGATTTCGTAGCAATTAACGCTGATTTCATTGCTTTTGCTGATTCTATCGCTACTATCGCTTTAGAGAAAAATGCAAAAACAAAAGAAGAGATTTTAACTTTACCATATAACGGCGACATTACTGTTGGCGATAAATTTATGGAGCAAGTAGGTAAAATTGGTGAGAAAATTGAAATTGGATATTTTGAAACTATCACAGCTGAAAAAGTATCTGCTTATATTCACCCAGGTAACCGTGTTTCTGTAATTGTTGGTTTTAACCAAGTTGTTGCTGATGAAGTTGGACGTAACGTAGCGATGCAAGCAGCAGCTATGGCTCCAGTAGCTTTAGATAAAGAAGGTGTAACTCAAGATATGTTAGACAGAGAATTAGAAATTGCTCGTGAAGTAATTCGTGCAGAAGGTAAACCAGAAGATATGGTTGAAAAAATTGCTCAAGGTAAAATTGCTAAATTCTACAAGGAGTCTACTTTATTAAACCAAGAATATATTAAAGATAACAAAATGAACGTTTTACAATACTTACAAAGTATTGATAAAGGTTTAACTGCAACAGCTTTCAAACGCTACGCATTATCTTAATTTTATTAAAATCCCGATTAAAAAATCGGGATTTTTTTTGTTCTTTTTTTAATGTCATTGCGAGTGAAACGAAGCAATCTCAAATATGACGTATGATACACATTGCTTCAGAATTAAACACCAACACCCTCTGCGCTCTTTGCAAATGCTTTGCGCTCTTTGCGGTTAGAAACTTCACATATGAAATACAAACGCATACTTTTAAAATTATCAGGCGAAGCCTTAATGGGTAACAAAGGATTTGGTATCGATCAAGTTCGTTTAATGGAATACGCCAAAGAAATAAAATTAGCCTACGATTCGGGTTGCGAAGTTGCCATTGTGATTGGCGGTGGAAACATTTTTAGAGGCATCCAAGCCGAACAAGGTGGTATGGATCGTGTTCACGGCGATTATATGGGCATGTTAGCCACTGTAATTAATTCTATGGCCATTCAATCAGCTTTAGAAGGTTTAGGTGTGCAAACGCGTTTACAAAGCGCTATTAAAATGGAACAAATTTGCGAGCCATTTATTCGCCGAAAAGCTGTTCGGCATTTAGAAAAAGGACGTGTGGTTATTTTTGGGGCAGGTTCTGGAAACCCCTATTTTACAACTGATTCGGCAGCAGCCTTAAGAGCTATTGAAATTGAAGCGCAAGTTATTTTAAAAGGAACACGTGTAGATGGTATTTACACAGCTGATCCTGAAAAAGACCCAACCGCTACTAAATACGAAAAAATTAGTTTTGAAGAAGTTTATAGCAAAGGATTAGAAGTAATGGATTTAACTGCCTTTACTTTATGTAAAGAAAACAACTTGCCAATCATTGTATTTGATATGAATAAGACTGGTAACTTACAAAAATTAATTAATGGTGATAAAATTGGTACGTTAGTTGAAGTATAAGAGTGTCGCTTTTATATTACTTCTCATTATATTAAAAACAAACCATGAAAATCAATAAATATATTAGTCTTTTAATTGTTAGTATCACAATCATAGCGTTTATTAGCTCGTGCCGAACTCATAGAGATTGTAAAGGAAGAAAGAAAACTGTAAAAACTGCCATGGGTGGTTGGTTATAGTATCCTTTTAAAAATTGAAAGCCCATCTGTCAAAAGCAGATGGGCTTTTTTATTTCTAATAATTACACCTTGAAAGATTATTTTATGCTATAATATATAATTAGTAATTTTGGTATTCTAAAATCAAATCATAACCACTATGTCAAAAGTTCACAATTTTAGTGCAGGTCCGGGTATTTTACCTATAGACGTTTTAAAACAAGCTTCTGAGGCTTGCTTAAATTTCGATAATATGAATTTATCGTTATTAGAAATCTCTCACCGTAGTAAAAACTACGTGGCAGTTATGGATGAAGCTCGTGCTTTAATTAAAGAATTATTTGAAGTAGGAGATGATTACGAAGTGATGTATTTAGGTGGTGGTGCAAGTATGCAATTTGCCATGGTACCATATAATTTATTAACGGAAACTGGTTTCGCAGCATACTTAAACACTGGTGTTTGGGCAAGTAAGGCAATTAAAGAATCTAAAATTATTGGAAACACTAAAGTCATTGCTTCTTCAGAAGACAAAAACTTTAGTTACATTCCTAAAGGATATGAAATTCCTAAAGATGCCGACTATTTTCATATTACCTCTAACAATACAATTTACGGAACACAATTAAAAAGTTTCCCTAAATGTGATGTGCCTTTAGTTTGCGACATGAGTTCTGATTTATTTAGCAGAAACGTAAATGCAAAAGACTTCTCATTAATTTATGCTGGTGCGCAAAAAAATATTGGTCCTGCAGGTAGTACGATGGTGATGGTAAAAAAAGACATCCTTGGTAAAACAGGACGTAAAATGTTATCGATGTTAGATTATAACGTACACATTAAAGGAGAATCTATGTATAATACACCTCCTGTGTTCCCAGTATATGTTACCATGCTTACCTTACGTTGGTTAAAACAAAATGGAGGAATTAGCTGGATTGAAGGGATTAACCAAAAGAAAGCTGATTTGTTATATAACGAAATTGATAGAAACTCTCAATTTGTTGGTACAACAGCTAAAGAAGACAGAAGTAACATGAATGCTTGCTTTTTATTAAACAAGCCTGAATTTGAACCTGAATTTGAAAAAGTTGTAAAAGCTGCAAACATTGATGGTATCAAAGGTCACAGAGATGTGGGTGGATACAGAGCATCTATTTATAATGCGATGCCAATTGAAAGTGTGCAAGTGTTAGTAGAGGTGATGAAAGCTTTTGAAGCTAAATTTGCCTAGTCGCGTTTTCTATAAACAATATTTTAATCAAGCAAACGTTTTGAATTAATGAAGTACATTTTGTCATATTTAATTTTTAACGTTTGCTTGTTTTCGTTTGCGCAAGAAAAAGCGCCTGAGTTACCTCGCTTTGCCATAAGAGGAAATGTAAGTATCCCAAAAGTAGTTTCAAGTCAATCGTTTCGTAATTCATTTTCGGGAGTTATGGCGGGCGATTTGAACATAACTTGCAAACTCGTATCAAACTTTTTTGTGGGTGTTGGTTATGCTTACACTTATTACAAACCACAAAAAGCATTCAGAGATCAAAATGTAAATACAAATATGCAATCGCAAAATGGTTATTTAAAATTAGGCTTCGATAAATTTTTTAGTGATAATGGTTTTGCAACTTTCTCGTTAAACGCAGGTTATAATTATAACGAATTTAAAGGCATCAGATATAAGAGTGATACCTTGATAGGAAAATACCCAACAAAGTTTAATAGCTCGTTTGTAGAACCTATAATTGGCTTGTATTTTATAGTTGACCCGAATTTTGCTATCGGCGGACACTTATCCTATAATTATAATTTCGGACAATTTGATCCTAACTACCCTGGCTTTAAAGGCTGGTTTGATTACACCAAAGTAAAAAACAATTGGAACATGAGTATGATTACCCTTGGGTTCGGTTTTTATTATGGGCTGGTAAGGAAATAGATTCTTTATCTTTTCAATCGTTCGAAGTGCCAGATAATTCATGCTTACCATTTTGTTTCAGTTATAAAATGAACTACTCAAATCTCAAGCTCTCAATCGGATCTAACTGAGAGGCACGTTTTGCAGGTAAGTAACCGCTTACCAATCCTACAATCATACAAATGGTAAAGCCCATAAATATCCAAAACCAAGGAATAAACAATTCAGAACTAAAATAAAGAGAAATAACATTGGCCATAATAATGCCCATTAAAATGCCGAAGCCTCCGCCAAAAAAACAAATCACCACACTTTCAATTAAAAATTGATTTTTAATTGTTTGAGCAGTTGCCCCCATCGCTTTTCTAATTCCAATTTCTTTAGTACGCTCTGTTACCGTTACTAGCATAATATTCATTAAACCAATGGCTGCACCTAACAAAGTGATAATGCCGATAATAATAAAACCCATCGACGCTTTACTTGTTAAGCCAATTAACATGGTAGCTAAACTATCGGCACGAGTAACCTCAAAATTTTCTTCCTCACCTAATGGCACGCTTCTAATTTTACGAAACAAACCATTGGCCTCTCCTAAAGCTAAATCTAACCAAGCGGCATTTTTCGCTAAAACACTAATCGTAAAACTCATGTCGGGTTTACTAAAATACTGACGAGCTGTAGTTAATGGAATAATGCAGACTTTATCTCCACCAAAACCCATACTATTTCCTTTAGCCGCAAGCACTCCAACCACTTTATATTTACCGCCATTAATGGTAATAAATTTATCTAAGGCTTTTTGTTTTCCCTTAAATAAAGCAAACTCAACATCTTTACCAATCATCACAATGTGAGTTCCTGTTAAAATTTCTTGAGGAGAAAAATTTCTTCCTTTTTCTAATTCATATCCACTCGTTAATAAATAATTTTCGTCGCCACCAAACACCTGAATGTTTGGATTTGTTTTTTCGGCTTCAAACTTTATACGTGAACTAAATGATGCCATTGTAGAAACAGCAGTTGTGACAGGAAAGTTAAATTCGTTTTTAAAGCGCATGGCTTCTTTATAAGTAATAGATTGGTATTTTTTTGCACGTTTTCCGTGTCGTCCAACTCTCACACTTACATCTCGATTTCGGATAGTAAAAGAGTTAGCTCCCATACTTGTAAAGTTGCTATTAATAGAACCTTTAATGGCATCAATAGCAGAGGAAATTCCAACCAAGGCAGTAATTCCTAAAAAAATAATAAGCATGGTGATATATGCTCTTAACTTATTTCCTTTAATGGAATCCGTTGCAACTTTAATATTTTCTTTAAGCAAAAATGCCATACCGTAAAAATAAGCATTTAGAGGTAGTTTTATTTACCGCTTATATAGCCTGTTGAGCTATTTATAACATTATTTATCAAGGCCAAACACAGCGCGCTCGTAATCAGGTTTATCTAATAAGGTCGTGTCGATTCTTTTATCATCTAAAGTTCCAAATACCTGAACATATTCTTTGGCAGTCATACCATCAAAATCAATGATATTATATTTGTACTGCACCGTTTGAAATATATTTAGTAAAACAAATAATATGATAATCGTAAATATGACTTTTTGTTTGTTAACTGACAAATGACTTATCTGAAAAATGAAAGCCGCCAATGGCAATGCTAATAAAGGATAGATATCAATCATGGAGCGCTGACTAAAAGACCCTCCGTACCACCAACACCACCAACTCGAAACCAAATACAGGTAAATAGGTAATAAAACTAAAACAGAAGTTTTAAAAGGATGATTAGCTTTCATTTTCGTAATTCCATACAATGCTAATAACATCAATGGGGTATAAATAAACCAACCTTTTCTAAAACTAACTAATACATCTAACAGATGAAATTGATTAAAGAAAAATCCTTCTTTCCCATACGAAAACGTAAAGTAATTCCCTGTTACATATTTATAATAAAGTAACTGCGGCAAGACCATCAAAAAAGTAATAGCAATAAATAACAAAGCGTTTTTATAATGTTTGATTAAAAATGCAAACCTCAATTTTATATCATTAAATGAGCTGACATTAAAAAACAAAAAAGGCAATATCAATAAGATATTGAGTGGGCGCACTAATAGTATTAAACCAAAGCTAATGGCTAAGACAATCGTATTTTTGAAACTCGCTTTTTTATAAAAATCGAAAGTGAAATAAAGCAACACCGAAAACAATGAAAAGGTATAAGTGTGAGTCATAGGTGACTCCACGGCTGAGTAGTACAATAAATTAGTTCCAAAAAAAACCAATCCTAAAGTAATAGCAGTTAATTTCTCATCATAAAACTGTAATAATAATTTCCTCAAATACCATAGACCAATCAGTAAATAAAACAATCCTGAAAACTCAATAAAAAACTCATAAATAGCCGAATAACCATCAGATGGATATCCTAATGACGATGCTAAAACATGAGCTACAAAAAAGAATGGCGCATATAATAACGACATTCCCATTGAATATTTAATAATATGGTTTCCTTGTGAGTCATCCACATAACCATATTTAATGCCATTATATTTAATTTTATTTTCAGGAGTAATAAAACTTAGAGTCACATCTTTTTCAATAAAAGTTGCTGGTAAATAGCTATAGTAGCCAATGACGTCCCACTTAATGACATTATCAAATTTATAACGTGCTAAATTCAAATGCACTTGAATAATAGTTAAACATGCCAATATAATGACAGTGATGCTTGGGAACTTATATAAATATGAAAAAAACTTTTTTATAATTGCCTGCTGTTTGTTACACCAAAAACTGTTCGTAAAATCCTCCAATTTGTTTTTCTAAATCTACAAAATGTATTTCTAAAATCCATTCACGTTTAGTACCTAATGCTCCTGGCGAATGCATATCTTTTTGATTGTCTAAATGAATATAATTGTCTCTGCTTTCACTTTCAATTATTTCGTGCGGAAAATTACCGATTAAATGCCCTGCAATGTCACCACCAAAGGTCCAGTCATACTTGGCTGCTAACTCAACATTATATTGGTAATATTCTGCACCTGTAATCGAAGTCTTAGTAAAAAACCAATCTCTGGATTCTTTCCAAGCCGCTTCAATGTCTGCTTTTAGTTTTAATTTTAATGAATCATTTCCAATCACATAAGTTCTACCAACATCTGCTTCCCAATCTTCAAACACGGGACCGAAATCAAAAAACAAAATATCATCTTCCTCAATTATTAAATTAGGAGGGTTTTCACGATATGGATGCAAGGTGTTTTTACCAGAACGCACAATACGTTTGTGCCAGTATTTTTTAATACCATATAATTCAAAAGCTAAAACAAAGAGTTCTTCGTTCAATTGCTTTTCGGTTTTGCCAGCTACAATTAATCCTCTTACCTCGGCTTCATGAAATAAGTTGAGCGCTTTGCGCTCGGCATTTAATAATTCTTCTACTTTATTGTCGTTCATCCTTAAAAAATTGCGAATAACTTTTTTTACAAGTTCTAAATTTAAACTATAATTTAAAGCATTCAAAACAAGCCCTTAATAAAAACGTGAAACTTTGCATTGCCGAAAAACCTAGTGTTGGAAAAGAAATTGCCCGTATTGTTGGTGCAACTAACCGACGTGATGGTTTTTATGAAGGTAATGGATACTTAATTAGTTGGACATTCGGGCATTTGTGTACCCTAAAAGCACCCGACGATTACAGCGATGATTGGAAACGTTGGGATTTGAATTTCCTACCAATGATTCCACCGAAGTTTCAATTAAAAGTGATTGATAATATTGGAGTCACTAAACAATTCAATACTTTGAAATCATTAATAGAACAATGTACTGAAGTAGTAAATTGCGGTGATGCTGGAATTGAAGGAGAATTGATACAACGTTGGGTGTTATCTAAAGCATCAAATACAAAACCAGTGAAACGTTTATGGATTTCATCGATGACCGACGAGGCTATACAAGAAGGTTTTAATAATTTAAAAGACGGAAAAGATTACGATTTGCTATACGCTGCTGGTAATGCACGCGCCATTGGCGATTGGCTTTTAGGAATGAATGCTAGCAGATTATATACCGTGAAATATGCTGCTGGAAAAGGAGTATTATCTATTGGTAGAGTGCAAACCCCTACTCTAGCGTTAATTGTAAATCGCTACAACGAAATACAAAATTTTAAACCTGAAATGTATTGGGAATTAAAAACAACGTATAGAGCCGTTATTTTTAATAGTACCAAACGCAAGTTTAGCATAAAAGAAGATGCTACTAAAATATTAGAGAGCATTAAAAATCATTTATTCGAAATTATTTCGAGTACAAAAAAAAATGCGAATGAAAGTCCGTTACCTTTATTTGATTTAACATCCTTGCAAGTAGAGTGTAATAAGAAATTAAATTTTTCGGCAGATGATACCTTAAAGCATTTACAGAAATTATACGAATCAAAATTAGTCACATATCCAAGGGTTGATACAACATATCTGCCAGAGAATATGCATCCAAAAATAAAAGGGATCCTAGAAAACATGAAGCCTTATGCTCAGTTTACTCAAGCTATTTTGGATAGGCCAATTCGTAAAAGCAAAAAAGTATTTGATGATAAAAAAATAACAGACCATCATGCTATTATTCCAACGGGTGTCGTTCCCCCATCCGGGATGTATTTGCCAGAAAAACAGGTGTATGATTTAATTGCACGTCGCTTTATCGCCGCCTTTTATCCTGATTGCGTGGTTAGTAATACAGTAGTTTTAGGAGATGTGGAGGGGAATGAATTTAGTGCAACTGGTAAAGTAATATTAGAAGAAGGCTGGCGCGTATTATTCCCTAAAAAAGAATCGGACGCTAAAGAAGACAAGGAAGATGAAGAGCAGTTAATGCCTTTATTTGTGAAAGGCGAAAAAGGAGAACACACTCCTGATTTGTTGGAGAAACAAACGCAACCACCAAAAATGCATACAGAAGCTTCATTGCTAAGAGCCATGGAAACAGCTGGAAAGCAAGTGGATGATCCAGAATTAAGAGAAATGATGAAAGAAAATGGCATTGGTCGTCCATCTACACGTGCTAATATTATTGAGACATTATTTAAACGTAACTATGTTGTTCGTCAAAAGAAAAATTTAATTCCGACGATTACAGGTATTCAATTAATTAAAACGATTAATAATGAATTATTGAAATCGGTAGAGTTAACTGGAATTTGGGAAAAGAAATTACGACAAATAGAAAAAGGAGAATACGACCCGCATTTGTTTTTAGCAGAAATGAAACAAATGGTGAGCGATTTAACTCATGAAGTAAAATATGAGCATGGGCAATTAATTACTATTGAGGCAGAAGCAAAAAAAGTGACTTCGAGTGCCGCAGCCACCGAAAACGCTATTGCAAAAAATGATAGCACTGTACCCGAAAAGAAAAAAGAAACTTCTAAAGCCACAGCTAGCAAACCTAAGGCAGAAGAAATAATGACTTGTCCTCAATGCCAGCAAGGCACAATGATGAAAGGTAAAACGGCTTTTGGTTGTAATCGTTTTAAAGAAGGATGTAGTTTTAAAATTAGTTTTGAGTTTGGTGGTAAAAAACTAAGTGATAAACAAATTCAAGTATTGATACAAAAAAAGAAAACACCTAGCATTAAAGGTTTTACGATTCACTCAAAGAAAGTAAACGGACATTTAATTTTAAATAAAGAAAACCTAGTTGAATTTATTGAAGACGCTGTGACTTCGATTACCACTGTCAGCAATAATGTTAGCGAGGGTCAAACCTGTCCGAAATGTAAACAAGGAACAATTATAAAAGGCAAATCAGCTTTTGGATGTAATCGTTATAAAGAAGGTTGTGATTTTAGAGCAGCTTTTTGATTAGATCTAAAAAGCAATGAACCATCACCATAACTCAAAAATCGATAATCATATTCTAAAGCATATTTGTATACCTTGCGCCAATCCTCTCCAATAAAAGCAGCAATCAATAAAATTAAAGTGCTTTCTGGCTGGTGAAAATTAGTGACTAAAGCTTTCACAATTTTAAATTGGTATCCAGGTACAATTAAAATGCTCGTTTTAGCATACAAATTTTTTAAGCCATTGTGCTTTAAAAAAGCAATGATATGTTGTAATGATTCTTTTGCACTGATTTGATTGTTTGAAGTTTCATAAGGTTGCCATTGCTCCACCATTAAATCACTGACTGATAAAGAGGATTGTTTTGAAATTTTTTCACCAATCCAAAATAAACTTTCTAATGTTCTTAAAGATGTTGTACCAACTGCTGTAATATCTTTATCGATATTCTTCCACAAAAATTCAATCGTTTCTAAAGGAACATCTATGTATTCGCCATGCATGTCGTGACCTATCATCGTTTCAGCTTTCACCGGTTTAAAAGTACCAGCGCCCACATGTAAGGTAATGTAGTTGACACTAATTTGTTTTGCTTTCAACTTACCGAAAACACTATCCGTAAAATGCAGGCCGGCGGTAGGAGCCGCTACAGATCCCTCTTTTTGAGCATAAATAGTTTGGTAGCGTTCTAAATCAATCTCTTCGGTTGCACGTTTTAAGTAGGGAGGAATTGGAATTGCTCCAGCTATTTGTAATACTTCAGCAAAGGTTTTATCTGCTGGTTCCCAAGTAAACTCTAATATAAAAGCGCCATTCAAGCGCTCTACTATTTCTGCTTTAACTTGTATTTGGGCTGTACTTAAATTAATAAATTGTTCTTTCCATTTAGCAGCACCACCCACTAAACATTTCCATCGGGCACTCGCCTGTTGCAACATATTAGCATACACATCGGCATTATCGGAAATTGGCTCTAAACAAAATATTTCTATATCACGTTGATTTGAGTTCTGAAAAAATAAACGCGCAGGAATAACCTTTGTATTATTAAAATATAATATCGATTCCGTTGGCAAAAAGGTGTCGACATCAATGTATTGCGACTCGCTAATAGTTCCATTTTGATACACTAACAACTTCGATAAGTCTCTTTCTTCCCTTGGATATTTAGCAATACGATGATCAGGCAAATCATAATGAAAATCTTTAATCGAAATATGTCTTTCTGAAGCCATGTAGTTAAAATACACAACAATATTATTAAAAGTTTTAATAGTTACCAATTCGCTTTCAAAGAAATATAAATTTCTTTTATCTCAATTATCCATTTAATAAACTACCTTTATTAAGCGTCTGTACTTTCAGGCTATAAAGGCCTCATGGAACATGACTTTGAATCGCTTATTTCTGGTTTTATCAAAGATAATATTGGAATTTCAAAAGATTTTTTGAGTATCGAATTATCGAATCAGCTCAAACAAAATTTACAAGCGCTTATGAAGCAAAATTTGATGAAAGCTGCTGGTACTGGCAACAGTGAAATCATTTCTCACGACAAAGCCGTTCGCAGCGATTCTATTTACTGGCTCGATAGAAAACATAATAATGAGTACGAAAATGAGTTTTTTGACCAGATAGACGACTTTATAAAGTACTTAAACCGAAGTTGTTTTGCTGGCATAAATAGTTACGAATTTCACTATTCCTTATACGAAGCTGGTAGTTTTTACAAAAAACATATCGATAGCTTTAATAATAATCCAAGTCGTAAATTTTCGATGATTAGTTATTTAAACGCAGATTGGAAGGAAGCCGATGGCGGCCAGTTAATGGTATATCAAAATTACAATAATCAAAAAATAGCGCCAGAGCAAGGTACCACCGTTTTTTTTAAAAGTAATGAATTACATCATGAAGTGCTCGTTACGCAACAGCAACGCATGAGCATTACAGGATGGCTGAAAAGAGATAATTAATTCGTTTGCTCAGGAATGCTTTTTCCAATAGGCTTTTCCATAGCCGCAAAATATTTCTTCATTCACTTTAATGTTCCGCGTAGCAATAATGCACACGTTATTATCTTCGTCTAAAGCAATTTTTGAAGAGTTTTTAAATTTAGATTTAGAATAACCTTCTGCATCATTGGCATATTTAGCAAAGCATGCCACTCGCATCGAATCCATCATGGTGCCATTAGGTAAACTGATAAAATATTTATCATTCCCTTTGTTAGATCTCAATTTAGCTTGTAAGGTGGTTAACACTTCACCTTTAAATAGGGAAATCACTTCATCTTTATAAATAGCGATAGCTGTAAATAGACCATTACCTGAATTTGGCAATTGAGATGTTGCAATAAATAAGTAATCAGATTCTGATGCCTCAATACTGTTGGCGTGGGGGATTGTGGTCTGCAATAATTATATTTTCTGCGAAGGTAGTTTAAAATCAATAACTTTGCATTAAATGATTGAAACACAAGAAATAACCAAAACTAAAGTCGAGGTAAAAGAAGAAGTAAAAACCTTGGAAAGCGAAGAGCGACAAACCATTGTGCATTGCAGTTGCGATGGCGATGGCAATGATGCCTATCGTATTTGGCCAAGCACGTATTTAGTAGAACATGGTTCGAATAGAAGAGCGAAATTAATTACCGCCTTTAATATTAGCTTTGCCCCACAATGGACATTAAACGATGGGCGAGGCTTTACCTTAATTTTTGAAGGATTAAGCAAAGGCTGCAAAAGCTTTGATTTAATTGAGATGATACCACAAGCTGGAGGATTTGAGGTATTTAATATTCCGAGAAACAATATGGATGTTTACCAAGTCAGTTTTTAAAGATTGTTTTTAGCGCACCAAATAATTTTTTTTAAAAAAACAAATGATACAATTACAAAACATAGCTATTGCAGGCAGCGCCAATAAACACATTTTATTGGATGTGTTTTATAACAACACTGGTGTGGCAAAACCAATTGTTATTTTTTCGCATGGTTTTAAAGGCTTTAAAGATTGGGGGCATTTTGAAACCGTAGCTAAGCAATTTGCAGATGCAGGTTTTGTATTTATAAAGTTTAATTTTTCACATAACGGTACTACTCCTACCGACCCTCTGAATTTGGGTGACTTAGAAGCATTTGGCCATAATAATTATGTAATTGAGCTTGACGATTTAAAATTAGTAATTGATTGGACTTTGGCTGATGAACGATTAGAAACTGAGATTGATTCTAATCAATTATTTTTATTAGGTCACAGCCGTGGTGGTGGTATTACTATTTTAAAAGCAGGCGAAGATGAGCGCGTAAAAAAAATAGTGACTTGGGCATCGGTAAGCGATTTTATAAACAGAAACAAACAACGCACAATTGATACTTGGAAACAAGAAGGAGTTGTGTATGCCATGAATGGGCGAACTAAACAAAACATGCCCATGTACTATCAATTTTATCAAACCCTTTTAGATAACAAAGAACGCCTAAACATAAATCACGTTGTTAAGCGATTACAAATTCCTTTTTTAATTATTCATGGTACGAGCGACGAAGCAGTGTCATACCATGATGCCGAAGAACTAAAAAAAAGTGCTAAGAAAGGTATTTTATTTACCGTCCTCAATGGCGATCATACCTTTGGAGCAAAACATCCATTTAATGGCGTAATGCCTGATGATGCCAAACAGGTTATTGAAAAAACTATCAGCTTTTTAAAAGAATAAATAGCTTTTGGGCGTGCCTAAGCATATTTGTGTAAGGATTGAAACGAAAAACGCAGTGCAGTGAAAGCTTGAAGTGAAAGCCTGACGGTGCCTGTACTAGCTTAATGAGCGGCGCCGAAGTATTGCGACAACAAGACAATAAAATATTTACTTACTAGCGTAATTAATTAACTCAACAGCAATTTCGTTACGTCTGTTTACTAGTTCGTAAGGTGGGTTATATCCCAAAAAACTAAATGTATTCCTATGTTCTAGTTTTTCTTTTGCTAAGGCATAGGTTAAAACAGAAGTGTAGTGTTTAATTTTTTCATCGCTGGCCCAACCATCAAAGCGAATAGCTGCCACAATTTTTTCTTCTTGTTTTTCAAAAGTAATTTTTGAGTTTTTAGGTTGAGGTAATTGTTCGATTGTATAACCGTCGGGCACCTTAAATAACATTTTAGTTGTATCGCCTAGTTCCATCACTACTGGTGTCGTCATGGCAATTTTCTGATTCTTTTCGTTATCACCAAATATATAACCAGCCAATATTCTAAAGCCCGAGCCAGATGACTCTTTGTAGCCTTTGCTGGTGAGTTTTACTCCCGAAAACAGAGCGGGTTCATACTTTCTAATTTCAAATTGATCATGTACTTCAATTACTTTATAGGCATGTCCTTCTGTTTGTTTAGTGCTTTTAGACACAAACGATTGCGTAATAATCATAATCGCTAAAATTAAAATGGTAATAATGATTGTTATTTTCATTAATATTAAACACTTAAACACACTTAAATGTTTAAAATAAGTATGCCTCCGCTCCGCTGCTATCGCCAGATATATGGGCATATAAAGCTGCCGGCATGCGCACTCCCAAATAACTGCCAATACTTTTGCAGCCAAAAGTAATCAAAAGCTTATGATTTTGTGATAGGCAATTCCTAAAGGACCGCAGATAAAAATAACCGCTTGCACATGCCTACCCTGCTTTATTTTTACTGCTATTGCTGCACAAAAACATAGCCTAAATTCGATCGTTTAATTTTCTAATGTAGATATAGATGCAACTAAAACTCCGAACATAATTTAAACCCGCGTGAGGGATGCAAGCGGAAAGCCTTTTGGGGTAACTGAGCGGAGCCGAAGTTCAGCAAAAGCTTGTAGCGACAGCCCGGCACCGCTGCCTCTTT
Source organism: uncultured Bacteroidota bacterium (assembly GCA_903893815.1). Lineage (GTDB taxonomy): Bacteria > Bacteroidota > Bacteroidia > B-17B0 > Aurantibacillaceae > UBA4416. The sequence goes on from CAITNS010000057.1 coordinate 19,679, forward strand.
TGCGGGGACACGCGCATATACCCTAAATAATTATTACCTTTACTCGATGCCCTTTGATTACAAAAATACCCAACTACCTATTGCAGAAATTATCCCTGAAGTTCAGCAAAAACTAAAGGACCATAACACGGTAATTATTGGCGCACCTCCGGGGGCTGGTAAAAGTGCCTTGCTCCCACTCTGTTTATTTGAAGAGAGCTTTTTAGCTGATAAAAAGATCATTATGCTCGAACCACGTCGTTTATCAGCGCGAAGTAATTACATGCGCATAGCTGATTTGTTGGGCGAAGAAGTTAACCAAACTGTTGTTAAGCAAAATAAATTTATTACTAAATTGTGGGATTACAACTAGTTTGTTTATCTCATTTTTAGATTAAAAGTTAACAATCCATTAATACACCTTTTTATAATTGTTATTAGATTTACAGAAAAAACAATGAGAATTATTACTATTGCTATATTTCTGTTTTTAATCACATATTCTGGGTTTTGTCAAAACAATTTAAATATTGATTCTGAGTTAATCCCTCATTTAAACAAATCCTTAGCACCATTTTATCATGGCGTAGCTAGTGGCGACCCTACTCAAAACTCGGTAGTTATTTGGTCAAAATTAACCTTAGATAAAAATATATTAGAAGCTAAAGTAACTTGGGAAATAGCAACCGATATAAACTTTAAACAAAATCATCAAACAGGTACCATTACAACCAATACAAATTCCGATTTCACCACAAAAATAAATGTTAGCAATTTAAAACCTTACACGGCTTACTATTATCGTTTTTCATATGATAATAATAATATCTATTCAATTGTTGGTCAAACCAAAACCTTGAGCAATCATTTAAACACATCAACCATTGCATTTGCATCCTGCAGTAATTATGAATGGGGCTACTTTAATAATTATCGTTTTATGGCCGAAGATAAAGCAATTGATATGGTAGTTCATTTAGGTGATTATATTTATGAATATGCCGTTGGCAAATATGGAGATACTACCATTGGCCGATTGAATGTACCCAATAAAGAAATAATTACCTTAAGCGATTACCGCACCCGTTATTCGCTGTACCGTTTAGATAAAGACTTGATGAAATTACATCAGTTAAAACCTTTTATGACAACTTGGGACGATCACGAAATTGCAAACAATGCCTATGTAGACGGTGCTCAAAATCATCAAGCTAATGAAGGTGATTGGTATGCGCGCAAGGCAGCAGCCACTAAAGCCTATTACGAATGGCTTCCTGTAAATAAAAAACCAGAGAGTCATTTATACCGTTCGTTTTCTATTGGTAAACTAATTAACCTGGTATTACTCGATACTCGCATTGAAGGACGAACAATGCAAGTTGATAGCTCTGCGGCTATTAATTTTTTAGATACAACGCGCAGCATTTTAGGTAAAGAACAATATAACTGGCTAACAAACACCTTAGATAAGTCTTTTAGCTGGAATATTATTGGCAACCAAGTGCCTTTTGGCCCTATGTTTCAACCAGATAAAATAAAAGGTGCTACATACATGGACGGCTGGGATGGATATCCCTATGAACGTGAAAAATTTGTCAACTACTTAAAAAACACTCAACTCAAAAACATAGTCATTGTCACTGGAGATTACCATTCATCGTTTGCAATGGAAACGGATTTGCAGGGTACTCAGGATACAAGCGATAATGTTGCCATTGAATTTGTGGTCACCAGTATTACATCTGCCAATGATGATGAGTATGCCAACGCCAAAGAAGTAGCGGAAGCCAAAGAACTCTATTTAAAAAATAATCCTCACATGAAATATTGCAATAATGAAGATCACGGCTATCTTGTTTTAAAAGTGAGTAAGGACGAATTGATTGCTGAATTTAATTATGCCAGCACTGTTAAAAAACCAGAAGCTACCAAAATAACCGAAAAAGTGTACCACATTAAATCAGGTTCATCCGTTTTGGTAGATAAAACAAAAAAATAAAACAAGTTCTAATGCTTACCAAAATACTTTGCTGCCACTACAGCGAAGGATTTTTTTATACATAAAGTGACTTTGTTTTTGTGAAAAAATTACCAATAATCTTTTTTGGCTTGTCCCTCCTCCGTCGGGTCGAGCTTTCGTCAAGTCACGCCTTGGATTGTTTTGACAATTCTGGGCTGCCAAAGTAATTGATAACTTCTTTATCGTAAAAAACTACTCTCTGTAAAGCACAAACTTTTGAGAAGTGATGTGTTTATCATCCAATACAATTTTTATAAAATAAATTCCATTTTTAAAATCTTCCAATGGTATTTGTAAAATTGGTTCTGTTGTTTTTTGCACCAAAAGTAATTTACCAAACTCATCATATACCTCTATCTTTTTTTCGTTCACTAATTCTTTAAAATCAATCGTTAAAAAATCACTAACAGGGTTGGGAAACAACTGAAAATGATTTTTAACCAACTCTTCAATACCAACACAACTCTCTACAGCTATTAACACGACTTTATAGTTTGAACAACCATTTAGTGTTCCAGTAACGACTGAGAAAAAAGTAGAAGTAGGCGAAACAACAATAGTTCCAGTTGTTTGCCCGGTGCTCCATGAATAGGCGCTTGCACCAGTCACTTTAATGGTGTCGGTTTGGCCACTGCAAATCGTATCTTGATCAACCATTAAAGTTGGTAGCGGTATTACCGTAATTGTTTGTGTATGCGCAGCACTAATACCAAAAGCATTAGAGGCAGTTAATGAAATGGTATAAACACCAGCCGTTGGAAAATTAGCAATCACATGTTGCAAATTTGAGGTGCTTGGTAATGCCCCTGGCAGTGACCAGTTCCATGCCGAAGGACCGTTAGTAGTATTATCTGTAAAGGTTAAAGTTTGACCAGCACATACTGTATTGCTCAACGCTGTGAAATTAGCTACAGGGGGCGTGTTTGTTAAAGCATCGTTTCGCGTATACCAAATGGGTGAAGTCCAAATAATATTGCCATCGGCTTGTGTAATTTTTAAATAGTAGTAATACGAACTGTTATTTGCTAAGTTATGTGTATAAGATAAACTGGCCGTATTAGTAACCGTTGTTAAAACCGTTGGGTTGGCACCACTACCAGGCATACCGTAATAAACCACGATAGACGAAACCGTTTCCGACACATCAGCATCAGTAACCGAAGCCACTAAGGTGGGTGTTCCTGAATAAGAAAGCATACTACCCATCGGATTATTTTTAATGGTAAAATTTACTTTGGTATTCCAATCATCCGAACTATAAAAACGCATGTGTCTGAAAGCATCTAAAATATCGCTGCGTGTTAAACTTGTCGCCATTACTACCAAACGACCAGCAGTTTGTTTACCAAAAACTGAGTTATGCGAATCATGATCTAAACCAACACCTAGATGGTACCCTCTTTTTAAGGCATCGTTATAACGAGTAATGTAATTTCCGGTTGATGGATTAGAATAGGTACTATTGGTAGAATTAGCCGGGCCATTGCGTGCCGCTAAACCAACAATAGCATTATCCGCACTTAAATTAACAGCCGTTGTAAATAAATTATCATAATCCGTATTAGCGGGGTGCGCTAAATAGCCAAAGGCATTAGGTTGCTCATTAATTTTATTCCAAAGCTTAGCATAATCGTTTTTAGCCACATACACATCATAACCAGTATTATCCCAACCAATTAACGAATCGCAACCATACACAATCACATGGCCTCCGCCCGAAATAATACCCCACTCCATACCATACAATGCCACAAACGAACTAGTAGTGGCAGTTAATGCATCGGCAATACCTTGGTAGTAATTCATGGGGTTGGTCATGCCAGCCGCATAATGGTTATGTTCAGAAATGCCATAAAAATCAATATGCTGAGCGTTTTTAGCATAATTAAAAGCCTGCAAAGGTTTGGTCATATTAGAGGTAGCGCTATCTTGGTTACCATCCGAATACGAGGAGTGAGCGTGAATGTTACCAAAATAATAATTATAGGTTTGAGCTTTAATGCCTATGGTAATTGAAAGGATAAACAATAAAGAAAGGGCAATATTTTTTTTCATAAAAGAAGTTTCAGTTTCAAGTATAAAGATAAACTATATATTATTAAAGCATTGTTTTTATAGGCTTTTTAACAGTTTATCAAATCAGAATTCCTTCATTATTAGCTACCTTAAAACATAAGAAAGTATGGCAAGGATTACAATTTTATAATCGGTTTTAGGATTTTGATTTAAATGATGAGGGCGTTGATTGTAATGTTTATTATTTGAGCGTGCCGGCGCTGCGCCTATGCTAAAACTTCAACTCAAATTAAAACATCGATTGAAAAACGTGCGTGGGCCTGCCAAAAATGCGAGCAGATGAAGCATTGAATTGAGAAAACAAGATTTTAGTATAGTGCAACAGAATGTAAAAATCGTTGTTTTTCAAGAGTTGGGTTGAGCATATTTTTGGCTTGTCTTTTTTGATTACTTTTTTCAACAAAGGAAAAAAGTAAAGAGATTAATTTAAGAAGAAGTGTCACGCCAAGAAGTGATTGGTTCTTTTTTATGGTAAAAAAAAGAATGAAATTAATTTGGTTAACAAAAAAAGTAAGGAGATAATTTGAAGAAGTAATGACCCCGATTACTATCGGGAGCTTCACCTCCTAAAGTTAGTTCGCTATAACGTTAAATAAAAATCCGTCTACTTCGGTAGAGGAATTTTCTTACTTTCCGATACAAAATTTAACTTTGTAGTATTGAAAGCTCTCACGGCACTTTTGTAACACAGAAATGCGACAAGGTTTAACACGTTTCAAGTGTGTTGGAGTTTGTGCAAATATGTTCATAACCTTAAAATTTTCCCTGTTCATAACTTTCAATTGTGTGCTATTATGATGGTCGCTATAAATATCAAAAATACCACTTTACATTGTATTAATTACGACAAGCTTGTCAACACAGTAAATTTTAATTGATTTTAAGCAATTTTGTGTCATAATAATTAAAACTCAAAACCCATGAAAAAATATCATTCTCAAAAGTAGCAGTCATTTCGTAATTTAAAGTTAGCAAATAACCTAACCAATTTTGATAATTACTTTGATTCTTTTTAAAAATTCAGAATGAAGTTCCAAAAATTGGCAAAAAAAGGAATTTAAAATTTAAACATTCAAATGCATATATTTATTTAATTCAAAAACAACCTACTTGATAAGACCTATGATTAATAGAAACAATATAGAAATAGTAAAATTTATGATTCCAGCTGTAATTGATTGCTGCAGAGATGATGGCAATAATTTACTAGCAGGATCGAATTATTTTCTAAATGCAAGGACAAGTGATAACAAAAAAATAGGAACAGTAAAACCATCTGTTTTTTCTATTAATGAAATTGAAAAATTACTTACTAAATTAAATATTTTTATTTCTTTGAATGATGTTATTTCAGGTGCTTTTATTAATTCTGAAATTTTAAAAATTAGAGGTATAGATGAAAAACAATTTATCTTAAATGTTTTAAAATTAGCATTGAAAAATCCAAAATTAACAATCGAGACTGATTCAATTATTAGGAGCGATGAATACTTGCTTAAATATTCTGAAAGATTAACATTAGAAGATATCCAAATGTTTTGGAAAACAATGTTGGATTATGAAATATTATATTTAATACATGGCATTAAGGACCTTGGGTTTGGCGAATGGAATAATTTTGGTATTGGTATATACAATAAATTAGCAACGACAGATAACAAGTCGCCCATTTTCAATGAGGTTAACAAAATTTTAACTTATATTTTATTTCCTCATGATTTGATTTATCCAAATACTATTAAGGATGAAAGCAAATTTAGAATTAACTTCGCAAATGATATTTTAGAAATAAAATATATTGATCTTGATTCAACTCGCTTTGATAGCCTTAAGCAATTACTCGATTATTTATATAAAACATACCTATACAAAATTTTACCAAAATTCTCTTATGAAAAAAATTGGGTTCTCGAGCATGATGGTTGTTTTATAAGAAAAGATTTTAATAATAAAGCACTAAGTTTAATTGACTTAGGTATTGAAGACGGTACAGAATTAAATTTATTTAAATTAATTAAATTATAAAGGGAATTAGAATTAATTCGAAACTTCAAGATAAAAATTATATAATTTTCAAATACTCCAAATTGTGCGCATTTTAGACCATAACTTGAATAATTTGACATCCTACTTTAGTTAAAATGATGTGCAGAAAGATTGCACAACAATTATATAATTTTGATAAAAATCTAAAAAATGGAAATCAAAGGAAAAATCATTGAAATACTAAAACTTCAGGAAGGATCAGGAAAAAATGGACCTTGGAAAAAGCAAGATATCATTATTGAAACTGAATCTAAATATACCCGAAAAATCTGCATAGCTGTTTGGGGAGATAAAATAAATTATGAAACATTGCAAATTGGAAATTTTCTCTCCATTAATGCAGATGCTGAAAGTAAAGAATTCAATGGAAAATGGTACACTGAAATAAAAGCTATTTCATTCAAAACAGAAGATAAAACACAAGAAATAAAGGAATCAAAAAATACTCCATTTGATGACAGTATATTTAGAAGAACAAATGAGGACGATGACTTAGATCCTTTCTAATTAGACAACATAATCTTAAATAAAATAAAAATATGAAAATATCAATAAAAGGAATAAAATCTTTAAAGGATTACTCTAAAGAAATTGAAATTAACAAAATGTCAATTATAACCGGAAAGAATTCATCCGGTAAATCATCTTTCACTTTAGGATTAAGACTCCTAAGTGATAATTTAAAGTATGGTTCCTTTAAAAGACTGTTGGATTTAATGGAATTAAATTTTAATCCAAAAGTGTTAGGTAAAACTATTTCACTAAACGATATTTCAAATAAAAACGAGCTTCAATATAAGATAGAATTGCAGGATGAATCTAATTTATCAATTGAATTTATCTACAAAATCGAGGGCGACATATTTCAACTTTGTTCTCTCATTTGTTACCATAAAAATTTACCAGTAATTATAAAAAGAAGAAATCAAAAAAAACACAAAATGGACGAAACCTTCTCCATTCAAGTTTTAGCAGGAAATATAGAAAAACAATACTTTGAAATTATTCATCTCGGAATAGAAATTTACAAAAATCTGTCTAATGATAAACAATTTAAGGCAGTTTGCGATGAGTTTGAAAATACTTCTGAGGTAAAGCTCCATCAGCACACCAATATGGAATTTATAATTGAAGCGCTTGAGATTGAAAATAAATACATGGCGTATTTTGAAAGTAAAATAGGAAGGGAATTATTGCTAATTATAGCAAAACATGTAAAAAATAAAAATACATCTAAAATAAAATATTTATTAAAAAATGGTTTAATAAATCATGAGTACATTAATTCAATCGAGAAAAAAGAAGTATCTGATTTGATTAAAAAACTTAATTTCATTTATATTACAAAAGATATTAATCCTTTATTATCATTCACAGCAAATTCCATTAATTCTGAAGCAGAAGCGATACAACACGATATGAACTCAAGGATTGCAAGTTTAAAAGATGAATATGAGTTAAGCGATGCTGTAAAAGAGTATTTAATTAAAAACGAAAATGCAAAAGAAACAGATTATAATGATATAATGGAAAGTTATAGTCATAACCATTTCATGACTGAAATCGGTAAAATGTCACCGAATTTAGCTATATCAAGTATTATTAATGATTGGATTGATAAAATTTTTATTAACGCATTAAATGATATTGCCGACTTTAAATTTGACGATAATTTATTAAGGGAACAAAAAACGTTCTTTATAGAAAATGAAAATAATGAACTTTACGATATTGCGAAGTACTTTTTTCCAATTCAAGGATATTTAGACAAATTTAATGACTTAATAACCAAAATAGGAATTGGAAAAAAAATCACCTTTGAAAAACAACTACATGGTGCTGGCTACATGATATTTATTGAAAATTTAAAAAATATTAAAGTTAATTATGGAACATTAGGATCTGGTCACTATTTTTTGTTAAGATTAATCCTTATAACATTTTATAAAGTATATAGAAGACATGATCATTACCGAGATAAATTCATAAAAACATTTATAGAAGAAGATGCTTTAGAATTTCCAATTACATTATTATTAAATGAGCCGGAAGTTCATTTACATCCAAGCCTTCAAACAAAATTATGTAATTTACTAGTTATTCTCTCAAACAATTTCAAAATAAATTTCATCATAGAAACTCATTCTGAGTATTTAATTCGCGCACTGCAACTTGAAATAAAAAAGGGAAACATAAAAAATAATGAATGCAGTTTGTATTATTTTGAAAATGATCCAGAAAGCGATACTCAAATAAAACAAATACGAATTGATCAAAGTGGCTTGTTAATAGACCAATTTGGAACAGGATTTTTAGATGAATCCCAAAAAATGATGGAAGAGTTATTCAAAACTAAATTAAATTAGATGTAAAATCTATGAAATTGAAACATCTATTAACATTTGAAGAACTATTTGTCTTGCGCTAAAATAAAGCGCAGAATCTGACTTTTTAAACTAGTGTTATTTGTCGTCTAACCGAATAGTGTAGGTTGATCAACTTGATTTGCCTTTAATATAAATTGATTTGTCCTGCCTTTTTTTACCGTTTGAACGTCCTCCATTTTCTGCAATAGAGTTGTTAGCTTTTTAGTTGTCCAATCTAGTCCAGCCTTGTCAAGAATTTCTTTTGCTGAAAGCGGTCTTCCGTTAAAAACTTTTAATATTCTATCATTTATATTGTCAATAGAAACCGTTGGTTCTTGAAGTAAAGATGTTGAAGTTGATTGTTCAGAATAAACTGCGTTAGAGTTTTCAATTCCATTATAGTTAACAGCAATAGCACCTTTTTGAATTAGAAGAATATTTGCGTTTTTTTCATTTAGCTCAGGCTTCCTTACATATATTTTCCTTCCTTTCCTAAGACCATCAATTACTCCTGACCATGTTCCACCTTTTTCGCTTGATTCAGCAACGAAAATTTCGTCTGCAAGTCCGTAAATGATAGGATTACGAGCCATTGCTAAACCAGCCGACCAAACAGCTTTTGGGTGGAATGTGCTTAAAACTAAAACGTCACCATCTACAATTTGCTTGTAGTAAGTTTTGAAACCTGAATTGAATGTTGTGATTCCTTGTGGAAGAACGATTATACTCTGACCTTTATATTTTATTGCTGAATCTAATGCTTGTTTGTCAACACCTTTTGCAAAACCACTAACCACTACCTTAAAATCTTTGCTTGCAAGTTTCGCAATATTATCTGTGAACTCTAAAGACTTACCTTCTGCTGCTCTTGAACCAACAATTGCAATTGATTTTTCATGAAGTATTTGTTTGTTGCCTTTTACATACAATAGTGCTGGTGAATGAGCTGCTTTAAGATTTTGTTTTAAAGTCTTAGAATATTCGGGAGAAGTTATTGGTATTAGTTCATAACCTTGACTAAACAAGTTCTCAGCAAAAAAAGCATTATTAGGGAGTTCGGATTTTGCTTTTTGTAAATCTGAAATTTCCTTTGAATCAAGTTGGTATTTGCTACTCCAAACTGATTCAGACAAGTTAAAAAACTCCTCAATTGTTATCTTTTCATCATGAAAGAATTTCACAATTAGACTATTTATCTTTCCGTACCCCCATTTTGGTAAATGGGCTAATGATATCCAATATGTTGCTTCGTTTTTCATCTTTTATTTCTTGTTTTAGTTATGCATAAAACTTTCACAGTATTTACCTTTCCTTGACTTAATAATTTTTTTGAAATCGCATTTAAAGTATCTCCAGACCTATATAAATCATCAAAAATTAAAACATTCTTATTTTTATATCTGTCATCTGTAATTGAAATAGATCTATCTAAAATTATATTCCTGTCTTCTTGATTGTTTAAGCTTTTGATTTGTTCCGTTGGTAATTTTATAACATAATTTAAATCTATTGGTATTTTAGTTAGCTCTCCTATTCTTTTAGCTACTTCGAAAACTGGTTGAAAAGGTCTTTCCAAGTTTGAAGGCGGTGCGGGAATTATTACATCAATATCAGAATAGGCTGATTTAATAACTTTTGAGCATTTTATCGCAATTTCTTCTATTGTACTTCTATCAAATTTGTATTTAAGTCGAAACAATAATTCTCCTAAATCTGTCCTTGTAGTTTCAAATTTTCCATCATCTAATAATGTACTTTTAATAGTATGAATATCTAGTGCAAATCCGCTTATTTCATTATTATTAATAGGGATCAACGTCTTTAATTTGACTTCTTGTTGCTTATGGTTATTCTTGATTTTTGAAGTTAAATTAAATAAATTATCACAAGAAAATTCATAGTCACCAAAAAATAAAATGTCATTTTCAATAAACTGATTATGTATAGAATCATTAGATATTGAATCTAATTTTAATGAATTAATATATTCTAATACATCAGTTGGCAAATAGTTAAACAAATCAATTTCTTCAAGGTCTGAAAGTCTGATTAATTTAAAATCTTCATAATGCCCATAATGCGTACTTTGTATGTATGGCTTTACTAACATATAATTCAAACTTATTTCTGTTAAAAAAGAAGGGTGTATTGGTTTAAAAATGTTGTTTTTATAATTAACAATGTATGATAACTCTTCTGCATATTCGAAATTATAGATTTCTATTAAGACTGTATTTTTCAATGGAAAATCCCGAGACCAAATTTTCAAATTACCTCCTCCTGTAAAGTAATTGCCTTTTATTAATTCTAGATTATCTGTATTTATTCCAATTAAAAAATTAATTGTAAAATATTCTTGATTAAATATATCAAAATCTATTACCCCGATTTTTTGATCAAAATTAGAAATTGGCTTATTAATATTTGGTGCTAACACTTCACCTATTAAATAAATTATTTCATTTTTTAACAGTACATCTGTTAATTTAATCGATTGTGTAATGAAAGAGTGTTTTCTATTTTCAAAATCCTCTATAAGACCATTATTAAGTAAGGGGTTCTTGAATTTATCGATTTGAGAATCGTCAGGATTAACAGAATATAAAAATTTGTCTTCTTGTATGTTATTGTATATTATGAAAGAATTATCCCAAATGTTTTCAAAAATGATGTTTTGACTTTCTTTGTCAATAATCAGAAGTTTTGCTTTGAATCCTTTGTCTTTAAAAATGGTAACATAGGTATTGTTTTGGTAAAAGGATTCCTGTCTGCTAAATTCATCTTTGAATTTAGCACTTAAAATTATCTCATTATACAATTCTGAGATTCTATGTGAACAAGTCCTTTGTCTCATTATACTAAATCTCCTCCAACAGTTCTTGCGATAACAATTGGAGCAATTTTTATAACTCCAAAGGTAGTAAATAATTTCCCCAATTCTTTAATTGTAGCTCCGCTATCAAATATGTCATCTACGAGTAGAATGCTCTTTCCAGCTAAAATACTAGGATTGTTAAATGAAAATGCTCCGCTAACATTATCAGATTTCAAATAACTATTTTCAAATACTTTTTGCTCCTTTGTTTGCCTTGTTTTTACAAGGTCATGCGTTATTGGAAAATTTAAAACTTGCGAGAGTTTTGTTGCAAAGTTTTTTACAAGGTCTCCCGAAGATGTTGGCGGAACGTAAGCGATAAAATCAAATTTTTCTTTACCAAATTTTTTACGATAAGCTTTCAAACATAGTTTTAGCAAAAAGTCTGGAAAATCTTCTTTTGTTTCGTATTTACTTCGGTGCAATGCAGCACCAACATTTGAAACTCCGTAGTAGCTTGCTGCTACTCCATTCACAATATTTGAACCTCTTGCTTCAACTTCAAGGTTTGGGAAATAATCTTCTCTGAAATCTTGAAGTTTCTGCATCCAATCTTCATTTGGTTTTACAGTAATTTTATTTAAGCCAGTATTGTCGCAATTTGTAAAATTATGAGTTGTTGAATCTCCAAGGAAATCGCATAAAAATTTCATTCTTGATTGAGAAGTCTCTACATATTGAATCATTTGCTCCAAATCAGCTTTTTTAGTGTTTCGTAAGTCCTCAAAGGCTTTTGTGTTTAGTGCCGGTGCATTTGTTATGTATTCAAATTTTTTGCTTCGTCCAACTGTAACTTCTCTAATAATTCCTTGTTCAACCAAATCTGATTTGATTACTCGTATTTGTGTCTGTTTCAGATTAGTTTTTCTCATTAATTCTCTTTCACCTAATAGCTCATTACGTATTGCATTGATTACCTTTTCATATTTTGAAATTGAAGGCCTTCCTCCTTCAATAAAAGCTTCAGGAAGTTTCTTGTCTTCAGGATTATAAAATAGAATGATGTTGGAAGGCTTTCCATCCCTGCCTGCTCTACCAATTTCTTGGTAATAATGAATTGGGCTTTGTGGAATTTGAGTATGAATAATGAATCTAATATCAGCCTTGTCGATACCCATGCCTAGAGCATTGGTTGATATTACACATTTCCATTTGTTGCTCATTAATCCATTTTCAATAGCAATTCTTGAATCAGTATCTAAGCCAGCATTATATCCAATAGTTGAAAGTTTAAGGTGTTCAAACCATTTCGAATAAATTTCAGTATCTACTCTTGTTCCAGTGTATAGTATTCCAGTACCTTCTAGTTTGCCTAAATACTGTCCAAGCCAAACTAGTTTTTCATCTTCCGATTTGACTTTCACAACATATAATTTGAAATTTTCCCGAAGTAAATTACCTCTTAACACTGAAATATTTCCTCCAATTTGAGAAGCCACATCAGTCTCCACTTTTTTTGTTGCTGTTGCAGTCGTTGCTAAAACTGGCAATCCAGTTGGAAGTAATTTTACAAGATTAATTATCCTCCTAAAAGCAGGTCTAAAATCATGACCCCAAACAGAAATACAATGAGCTTCATCAATAACTACCATTGATAAATTCATTTGTCTTGTTGCTTCTATCCATTCACTGTTTTCTTGTCTTTCAGGAGCTATGTATAATATTTTGACCTTGCCACTTTTAGCGTCTTCAATTATTTGAGTATTTTCCTCTGGTGTTTGCTCACTGTTTATACATTTTGCGACAATTCCTAAACTATTTAATTTTTTCACTTGGTCTCTCATTAATGCAATAAGAGGTGAAAAAATAACGGTTGTCCCCTTAAATATAGTTGCAGGATATTGGAAACAAAGTGATTTCCCAAAACCAGTTTTCTCAATAAGCAAAACTCTTTCACCTTTTAAAATTCGGTCAATCGTTTCCCATTGGTCGTCATAAAAGCTGTCAAAACCAAATGTCTGTTTTAATTTACTTTCTTCTTCGGGTCTTGTCGTCATAGTTTTGATAATAAATCAATTAAATAAAAAATAAATTCATTCCAATTTGCATATTTTAATCTTAAGTGTGGTGATTTTCAATTTTATATAACTAAATATAATCATTTTGAGTTTATATCCAGATAGAGAATTAGCAAAATATAAATAAATATTAATTTATGTTTAACACTACTTTAAAATTAAAGCAAAATAGCTATAAAAGGAAATTCATTCAATGTTATTTATGATACTCATAATGACCAATTATTTTATAAGCAAATAAACAATCTTCTAATACTTGTCCTCTACCTATATTATGGATCATCATATAACGTTTACCATCTTGAGATTTCTTTTTTGATACTAGTCCAATATGTGTAGTGGCGCCGCCTAAATTCCAACATACAATATCACCCGGCAAATAATCATTTGGTTTTACTGTAATTATTTTTTCTTTTCCGTACTTGGCAAAAAATACCATTAAGTTTGGTACTCTCCGATGATCAATATTTTTGTCAGGATTTTTTAACCCCCAATTTTTTGGGTATTTATCAAAATTAGCTTTAATATCTTCATGAACTACTTTTTGTAAATCAATTCCTAATTTGCGATAAGTTCTAATTATCACATCAGTGCAAACTCCTTTGCCAGATGGAACATCTCCATTTGGATATTTTAATTGAAAATAGGTTGGGTCATATTTCACCTTTTGCTTTGTTATGTTAAAGGCAGAATCTGCTAACCTATTACCAAAATTAGATTGCCCAAAACTTATTTTAACAAAAAAAGTTAGAAATATGCCAAGTATAATTTTATTTATTTTCATTTATTTTTTAAATAATCCACATTAATATTTTCTTTTGTGAGGCTTTGATTTTTTTATCTAATACCAACATAGCCTTATTTGAAATTGCAGGGCAACCCCATCCTTCTAAAGTGCCATTAGGATAAATTTCATCATCTGTTACTTTATCCCAGCTATGAAAAACAATGTCTCTTTTAATGGCGTTACAATTTGTTGAATCTTGTCCGTGTAATAAATATTTGATTTTGATCCCAAAAATACTAACTCCTCGATCTCCAATAATATATTTTCCAATAGATGAACAATGGCTTTTATCTATATTGCTAAATTTTGGGTTTTCTTTGGTTTTATCAGATTCCCAAGGAGCATTACCGCAACCATGACTTACTAAGTAGCTTTCGCTAATTTGTTTTTGATTAAAATTCCAAACATAAAAACGTTTTAAACCAGAATGGCGATTAAGATCAATGAGTATAAAAAAATCAGTATTTAAATGATTTCTTTTGCAGTAATCTATTGCCTGAGTTACCTTCAAGTTGTATTGTTCAATAGGTATTTCTTTTGCGCTTTCAACTTTATTTGTTGATGGATTACAAGCGATTAAAATACTTAGTGAAATCGCATAGAGTATTATTTTGATTGTTCTCATTTTTAAAAATATCCTTTAAAATGTTTACAAACAAAAACTCCTAAAACTATATAAATAACAAAGGGCACTGCAACACAAAGCCATACAGATGATTTATAATAATCACCGAAGTAATCTATAAAATCAACTGATTTATCAAATAACCAATTGCAAAATTTTGTAAAGTTTTTACAACTTACAACAACAATTATGGATAACAAACTATAGGAGATTGAAAAAATTAATGCTAAACTAAAAATATAATCTATCATTATGGCCCAAGTAAATGGAATGAGAAAATAATAAAGTATAATGTTTACTTCATTATATGTACGATGTGTTTTTTTTGCAACCCACTCTAAAGATTGTTGCACTATGGAAAAGGTTAAATCTATCATAAATTATTGTATTAGGATATCATTTAAATCTAAGGAATCGCCATTAAAAACATTAATATCAACGTATGCATTAATGCCTATCATTTTCCCTGTTTCGGTATATTGCCAAATGTTCCAATTTGTGTTTTTTATTTTATAATCGTTATTCCTGTAATTTGCTATCCATAGTTTATTATTCGGAAATTGATCTATTAAATGATCCCGGTAAAAACTTAGATAGGAATAAATCATGATTTCCAGTTTTGTTTTTTGTTTAAATTCTAGAATAAAATCATTAATTACTTTTATTAAGCGAGTTTTTGATAAATTATGAGCTTTTTCTATATCTAAAACCGGAATTAAATCACCTTTTTCAAAAATGGAATTTTCTATAAAATAATCTGCTTGTTTTTTACCGCTTATGTAAGGACTTAAATAATGATAAGAACCTTTTTTAAATTGCGGATACTTTTTTAAATTTTCAATATTTCTGGCATAACTTTCATCGGTATCTAAGCGTCCAAATATATTGGCACAAGTTGACCTGCAATAAGCAAATTTAATTTTGTTGTTTTGAACAATTTTTTTCCAATTAATTTCTCCTTGCCACTTAGATACATCAATGCCAAGAATTCCGTTTTCGTATGAAGTTGGAATTTTAAGGTCAGATATTTTGTTTATGATTCCATGTTTATTTTTTATTTTTTTATTGTAATAAATTATAGATGTAATTGCGCCAACTATTATTATAGATAGTATAACTAATAATCTTCTTTTATTTTTCTTTGTCATTTTAAAATTATTAGTTTAAAAAAAGATTAACATAGCTTTGGTTGCTATAATAAAAAGTTTGGCAATAACTTGATTCTTGATTTTTAGAATATAAAAGTCTTTTGTAATGTCTTGTTTTTTGCTCATGCATAAAAACATTATGGTTTATTGGTTCTTCACCATTTATCCATGCAGGTATAGCTTCAAAATATTGCCTTAAATAATCTTTTGCTAAATTAAATCCTAATTCACTCGATTTCTCAAAGTCAATTTTCGCTAATTCGTATTTTTCCATTTGATACAAAACAACCCCTCTTCCAAAATAGTAGCTCTTTTCTTTATTATTATTATTTAATAAGTAATTGTAATCATCCAATGCTTTATCATAAATTTTAGCATCAGCATATGCACAAGCCCTATTGCTATAATATAAATTTGTTGGATTTAATATGACGGCTTTGTTGAAATTCTCAATGGCTTTTTGATAGCATTTTAGCTTCATATTTTGTAACCCTAAATTATTAAACTCTAATGCTTCGTTTTCTTTTTTTTCATCAGAGTTTGTTTCTTTTTGTTTCGAATAACTATGCAGAGCCTTGATAAATAGAAAGATTAGTAAGTATAATATTTGTTGTTTTGAATGATTATCCATAACAATTTCACTAATAATTTTTAATAAGTTTTATCTTTTATTGAGTTGTAATTGATTTTTCTCTTTTCACCTCTTTCTCCTGAAATGATATAGTTTACAGAGATTCGTTCCCCTAATTTTTTCACTATTTCAGCATTGATTTTTGAAATCTCTTCATGAATTCTCATAGAGTGAGGATCACAGATATTTTTAATTGTTGTACTTAGTTCCTCTGTTGTTTTATTGGGTTGAAAGGATTGGTAAAGCTTTATTAATTTACCATCTGAGTCTAATAAATCGGCCATGGTATAGCCTTGTTTTGATTCAAGGAATAATTTATAAATTGCTTTTCGTAACGGAGAAAATTTTAATTCAATATTACCATAATCTGTTAGGATAAACCTACCTTTCTGTGTGATTTCTAGTCTGCTCAATTTAGTTTCTAGTTGCAGTCTGTTTCTAAACAGCAATTGTTTTCTTAAACCTTCAAAAGCATCTAGTATCTGTCCAATAATTCTTCCATCAATATGTTTAGCATGAATATGTTCTAGACATTTATCGCAAATATCTGCTGTTCTAAGTTTTAATAAAATTTCTCTTTTATGAATACATAAATCCATATAGCATCCTAATGAACTATCTTTATGCATATGACTATACATCATATCATAATTTTCATAAACAAAGGACTTTAAAATATTGGAATAGAGTAGGTAGGCATCAGGAAACTCATTGCCTGCATTTGTATATAAACCCCAATCAGCGCTATGGATCATGAAATTTTTTAAACCATCACCATGAGTAAAGAAATTATTTGTTAATCGGGTGTTTGTATATAAGCAAACAAAATCTGTTTGAGCTATTTTGTGTGACTTTCTAAAATCCGCTATATAAATCATAGCTTCGTCAGGATGAATACTTCCACTGGCAGAAATTGAGGTTGGAATGATATGCTTATGACTATTAAATGTTAAAGGACCATCATAAGCATTTAAAAGTTCCTCTATTTTTACAAGTGATTTTTCATTAAAATCTTCTGTTCTAACAAGCCAAACATTCATGCTCAATTTTTTTTAATTTTTAAATTTATTCCAGTCCATTTCGTTTTTTGCAAGTCCAGTTAAACTATTTCCCATTTTTTTAAAAACAGAATTCATATCTTTTTTATAAAATGAATGAGCATGCTCTTCTTTAATATTCATTTTTGTGGCTACATTCTTAGCATCAATTATAGCACCTAAAAACATAAAAATGTAACCTTCATTTTGCATTTCGAGAATTAATTTACGAATGTTTTCGAAATTAAACAAAAGCGACCTGTTTTCATGTCCGTCTGTAATAATAACAAATACAACTTTCTTTTCTCCTTTTTTTACGGAGCTTGATGAGTTTAGTCTTTCGGCAGAGGCAATAGTTCCAATGGCATCATACAATGAGGTATTACCACTTGGACAAAAATCGTTTAAATTTAATTTGGGCAAATTCATAGGAGTTTGCTGATTTATCATTGTCCTTAAATAATCGTTAAAAAAATGAAGTGATGCTTTAAACTCTTGCTTTTTTTCTTCAATAGCTAAGTTTTGAATTGTAGCAAATTGTTCGTTTATACAGTTTACTGTAATTTTTTGACAGTCGGACATGGATCCGCTTTGGTCAATGATATAATGATATTGATTTTTCATTTTTTAAATTTTAAGTTTTATTTTTTTAATTTTATTTTTAATTACACACTTTAATGTATAGTTCCTTTGGCATTCTACCTAAATAAACATAACGCGTAACATTGCAGAGCCACATTTTTTTTGGAAAACCTTGCGGACCTTCAATTTTATAATTACCACCATTTGTTAATTTGTTGGGAGTAATGAGTGATACCTTTAAGGAATTATCTTGTGGCGTTTCATAAACTTTTATTTTAACGTAATTACTTTGATGTGATAATTTGTCTAATAGTCTATCAGCGCCCTGAACCATTTCTAAGGCTGATTTAGGGCCTAACCAAAATTTTAGATTGATGTACCAGTTTCCTGCTTCTTTTGAGAATGATAATTTTTTCATGTTTTTTTGTTTTAAATATTAT
This sequence comes from uncultured Bacteroidota bacterium, assembly GCA_903893815.1. Lineage (GTDB taxonomy): Bacteria > Bacteroidota > Bacteroidia > B-17B0 > Aurantibacillaceae > UBA4416. The sequence continues at coordinate 38,309 of CAITNS010000057.1, forward strand.
GACACAAAATTGCAGTAAACCAGAAAATAATATACTATGTTGACAAGCTTGTCGTTTTTTAATGCTTTTATTATCCACTTCATACTTTATATAAAATGGGTATTATTTAAAAAAGATACACATGTTTAAAAATTTAATTGAATTTATAATCAGCACTTTAATAGTTGTTAACCATAGTGATAGTGAAATTTATATGGTCTAAATTTGTATGACATTGTACAATGAATTTTATTGAGCTACTAAATACTAAGCCGAATAGATATTTTTCCTTTGGAAATTATTTCAGTAGCCAAGAGGATACTGTTAGTATTTATCCTGATATGACTTTTGTAAATCATTTTTTGGTTGTGTCTGGGAAAAAAGGCAGCGGTGTGACACATTTAATCTGTGGGTTATGTAATACCTATGTTTATAGTAAGCGGAACTCTATATATATATTACAGCTCAATCCCTGCTTTATATTAGTTCATTATTAAAAACAGATAATGATTATAATTTATTTTTTTATCATCTGTTACAACAAGAGTTAATTGTTATAGACAATCTTCAATATTGTTATAAAAAATCATCAAAGCATACTATTTTCTTGCTTCAAATTATTCATTATACTAAATTAAATAAAGTTCCTTTGGTGTTAGGCTGTAGCGATGATAAAAAAGATATTACTAAATCAAAGACTTTTATAAAAGGGCTTAAGATTAAACGTATTGATTTAAAGGAGAAATCAAGTTATGATATTTATGTTATCCTTAGTAACCTTTGTAGTTTAGAAGATCAAATTCCTAAAGCTTTGTTATATGCTATTTCTGCCTATAATGGTATGGTACAAGAACATATTAATTGTTTAATTTCTATTAGATTCAATCCATTACTAAAAATTATTTCACATAAAGCATTGTCAACAGAGGATTTCGATGAATTATTTAATATTAAATCATATTTTCCAACACAACAATTCAGAAAATGTTTTCCTCAAATGCAGTTTGATTTTCCATAGTAAGATTTTAACAGAAACATTGCTTTTTAACAAAGATACAGCTGTTCAAAAATTTAATTGAATTACAAATCAGCACTTTAATAGTTATTAACCAAACTATTATTTTGCATTTCATGACCTAATTTTGATTTAAGAAAATTATAAAAATGAATCAATATTTAAGAGAGTTAAAAAAAATAACTAATAATTACGAGAATTATCAGGAAGTTGAAGATCTTCAGCAGCACTTGAATAGTAAGGTACCCTTCTTCTTTTAAGATTAATACTATTGCGTTTTTTTGATTTAAATAATATATACCAAAATTGAAATTAAGGACTAAAAATAGTTTTATTTTAAAGAGCTTATCATATTTAATTATATTTTTTAATATATACAGATGTGCAGATAGGATGCACAGTTAGGAGATAAATTTGTATAACCAAAAAAAATAAACATGATTAAACACATAGCCAACAAACAAAACTCAGAACAAAAAAAATCTAATGATTTTGCTCGTTATAATTTCATACTGGCTATGATGAATATGGATGAGAAAATGGTCGGTCCATTACTTAGAGAGAATTCAAAGTTTTTGGGATATATGAATAACTGGCAATTATTGCATTGGTTAAAAAATCAGTTTGACACATTAAACACAAGAATGTTTCACTCTAAATTTGAAGAAGGAATATCCCTTGATTATTACCCAGGTTCCGAAATGTATGAATTTTATTATGCACCAATGACTAATAGTGACAATGATAACTTTCAAACTCATGATGAGTATCAAAACTCAATTTTCAAAGATGATATTACATTAAAAATAAAATTAGTGCTACTATTTGAAAATGGTAAGATTTCTGATATTAGGATACCAAATAGGGTTGCAAGTGTTGAAAAAATAACCAAATTTGAAAATGAAAACTAGCGTTTTAATTTTAAATTAATAAATTTTAAAAGAATAATTTTATTAATTTTAGATATGTATAGATATCGTAAATATAAATCAAAATAAGGGTTAAAAATCTATTTAAGAGGATTAGTAAAATGAAAAGCATTTCAGTAAAAGGATATAAAGCAATTAACAAGGAAAAAAAAATTACACTGGCACCAATTAATTTAATTATCGGTCCAAATGGCTCTGGGAAGAGTACATTAATTAATTCACTTATTCTAAGTAAAGGTTTTTTTAAAAGAGAGATTAGTGAATTTGGTAATTTTATAAGTTCACAAACTAAAAATGACAAGTATGATCCAGAAGATATATATACAAAAAGCCAATATGAATTAGCTTTTATGCCTAGGTTAATTAATCCATATGATAGTGTAGGTAAATTTAAAAAGGCTGATATTAATTATAATTCTAAGAAAAAAGAGTTTTCAATTTCTCTTCCTGTTGACCTGAGACATTTTAGTGATTTATTTCAAATTGAATTAACGTATTTTATTGAAAAAAATAATAATGCTCTTGTAAAAGGTCTAAAATTGATAAATGAAAGTAATAATTCAATTCTCTTTTCTGCTGAAATTACTAGTGATATAGTTAATAACTTATGCTCTTGTTTAATGAAAATTGATGTAGATTATTTAAATAATTTCATGAATGACCTTAAAAATAAAAATAAAGAATTCAAACCTTTAACTGTCGAAGATTATAAATTTAAACCAGGAATAGATATTTCTTTTAAAGAAATGGCTGATATAGAAGATCAAGTCCATTCCGAGAATATAGAATTTAAAAGGAAGTTTTTTAAATCATTTAAACAGGAATTAAATTGCTCTTTAAATAATGTACAGGAATCTAATAATTCAAATCCTAGTCATTTATTAAATTACTATAATAAAGTATCTAATCTTGATTTTTTTGATTATTCAAAGGAAGGTGACGCCTCTTTTAATATAAAAGACGACAAAGTATCTTATGATTTAGCAATGGATTTTGAGATTGAATGGATTAATATCATTAAAAATGGCTATGAATTTCAAATTGAAGCTTCTGGTTTTACTTCAATTTGTTTGAATAGTTGTTTAAATGGAGAATTTCCTTTTTACATTGATAAAGACATTATTAAAAATTCCGAAGCAAAAGTTAATTTATCACTTTTTAATATTAACATATCCAGTTCAAATAAAACTGATTTTATTTTTAATCAACTGTTATTTCGTAATCTCAATTATGCTTTGAAAAGATTAAATAAAGAAACAGAAGATCTTTTTTATATTCCACCAAATAGAAATCGGAACTACAAAATTAATAAGGACATGTCAGACCAAGATATTATCACATTGCTTATTGTTCGATTAAATAATATGCAATATGAGGACAAATGGGCTAAACCCTTTGAGTATTTCGTGAATTATTGGTTAAGGGAATTCAATCTTAAAGACAAGGTTATTTTTAATTCAATTGAAGATATTATTTCATTATTTAATACAGATTTTGAAACAGGTGGAAAATTTGATTTGGGTTATGGAATTAGTCAGTTGATCCCGTTAATCTGTTTATTTTCTCTTTTTAATGAGAAGTATAAAGTTTCATCTTTAGATCCAGCAATTAGTGACCAATACATACAAACGTGGGGTGCAAGTAATTGTTTTTTAATTGAGGAACCAGAAGCAAATTTACACCCAAGTTTTCAATCAAAGTTAGCAGATTTATTTATTGATGCTTCATGGAAATTTGGTCATCAGTTTATTATTGAAACTCACAGTGAATATATGGTAAGAAAATTTCAATATTGGGTAGCAAAAGGGAAAATTAAACCCTCAGATGTAAATATTTACTATTTTGATAATAAAAACGAAGATCCGGAAATTAAAGATTTAATTATAAAGAAAATATCAATTAACAAAGATGGTTCTCTATCTGAGCCTTTTGGTGAAGGTTTTTTTGATGAAGCCACCAATTGGCAATTTGAGTTATTAAAAATTAAAAACGCCCAAAACAACTAATGGAGTTTTATTTCGATATTAATTTTATTAATTCTTTAATGACCCAAAAGTTAAATGAATTAGTTTTTGATGATTTTAAATCATTTATTTCTAAAATTTATAACTCAAAAACTTTTATTTTGTATCATAAGGAATTAGATTTTCATGAAATTGAAGATAACCCTTTTTACAAAACACTTTTGAATGCTTCCACTCCGACAATAATTGAATACGATAAACTTGAAAATATTCTGACAAATGAAACTGGTACTGGATTTAAATATTTCTTTATGAAGGATAATAAATTAGAAAATGATATTTCTAGTGACTACGGATATTTTAATATTAATTCTAATCAGTTAAATGAAAAATGGAAATGTTTTAGTACAAGAGATGATTTAGAAAAATATATAAGTAGAGATAAGGGTAGATTCAATTTCACTTCTTGGACTGAATTATCTGAATTTATTTTTCCAATAAATTCTTTAATTATTGTCGATAGATATATTTTTAGTAAACGGTATGGACTAAAATTCAATTTATTTTCCATGTTAGAATCTATTGGACTTAAACCATTAAACAAAAGAAAAGTAGATATAGTAATTATTGGTAATGAATATTTTGGTTACCTTGAAAAGAAGAAAGAAGCAGAAAAGAAAAACTTAAAGTATTCAGGTAATGACGAATTTATTGAAGCTTTTGAAATGTTGAATAAAAAATTGACAGAAATATTTGGCAAAAGTGATTGCTACAATTTGACATTTTTAAGAACTGATAAAGAAACAATACCAACGGTAATTGAATTACATATGAGGGCAATAATTACAAATACTATAATTATTAAGTGTGGAACTTCATTTACCTTTTTCGAAGATTATAATAAAGTAAGTCAAAAAAATACAGAATATATTAGTTTTGGCCTATTTCTTAATTCTTCAAGTAGAGGTGTAAATAAAGAGCCTCTAGATTTATTAAAAAGGGCTTTTAATAAAATTGAAGATAAATCTGATATATTAAAAGTTAAGGTTTATAATTCAAAAGAATGTAGTCTTTTTGATTAGAATAATACATCTAATCACTATTTAATCTAAGGTCAAAACACCTTAAATAAAAAATAAACTTAATTTACCTTTAATCAGTTAGGTATTGTTTTTGTTTCCATTTGTTTAATAATATTATTTACCTCTTGTTCAGTAGAACGAAGTTTAGTTTGGCAATAGGTTATAAGTTCAGATGCACGTTTCACCTTGGTTGCTAAAACATCTACTGAAACAGATTCATTTTCTATTTCACTTGCTATTTTTCTAAGTTCAGCATAGGCTGTTTCATAAGTTAGATTCTGTTCCATTATTTTTTATTTTAGAGATTACTTTAGTATTTATGTCGTAAGATTCCATTGTTATTGTTAAATCACTACCAGAATTAATTGATTCAGCATTCGCTAATATTTTACCTTTACTTGATATTATAGCAAATCCTTTTTTTAATATATTTTTTGGACTCATTAATTTTATTATTGACTGATAATGCCCTAAATATCCTTTCTGGTTTACAAGGTATTTGTTTGAGAAAACTTTCAAGTTCCCAATTAAATTAGTTAAATCCGTATTTTTATTTGCAGTAATTATTTTTGGTCTAGAAAGTAGTTGGTTTAAAAGTGAAACTAAGTTTGTTTTCCTATTGTATAGTATCGTTTTTGTTTTGTTTATTATTATTTGGTTGAATTTATTTACACTTTCTTTATATTGACTGAGGAATATTCGAGATTTATTAATAATTATAATATTTGTTGCATTAACTTTTTGCTGGGAATTACTAAGTAGTTGCTGTGATTTAATAATTATAGTTTTTTGAAGAATTAAAATTAAATCTTCCGTTGCTCTATTATGGGATATGATAAATTCAGCAGCTTTTGTCGGTGTTTTTGTTGGTGTATTTGTCATTAAATCCACAATGCTTACATCTTTGTGATGACCAATTCCAGTTATTATTGGGATTGGAAATTTTGCAATCGCTCTTGCTAAATTGTAAGAATCGAAAACAACTAAATCTGTTTTTGAACCTCCCCCACGTATAATTACCACACAATCATATTTTTTACCCGATTGGTAAATAGCAATTAGAGTTTTTATTAGTTCTTTTTCAGCTTCACCGCCTTGAACTGTAGATTGATAAATATCTATTGAAAATTTATAATTAAATATGTTTGAATTTATAGTGTGAATGAAATCATTATAACCCTCAGAATTGGGAGAGCCAATTATTGCTAAACTTTGAATTGCAAGGTTGAATTTTAATTTTTTATTAAGCGTGATAAATTCTTCGCCAACTTTTTGAATAAATAATGGATTTTCAGATACTAGGCGCAATAATGTTTCTCGTTTTTGTTTCTCAAGATTTCCCAAAGTGAAAGATTGATCTATGTCCTGAAGAATTAATTGTAAGCCAAAAGCAGCATGAAACTCTACTTTTACTTTTGCTAATATTTGCAAACCCGCTGTAAATTTTTGACTAGTAACCTGCTCAAAAAGAGTTATATTTTGAGAGCCAGAACGCCAAGATATACCTTTTACTTTTGCAATTGGTTCATCCTTCCCTTCCTCCTTCTCTATAAATTCAAAATAATGCCTGTCTTGATTTGGATAAAATTTATGCCCTGAAATTTCAGCCACTATCCAATAACTATCGCTAAAGGATTTTGTAATTACATCCGATACATGTTTAGTTAACTCGGATAATTTAATATGTTTTATTTCAGACAATTTTTTTTCTAAATTATTTTAAATAGATTTTAAACTAAATACTTACATTGAAATTAATACATAATTCTAATTTTTATTGAAATTATTCTCTTTTTTTGATATTCAGAGTCTAATATAAAACTAAGCTATTAACTGCTCTTGTTATTGCTGTATATTGATACTTCAGTGAAGGGATTTTGAAAGTACCCATGTATACTTTTTGCCATTCGCCACCTTGTGCCTTGTGGCAAGTGATTGAGTACCCATGTGTCAATCTAATTGCTCCAACATATTTATCATCCTGAGGGAATCCAGATTCACGAAACACTGGGTTTTTGCGATATCGTTCACCTCTAAGAGTCTTTTCCTTTTCAATAGGTAGACAACCGGTAGGGAAGGAAATACTATCCAATAAAATATAATCTTCAATTATGATATCTTCTCCAGCAAGGCTTTTGGCTTTCAATTTTACTGGTGCGAAGTATAGTCCTCCAACATATTCGGCAGAAACTAAATTGATTTCTTCAACTGTTACATGATCACCATTGTATAATTCTTGTCCGTTACGCGACCATTTTTGAGTAACCAACATCCAATCACCTTTTTCAATCATTTTTACATTTTTACCAAAAAGCCTTTCTCTAACCAATTGATTAAATAATTGGTTGCCTTTGTGAAATGGGTTAATAGAAATGCAATAATCTCTTTCGTGGTTGTTGTAATCTTCAACATATTTGGTTGCTGCACCTGAAATGTAATTGAATTTAAAAGCATCAATTTTTGAGCACTGTTTATTTTCTTCAATGGCTACTCTGGTATTGATTGCATTTTTCATAATGTAACTACCATCTTCCTGACGCTTTACTTCTGTAAGAAAATATACGTTTCCTTTTAAATTGAATTCACTTTCTAAATAAGAAGGAACTAGAGCCAATGATTCCGTTTCATTTATTGGAGGCAATTGATTTCTATCGCCCAAAAAGATGATTTTGTTTTTTGAATTTCCTGCTTTGATAAATTTAATTAAATCCGATAGGAGCGAGTTGGCGCTTTTAAACAAAGTTAGTTCGTTATTATTAACCAGTGTTGTGATCATAGAAGCCTCGTCAATAATAAAGATGTTTCTATCAGTATCTTCATTCAACTTAAGTGAAAAAGTAACTTCTCCTGTTTCAGGACTTACATCCACATTATAAATAAGAGAGTGAATTGTGCTATTTAGACACTTAGTTTTACGTCCAATGATTCTGGCTGCTCTTCCTGTTGGTGCAGCAATTTTATAAGAAATATCACGACAGTTTAAATAACCTATCAAGGCAGAAGTGATGGAAGATTTACCAGTACCAGCTGCTCCGCATAAGGTTAAGAAGTCCTGAGTATTGTCTTCCTTAACAAAATCAGACATAGCGTTTAACGCCACAACCTGTTCTTTGGTTGGAGAGTCAAACCCTAAATAATCTAATATGTTAATTTTTGTTTCCATTCTTCCTATTTGTTTCTAATACAAAGTAAGGAAGAATGTGTGCAGTGTAAATGCACAGTAATATTTTAAGTTAAAATTTCAATTATGAAATCTAACATGGTATTAATTTTTTTATATCCTTCTGCACTATTTTCGTGCGATTTTAGATTATCACTTAATATCGCAGTCGTACTACTGTGGATAAAATCAATTTTATTACGATAACGATTTAATTTTTCTAGAAAATCAGTTCTCACCCTATGATGACTCCAACCTAATTTAAAGCGTAAAATTCCAACAATTTGATTAGATAAATTTACTTGGTTAGCAAAGACGGAATTAATTTCTTCATTTTTTATAAATTCTTCTTTGATACTTGGAAATCGTGAATATACCTTTTCATCACTATCAATATATTGTATTATTTCATTATTACTAGCGATAACCCACTTAATATCATCTTCAGTTTTTCTTGAGTAGTATTCATGTGATATTTCCTCTAGTATTGACCAGAAAACAATAAATGCAATAATTTCATTGTTAAAGAGAAGATTGTTTTTCTCTAATTGAGAAGTTCTGCGGAACAATGAGCCGTATGCTATTATTAATTTTTCTTCAATTCTTTTTTTTATATTATTGCTTACTATTCCTTTTGATATTTGATTTAGAATTGTTTGAATTTTCAACCAGATTTCTTTTCGTTTTAATCCCATGTTGATTAGAATGGGAATTGATTCTTTCAGCCTTTTATAATTTTGTCTTGAAAAATCTAAATCTGACGCTGTATTTGGATGCTCTTTTATATAAAAGTCATCAACGCCATTTTCAAGCATTTCAACAATATTCCAGGCTTTATTTGATGCCGTTAACAATAAAACTGGGGTGGAAAAATTTTTGTCCCTAAATGAGTTTCGAATAAAGTTCTTTAGGATTTTATAGCCTCCAAAATGTGTAATATGATCACTTGCATAATCGACTTCACCAAATCTTAAATCTAAGATGATTAAATCATATTCTGTTTTATGTAATAGAATTTTTGCAGAGCTTTCATCAAAGGCTACGCTAATAGGTTCTCCATTAAATAAAACTTTTTCTAAAATTTCTTTCCATCCTCTACTAGCTTCATCGTCAATTAGCAGCACATTCATGATTTTCTGTTTTTAGTTGGGAATTTTGAAAGATCAATTTTGAATAATACCTTAGGTCCTTTTCCTTGTTCTGAATAGTCTTTTCTTGTTTCTGTAATTTCATCGTTGATAAGTTTACTGTTGCTATTTTTAGCTACCAACCATTTAAAATAAACACTATTCAAATTAATTGCCTTTGTTTTTAAAGATAAAATATCATCAGAACTGATACCTTCAAGTTCTAATAACCTGTGCATGCCCCACACATTTGCAACACTATGATTGTTGCCTAAATTGTCAGGTATTTTTAATTCAATTTTATTTAATTCGGATATTAGTTCTTCTTTTTTTAATATAACTGTACTAGTCAATGTTTTATCTTTTATTGATTTTTTATTATAGTCAATTAGATAAACCCCTTTTATTTTTAATATACTAGACATTTCATTTTGAAATATTAATTCTAGATTATTTACTCCATACAAAAACAAGTTAGAAATTTGATTCACTCCAACTGATGTGCGTATATGCATAGCCAAGCTTAAACCCAAGAAATCAGATAAAATATCCCCGAAGCAAAGTGGTATAAAAATATTACCAACAAAGTGTTTTTGATTTATGACCGAAACAGTATTGCTTATCCAAGCATCAACATCAATATTATTATTGAAATCTAATACTTGAATTGTAGACGAATCAAAATCCGAAACATCTATTAACGAACTAGGCGACTTAAGAATTAAATTATTCATATGTAATTTTATTTAGTTGAAACTTCAAATAATCAACTGTTACCGCTTCTTTTAAAACCTTAATGTTTTTTACTTTTTCTAAATCTTCTACTTCTTTATTCAACTTTGCTGTCCATTTAATTTGAGATTCAGGGTCTTGCTCATAAAGCAAATCCCAGATTTTGTGTTTCAAAATTAATTCTTCTTCTATCAAATATTCTTTTCCAAAAACAATATTATTAATAATTATAGAATCTCTTTCATTTCTATACTTCTTGCAAAATTCCAACAAGTTAGAATACAACTTATCGACAGGCATGTGAGCTATGTTTCCATTTATGGAACGCGAACCAATTGAACCTCCAAAAAAAACCACTAGGATACCTTTTTTCGTGGCGTAATTTATCAGATCCTGCCTAATGTCAATTACATCCTTTTCTTGTTTATTTAGTGAATTATCAAAAAATGATTCATGAAAGAGAATAATATCATTTTCTGAAATGATGTTATTTATCCCTGTGATTTGTTCTAAATTATATATTGCTGTTAAAACATCTTTGAAATCATTTAGTGCCAAATTATCCCACCCAAATTTACTTTGTCTTTCACTTTTATCGTCAATTAAAAAAATCATCTTATCTATAAAATATTAAATTATACAACACTCCTTCAAACGAATCTAGCATTTTATAATTGGCTATTTTAGGCCATATTAAAAGGCTTGCATATTTATTATTATCAAAATCTGCAATAAGTTCTAAATCGCATAATCCATTAATTTGATTATTAATAATGCCAGTAAATTGCTCCCCATACCTACTTTTAGTCCATCGAATTGTCTTTTTGAACTTTGAATTAATATGATGTATCTTAAAGTGAATTTGTGTTTCTGTATCGTTTACCTCAATTTCCTCTAAGCTAATTTTTATTTTTGGTTTTCCACCTTCCACTGGAGGGTAAAGTATGCACAATTCAAGTATTTTGCAATATGCTTGATATAGTTTTTCTACATCAGTATAAAACGCTATATTTTTTGCTTTTTCAAGTAAATCTAAATCAAAATCTATCTTCTCTTTATACTCAAAATTCCAAATCCTACATAAATCATTTAAATTATTATCATGCTTAATATTAATTTGATTTTTAAAAAATAGAACAAGTTCATTAAAGTTTTTTATCAATTCTCCGCTCTTCAAGTTAATTTTACTAAAGGTAAATGAATCTTGCTTTAAATCTGTTCCTGGATTTGGACAAAGGTTAGCATTTCTTGAGGTCCACTCCAATAAAGATTGATTGCTCCATGAAAAACTTATATTATCCTCTGACCAAAGAGCATCTCCATAAATATAACCCTTAATTTTCTTATACAAATTCTTGCTTATACTGTATTGTTTTGTTAATACTGTAAATTCAGTTTTTATTGCATCTAAGTGCTTTATAAAATCATATTTCTCAACCTTCAAAAATTCATTAATTGAAATCAATAAATTATTATCAATAGGATGCTGGGTACTTCTTAAAACAATATTTTGATTATAGTCCATCAAAAAACTTGAAATTTGTCGTGGGTTTAAGTAATCCGGCAAAGCATCATTTTTATGAACTTTTGTAAGAGCCATTTTAGTATTCTCAGTCTCGTTTTCAGCAAGACCTATTTTCCTTTTAATTGCTTCAATTTCACTGAACATAATCTTGTCTGTAGACTCCATATTTTTGATCTCCATAGCAGTCAATTCAAAAATCCGTTCTTTCAATTTTGGATCAAGCATCTTTCTAGCCAATAAATCACTTATAAAATCAATTTTTGACCTGCTCATATTTAAATTGTAAATTTATTAATAGCATAACATAACCAATCCTTATTTCCAAATCCATCTATTAAAACAGACCATCTATTTATTTCTTTTTGTTCTAACAAACTTTCAATATTTATGTGTTTCATGTTTTTTTTAGGTATCTGAATTTTACTAATAATATTATTTCCTATATCATATAAAAC